>VFZO01000139.1 GCA_016871155.1 Acidobacteriota bacterium | reverse complement strand
ACACCACCCCCCGGGCCCCAGTTTGCCCCAACGCGCTGGCGCCCGGAACCATCCCGGTACCGGCCACGGGCTCGACCGCAAGCGCCCCACGAATCGGCCGCCCACGTTGCTCTGTGCACTGCTCATCGGGCCAGGCACTCCGTGATGACGTTCAGAAACAGCCCCCGCGTGTTGACCATCACGCCGTCATCGTCCCGGCGATCAAGCCGCCGGAGCGCCCAGCAGCGTCCGTTGTCCAACTGCTGACGGAAGCTGTACTTCGCCCCGGCCGGGATCCGAGTCGGCACCGGGCAATCACCCTGCGGGTCTTTCATCCAGACGGCCCGCAGGTGCCCCTTGCGTCCATACGACGGGCTCAGTTGCCCGGCGGCGACCAGGCGGCGCGCGACCTGCTCGTCGCGGAAACCCACACAGCGACCATCGGCTGCGTACAGCGGAATGTTGTTCGTTTGGCTCATCGGGACACACCTCGGCTACAAGCAGGGAGGGGAAGGAGTTTTGCGAGAGTCCCATCTCTCGATCGAATTTGCCCGGGGCGAGTAAGACCGGAACCGTTCACCGGGCTTCGGGGTCTGCGGCAGATGCACTTCGGCCAAGACCGAAGGAGGGGAAGGAGTTTTACGAGAGTCCCATCTCTCGATTCGTATCTGCAAACTATATACGCCGCGGAGGCGTTTTTATCCGGGGCACGAGCAAGTTTTTTTCAAGAATTTCTCGCACCTCCCCGACGCTGCGTACCACCTCGGCAATCGCACCTGCCTTTCGCCACTCCCCGAGGCGCTTGACCTGCAGCGCGGTGGGTTGCTCTCCCGGACGTTTCACCTCGAGTTGGACGCATCGCCCACCGACGCAAGCATCGATATCGGGATCGCCGGCAACACCCATCCCCCCACCCCATCGTTTGCGGGCGAGCCCATGGGGCAAGCCATTGAGGTAAGCCAGAATGGCCTGCACGATATCTCGCTCCAGCGTCACCGGCGCCCCCTGCGCCGCCGGTTGGGCGCGACGGGTACGGCAGGCTGCCGCCGTTCGTCGTCCCTCCAGAGCGGCTGTCGGCGCCGCCACTCGTCGTAACTGATCCAGCGGCAGTCGTCCTCGTTCAGGAACAGCGGCAGGTGCGACAAGTGCAGAACGCCGAGTGCCCAGCGGACCTGGTCGAGGTCCACGCCGGGCGGATGGGCGACACCACGTCCGCCCTGCGGCATGCTGACGAGGCGCAGGCCGGCCGCGTTGGCGAAGTCCTGGGCGCGGCAAAGATCGACCAGCGCCTGTTTGTTTTCCCTGGCCAGAGCCTTGATCTCTTCGGGGGCTGCCGAATCGACGCGCAGTGCCCCGTCCTGCCCAAGCCAGAACGTCACGCAGGCATCGGACAGTTGTTCGATTACGTTTCTAATGCTCAATGGATCCTCCTGTCGACCGGGCGCAGTATTGCGTTTTCCTTTGTCCGTTGGGGCCCACTGCCGTGGGGTAAAGCTCGTCGCAGGGTCATCGAAGACCTCCGAAGGGCTCGGTGTAGGGTTGGGCTTTGCCATGGCGACTCTAGCCCTCCCGACCTGGGCGATCTTTCCGCCCAAATGCCCCCGAAGCGGAGCAGCGTCGGCAACAACATTTGCTCGTACCCGGCAGCGTTTGCCGGTTCCGCCTTTCTGGCCCATGCCGAGCCGTGACGGATGTGACGGATGTGACGGATGTGACGGATTTATCCGTCACTTCAGGTTTTCTCTCCCTGCGCGCGTGCGCACGCTCGGTTCCACATGCGAATTATCCGTCACATCCGTCACATCCGTCACAGGGAATGGGCAAGATATTGATTTAAATAGACTTATCGACATACCGGGGAAAACGTTCGATCCGTCACAACCCGTCACATCCGTCACAACCCGTCACATCCGTCACAAGCGTTTGTTGATTCTAATAGACTTACGAAATTGTGCATCCAAGAGGTCTTGCGCAGACCTGTAAAAACACCCCCCCTTTTTAGGCCCGAAAAGGCCACTTTTCGGGGGAGAAAAAATGGTCGATTTTGGCCGATGGGCCAACCCGCATCGCCGCCGCCGCGATGGGCGGAGAGTTGTTGACCAGTGGAAAACAGGTTCATACCAGTTCGCCATCGTCAGTTTCTACCAGCGCTGGATGCCGGGACGAGAGGGCTTTGGGACCGTCGTAATGATCCTCCAGACGGATTCCCAGCCCGCTGTAGATTGCGCCGTTTCTGGTTTTGGTCCGCTGGAAGCCTTGTTCGCTCATCATCGAGGCAAAAAACTTATGGCTCACCGGCGTCTCCCCGTACTGCTCCGCCCAGGATTTGTAGTCCTGGTAAAGCTTCAGGGACGACACCCGAGCATTGGCCGTCCGCACGCAGCGCTCTTCGAGGAACATGGCGAAAGTATCCTGTTCGGCCTCGTACTCCCGGGTGGCGGCCAGGACCTCTTCGGGCACCCCAAGTCCGTCGCGTTGCCACTCAAGACACCCTTCGAGAGCCCAGTTCAGGATGCCGGGCAGTTCGGCCTGGAACATGGCCATGACCTCGTGGCGCTTCTTTTGGCGCTCCTTGGGGATCGAATAGTCGAAGGGAATCAGTTTGAGCCGGCGCCAGATGGCTTGGTCGCCGCGCACGTTGGGCTTGTGATTCGTTGCCAGCCAGATCTTGAACGAGGGCATGAACTCAAAAAACTCGCGGTGCAGGAAGCGCGCCGTCATCCGATCGCCACCGGTCATCTCCTTGATCATGGATTCGGCGAGCCTGGCGCCGCGCTCGCTTTCGGCGGCCCAGACGAACCGGGCGCCGCGCAGGCGGGCGACGTCGTTCGGGATGCCGCCCTCGCGTTTCTTGAGGAATGTATCGACGGGCGTGCGGCGGGCGTAGCTGCCGAGAAGCATCTCGATGACCTCGACCATCGTCGACTTCCCGTTGTCGCCACCTGGGCCAAAGAGGATGAACATAGCCTTGTCGCTGGTGACGCCGGTGAGGCTGGCGCCGACGGCGCGTTGGATGAAGCTGGTAAGGTTCTTGCGGCCGACCATGATCATGTCGAGGAACTCGAGCCACCGGGGACACTGGGCCGCCGGGTCGTAGGTGACCGGGGCGAGTTTAGTGATGCGGTCCTTCGGATCGTGAACCCGCAGTTTGCCGGTGCGCAGATCGATGGTCCCGTTGTTCACAGTGAACAGCCACGGGTCTTGGTCGAAGGCTTCCGGGGTGCGCGCCACGGCGGGATCGGCGCGGGAGAGGGAGATCATGGCGTTAAGAGACCGTTGGGATTCCGAGCGCAGCAGGTGAGTCTGAAAGGCCTTCCGCGCCTTTTGGTCCTTGAGCTGCTCGGCGAGCGGGTAGAGGCTGCTGATCAACTCTCCGGCCATCGAGACGATCCGCAGCATCTCGTCTTCGTTCCACCGTACGCCGTCGTAAATCAGCCACCGGCCGATGGGTTCGCAGTAGGCGATTCTGCCGGCATGATGGGCGACGAACCGCTTGGCGTTACCAAGGTCGGTGAACCGCTCGTGCTTGGGCACCATGGTCAGGAGGTTCTTCTCGCGGCTCGGCTTGGCCGGGTTCGCCGCTGGCTCCGGCGCGGTCGCAGCGGCGGCGGAGGGTGTCGCCTCGGTGACGGTTTCCGGCTCCGGCCCCTCCGGCTCCGGCGACTGAGCCTCCGTCGATGAAGGCTCCTGCTCCAAGTCATCCTCCGCCTCCGCGACCCGTCCGATGGTGATGGGCGAGTTGACGTGTCCCGCGAAGAGGCACTGGGCGCAGTGATGGGCGCCCCCGAGCTCATTGGCGACGTAGCCGCAGGTTACCGGCGCGATGTCCACGCGCGAGGCCTGGCGGAGCTTTTGGCGGGTCTCGCGTTCGGTGTAGCCGGGATACGGCCTGCTGAGTTCATGGGCCCACCGCTCAGCCTCCTGGCACCGCGCCACGACGGTCAGCATCCGGTACCACTCCGGTTCCGGCAGCTTCGCCGCATCGTCGCGGCAGTGCCGCATCCAGCCGCAGCCGTCGAGGATCGGCGGCAGTTGGGCGGGGGGGAGACTCGGTGGCGCTCCCTGCGGCGGGGAGGAGATGGGCGGTGCCAACAGGTCCTGCGGCTCCTCGACGCTACCGAGGAGGTCGCCGATGTCGTCGACGGTGTACGTCTTGCCGGAATAGGCGGCGGTCACGGCGCGGACGTCGCCGCCCACCTTACGATTGAAGGTCCCGGGCACTCGCAGCACGCGGCAGAGATCCGCGGTAGGGTCGACGGTCCAGCCGAGGGCGCGTGCCTGCAGCCGGAGCATCTGCTGAAAGCGCCGGGAGAGGGTCTTCATCGCTTGGCGTTCGGGGACCGTGCCGAGGCGGAGGGGTTTGTCGAACAGCCAGTAGACGTGTAGTCCGAACCCACTGCGCACGATGACGGAGGGTTCGAGGCCGACGGTATCGACGAGAGCGAGGGCCTCGGCCTCGGTGCGCGGCAGGTCTTGCGCTTTGTGCCCTTCGCCGCCGAAGTCGATGTCGGCCCAGACGCCGGGTACCGCGACGACGCCGTCCTCCTTGCCGCGGCCGCCGCCGCCGGGTTCGGCGCCCTGCAGGCCCACGGCGGCGTACACATCCTGGCGGGCGGCGCGTTCGGCGCAGTAGGAAACGGCAGCTTCCAAGGCTCCCCCCCGGTTGAGGGGGAACGCCTTGGTTGCCTTGTCCTGGCGAGTCCAGATCACGAGCCAGCCGTGCGGCTCGGGACCGTGGACCCGTTCGATAAACTGCCGGATGACACTGTTGTCTCCGTGCATCCAAACCTCCTTGTTTTGGCTCTGGTGCGGGCTGTTGCTGGTGAGCGTGCTCAGATGACCTCGCCGTCGGTCTGATCGATGTCCCGGGCGCTGGGTGCCAGGGCACCGGACTCGAGCAAGGGCTGAAGAATGGCGGCGTAGTCGCGGACCTTGGCTGCCTGGTCGGGCGTCAGGCGGCCGCCGGAGGCGAACGTGGCGCGGGAGTAGACGATGCCTTGGCCGTTCTTGGTCTTCTCAAGGCCGATCCGGGTGATGACGCTGTGGCAGGGGACGGCCTTCGAGGCCAGGCGCATGAAGTACTGCCGCGCGGCTTTGACGGAACTGGCCGGCAGGCTGACGATCTCCGGCAGCAGGTTCTCCTCGCGGATGAAGAAGAGTTGCCGGACGAGCTTACAGGCCTGGCCCTCGCCCTTCGTGTCGCTGCCGAACTGGGCCAGCGGGCAAGAGAAGCAGTCGCCGCCGGGCTTGCCGGTGCCGACGCGGGCGTTGTTCGAGGAGCAGTCCGGCGGCTGGTTGCCTTCCGACTGATCCATCGAGACGCTCCAGTAGGCACGGGTGTCGCGCCAGGCGACGATAATGCCCGAAAGCTCCTTGACCATCTCCTCGCCGTCGAGGGACTGGAGGGTCCAGGCGGTGCCGCCGCCGGCGGGGATCTTGATCCGCTCGAAGTCCGTGGTGCTCATTCCGTTGCCGCCCAGGTTGGCGGCGACGGCGTCGCGGATCTCGGAGACGGGCATCTGGAAGACGACGAATGGGCTGGCCGCTTCCTGGGTATTCTTGACGATTTCGTTGGTAGGCATGATGAGAATTAGCTCCTGCGGGTTCTGAGTTTGAAAACTTCGCTGACGTCGAGGACACCGGCCAGGCTGGGCGGCATGGCCCGCCCTTCCCGATCGAGTTCCCGGACGTAGGCGCTGAGAGAGTTCGTGTTGAAGGTCTCCTCGACGTAGTCGCCGAGGCGGGCGCGCTTGAGTGCCTTGCAGACGGCGGGCTTGTCGCCGTCCTTGGGCTTGGCCCAGAGCTTGCGCTCGACGTAGACGGTACGTCCGTCGATCGAGACCCGTTCGAGGCCGCTCTGCTCAAACTGCGGCAGCAGGCGGCCTTCGAGTTCGGCGGCCTCGGCCCGGAGGGTATCGACCTGGGCTTCGAGTTCGCGTCGCTGCTCTTCGAGCGCGACGAATCGCTTCAGTTCATCGGTGTTCATGGTTTTCCTTTCATTTGCTGGAGGACGGCGCGGACCACGTCGGCACGGCGGCTGAGCGCGGTCATGACTTTCTCGTCGACGGTGTGTTCGGCGAGGAGGTGGATATGCTCGACGGGCCTGGTCTGCCCGGGACGGTGGATCCGGGCCAGGCTCTGCTCGTAGGAGCCAAGCGAGAAGCCGAGCGAGTAATAGATGGAGTAGCGGGCGCGGGTGAGGTCAACGCCCACGCCTCCGGAATCGATCTGCACGGCAAGGACGGGCGCCTCGCCGGCCTGCCAGGCCTTGAGTTCGTCGATGCGGCCGGAGAGCTCGCAGGACCGGCGGCCGGTCTCGTCGGCCACGCGGTTGACGGTTTCAAGATCCCGGTGAAACCGGCAGAAGACCACGACGGGCTCCTCAGGGGCGATGTCTTCGAGCACGTCCCGCAGGAGGTTCATCTTGGCGGAGTCGATCTGGTGATCCTCGCCGGCGTCCGTGCGGACGTATCCGCCGGTGATCTGCTGCAGGCGCAGAAGTTTGACGAGCGCGTTGGCGACGGTGATCTCGCCGGATTGCAGCTCGGCCATCAGGTCGCGCTCAAGCGAGCGGTAGACCTTCCGGGCCTCGGCGCCCAGTTGGCAGGTGTAGGTGACATGCACCTCGGGCGGAAGATCGAGCACGTCCTTGCCGCAGGCGAAGGTGATGCCGTAGTAGCGCCGGTTGAGCTCGTCGAGGTTCCGGTAGGCGACGACCTGATGGTTCTGGAAGCCGCCCATGACGGCGTAATGCTGGCGGAACTTGTTGAACGACCAGCCGAAGATGGTGGCATCGAGAAACCGGAAGTAGCCGTAGACGTCGAGCGGGGAGTGCGGCATGGGGGTGCCGGACAGTCCGAGCCGGTGCTTGGCCACCCGGCCCAGGGCGGCCATGAAGCGGCTGGCCTTGCCACCCGGGGCACGGGATTTGTGGATCTCATCGGCGACGACGAGATCCCACTTCTGCTTCATCGCCCAGTCGGCGAACGGCGGCCGCCAGATGCTGTCGTAGTTGATGACGACAACCGCCGGCACGCCACGCGCCTTGGCGAGCTTGATCTGCCGTTCGGCTTCCGCCTGCTTGGCGCGGACCCCGGCAAACGAATCGTCGAGCGGAATGACCTGGAAGGGAGTCGTCGTGTGGGCGGCGAACTGGGGCTTCCAGACCTGGACCACGCGCAGGGGGCAGACGATGAGGATCAGCTCGAAGCCCTGCTCGGCGCAGAGGTAAACGGTCATGGCGGACTTTCCGGTGCCCATGGCCGCGGCGATCATGGCACCGCGTTTCCCGCGGTCGTAGAGGCTCGCGACAAAGGCGACGGCGTCGCGCTGGTGCTGCCAGGGCTTTGTGCGCAGGACGGAGGTTGCGGTGGCGTTCATGCCGGTTGCAGCTCCCGGGCCAGCGCGGCGGCCTCGACCACGGTCAGCGTGGACTTTTCTCCGATGACGGCAACGACGCGCTGGCGCAGCATGGCGATGTGGTGGCGGCGGCGCTGATCGGCGCCGATCTGGACATCGAGCATGTGCAGGTTGGCGTCGAGATCGGCGACGGTGGCCTGCGTGACGGGGATCCACTGGCAGTCACCGTTCAGTGGCTTGGTGATGTCGACCGGGACGGCGATCAGGTTCGGCATGTCGAAGTCGGGAAGGTCGAGGCCAAGTTGCAGCCTCGCCTCGCCGACCGTCACCTGTCCGGCCGTCTTCATGACCCGGCGGGCCAAGTCGAACAGCTTCTCCCGGGCCAGTTCGCGACCCAGCTCCTCGAACAGGTTGCCGTGTTCCCCGATGACGGCGTCGACAACATCCCGGTTCAAGAACCGCTGGCCGTTGGCACAGAAGTCGGCGACGGTTTGCCGGATGGCTTCGTTTAACTCCGCGCGCTTAGTTACTTTCATGGCTGGTGATCTCCTGGTTGACGGTTTGAAGGAAAGCCGCCGCCCTGCAGCACAATCCGGCAAAGTCCATGTCGGGCGTGTCCAGGCTGGCGATCGCGGCCGCGATGTCGGCTGCCGGATAGCTGCAGGTGGCCAGGGCCCGAACCCCGTCAAGGACCGCCATGGCGGCGTAGTTGCGCTCGATGACCGGGCGCTGGGACTCCGGCGTGGGCAGCTGGTAAGTCAGGTTGCGATCCAGGATGGCTAGGCCGCTTTCGAGCGCCTGGCGCCGCGCTTCGGCCGGCGTGGGCAGATCCTGGCGGCGCAGTTTCCGGACCTCGGCCTTCTTCTCCTCCTGGGGCAGCTGTGCGATTTCGATCTGCCGTTGCGGGGATTGCTCGGCGATCACCGCTGCCGCACTGATCGAAAGCTGGCCGGAGTCCATCTGCGCCAATACTTCGTCGACGGCCTTCTCGACGACCTTCTTGGCCTGCTCGTAAGTCTTGCGGTTTCCGAAGCCGGCCTTGCGGGCTGCGATCTCGGCGGTGCGGGCGCCGGCCTGAACTTCGGGAAAATTTTCCCGAAGTTTGGTCCCAGCATGGCTACCGACCTCTGTGCCCTGCTCAACTTCGCCGCAATTGCGGCGAAGTTCGAGGTCCGTCCGAGTGCCCTGGCGGCCACCGATTTCCGCCTCCAGTGTCTTTCCGATGGCCACACGCTCGGATGGAGTGAAGTCCTTACGGACTTCGTTTTCGGCGTACTCGCCTGCTGTGATGCTGCGGACCCTCACGACCCGGGCCTGGATGGTCTCCTGCCTCAGAACGTCGCGAACGGCCAGCAGGCGGCGTTCGCCGAACACCAGGATGTTCTCTTCTGTAATGCCGACGGGCTGAAGAAGCCCCTCGCTGGCGATGCTGGCGGCGAGGGCTCCCAGGTCTCCATGATCTTTCCGGAAGCGCTCCCCGATGAGAATTGCCTCGCAGGGGATGGCGACGATCTCCAGGGAATGGTCCTTCATCGGGCACCTCCGGTCGTGCCGGCACCGCGGCCCGGGCGCCGAGCACGGATGTCCAGCCCGGCTTGGGCGAACCGTTGGCGGAGTTGAAGAATCCGATCATGGACCGTCGAGCGCGGGATGCCCAGTTCGCGGCTCGCCTCGGCGGGGGAGACCTCGAGCAGCAGGCCGACGAGTTCGCGGTCTTCCTCGTGCAGCGACTCAAGGACCCCATCGATACTCATGCGCACTTCCCGCTGGCCGTCGTCGCCGATGACCGGGAGTTGGGACAGGGTGTCGACCGGGACCGACGGTGAGTTGCGCCGGGTGCGCCGGATGACGGTGGCCAGACGGGTAGCGACAACGCGCTCGATGAAGGTGCGCAGCGAAGCCCGGCTGGGATCGAAGCGAGGCAGGGCTCGAAAGCAGGCCACGACGGCCTCCTGCTCCAAGTCCTCGCGGTCGGCGACCGCAATCGCGCCCGAGGCCACCGCACTGACCGCCCGCGCCCTAGCGGCGCGTAGCGCGATCGCATAGGCGTTACGAAAAGTCGCCTCAACCACGACGGCCTCCTTCGACGCAGTCGTCAATCTCCATCGAGAACGGCAGGCCGCTTTTGACCTCCAGCGTCCGGATCTCCCCCGAATCGACCGAGCGGACGTACTGGTACAGTTCCGCCACCTGCGGCATCAGAGCGAACTCGGCCGGGACTCTCTTGGTGGTGCCCGGGTCGGTGGATCCAAACTTGACGTCGCGGACGGCGGTGGGCCAGGGATCGAGAACGATCTCGCCCTGTTCGATGCGAACGAATTCAAAGCGGCCGAACCCAAGCCGCGTCATGGCGGCCAGGAAGGTCCTTTCCCGCGGGCGGAGGTCGCTGGTCGACGCTGGCCGGCTCATTGGGCCACCTCCCGGTTGCTTTCTGCGGCGGGCTGCCATGACCGGCAGTCCCTGCCCTCGGCCCGGGAGCGGTCGGTCCCGGGGAGGTGAGATTCAAGAATCGGAGTCTTCATTTCGGCGGTTCCTTCGGTGCTGGTCTCGATCAGCACAGAGCAATCTTCGCCCGCCGAATGCTGGGAAAATCTACTAGGTAAACTAGGAAAAAACTAGGAAAAATTTTGCGCTGCAGCCGCCATCCGGACGTTCTTGTCGTTCTTGTCGCTTGTATTTTCAACGAGTTGAAGAGATATGACGCACTGGGCGGCTTTCCCAAATGAGGTACGCCAAAACTAGATTTGCTTGGTTTTCAACGACATCGCCGCACGGATGTATTCGAACCGTGTTCGCTCTCTGTTCGCCGTGTTACGATGTGGCTTTCGTAGACAGGTAATGGCTTCCCCCACCGTGCCTGGCGACTGAGTACCACCGCACCCTGGAGGAGAGACCGATGACCCGATTCAGCCCGAAGAGCTTCGCCCAGCCGGATCTTTTGAGAACGATTCAGCCCGGCAACCTGGTTCGGCTGTTGGAGCCGGGGAGGCAGTTCCTCGAGGAGCGGGGCCTGGTGCTCCCTACGGGATCCGATCCGGTCATCGACTACGAGCAACTGTCCGAAATCCTGATCCAGCCGGACGAGTTCATGCCGTCCCAACTGATTGAGGGGCTGCATGTTATTAGCCAACTGGGAACGGAAGCTAACTTTGATCAGCTGTGTGAAATCGCTCAGCGGAATTTCATTGAGGTTGACGCCGAGGCGACCGCGATCGACCTCGCAGCCTGTCTGTGGATTGAAGTGCCAAGCATGCTGGTGGTCAAGGAGCGGGAGATCGGCGCCAACCGGAGGCGAAGATTTGAGAGTTTCTGCGCGCGCGAGCCCAGTGATGTCCGCCGGCCCGAGGAGTTACCGCGCAACTTCACGGAGCTCGAGGAGGATCTGGAGGGCTGGTTTCTGAGCAAGAAGCGCGGCATCGGCTGTCGGGTTTTGCGCAAGGACGGTCCGGGTGAGGTTCGGTTCTTGGTGCAGCATGGTCAGTTGTGTAAGCGCGAACCGAGTCGCCGAGGGCGTGAGTCCACCATCACGTTCTTTCGTCCGGAGAAAACGGATCTCGTGATTTACGACTGTGTTTACAACGAGTTGAAGCTAAACGCGTCGACGGTCGGCGAGGTGCGCCTGTATCTGGAGCTGTTCGGAAAGCACATCTTCGGTGATCGGAACCGGTTCGTATACCGGCAGAAATACACGCTGAAGCCGCTCCAGCAACTGGGACGGGCGGCTCTACGGTGCCGCGACGTGGGCGGTATGGACTGGGTGCGGTTGACCGAGGCGAACGAAACCTGGGAGGACAGCCCAAACGCGGGCCTTCGGTGGAAGGCTCCGGATGTGTTCGACATCCTGGAGCGCCGCGGTCGGCAGTTTGATCCGGATTCCTGCCTCAGCGTGGCTCGTTTTTCGGTCAAGGTGACTTGGGCAACGAGCCCCCGGCCCCTTCTGGTGATGCCGCCCAATATTGCCGAGTACGGGCGCGGCGAGGAGGCGGCAGTGATTGAGCAGTGGTTGCGGGCGCGGGAGTATGTTCTGGGGGGAGAGGATGAGGACACTCAGTCGTTTCTGGCAGGCCATCGAGGCCATAGCCGGGCCGGCGGCCATTCCGGCACTTTGGAAGGCCTACTGTGGACCCGACCTTGAGCTGATTTCCCCTTTGCTACGGATAACCGACAAGGAAGGCACGGTCTATCCTTGCCCGGGCAAGCAGATGGGTTACTGTCCGCGGCGCATCGTGGACCATCTGGACGGCGAGTACGTGGCGCTGTGCCAGGATCCGCACCAGAGCTGCGAGAGAGTGACGCTGACGCGCCGGGACGTGCTGCAGCAGGAGTTGGATGTCGCAGCGTTTACCAAGCGGATTGCCGGGCCGCTTGGGATTCGGTGGCAGTCCCCCGTCGTCCGCGGCAACGGCTTATGGTCCGTTGGTGTTTCCGAAGCCCAAGGAACGCGTGGGCAGCCGGTGTTCCTGGCGTTGGTGACGGACACGCAGCGGTTTGCTGGTCTTGTTCAGCGCCTCGTGATCGATCAGGACAGACCGTTTGTCCTACTGGCGCCGACCAAGCGCCGCTGCACGGTAGAGGTGGTGGAACTGTTACAGGCCCGCCAGTCGTTGTTCGTTTCGCTGGAAGAGCGGCTCGGGCTGGCAGAGAGCGGCCAGTTGGTTGCTATTGGCGAGAAGGGCGAGGCGGGCCAGACGACGGCGGCTACGCCGGTAGCCCGGCGGGCGGCCGCGGCCAGGAGCTTTGCCAAGCGGTACAAGTGCAGAATCAAAGACATTCACGAAGCCGCCGGGGTGGATCAGTCCGACTACTATCGCTGGATCAACGGAACGAGACCGGACGATTACTCGACGTGCCAAGGGATCGAGCGGATCCTGGCGGAAGGGTTTCCGGCATCGTGGCGCCGGAAGAGGCCGGCGGGGGAGTGACGCTGGTGCAGTGTAACGAGCACACAGTTGGTGCATGCGAGCCGTCGCCGGACTTTTGCCGCCTCTGTAACCACTCTTTTGTGCCGTAGGCGAGGTCTGCAGCATCCTTGACGCTCGCGGTTTCGTGCCGTAGACTCAACCTCGATGAAGCCTTTTATCCTGGTAACGATTCTGGCCGCCACGGCCTCCTTGGCCCTTGCCGTAAAACTGATTAATCGGGACTCGACGTCTCACGATTTGGTCGTTAAGTGTTCCTCTACGGCGCAGACGTCCATTGGCGGGTCGTCGACCCGCGATCTGGGCAATGGCCCCTGTACCGTTACGGTCAAAAAGACCGGATCGTCAGCCACGGCATCCGGAAGCCAGAATCTGATGATTCAAAACGGTAGCGTTACGGTCGCCAAGTAGGCCGGAACGGCCGATTGGCTTGCGATCCTTGAGCGTTCATTTGTAGCGCCCGCGCACCTTGGCTGCCGTCAGCTCGCTGAGTGCCCGCCGCTATTCAATCCGGCTCGAAGATGCTGACCCGGGCGCGTACCCTCGGGTTTACTGGCGTAATTCCTCTCTCAGCGCGGGCCGAGGCCAATGCGAGGCCGCCCGATAACGCGAACGTGGCATGCGGGACTGTACCATTGACAATAGTAAGGAATATTTCTTACTATTGTTGGGGTCATGCCGTCCATCCACGAAACCGCCACCGTGACTTCCAAAGGGCAGATCACCCTCCCGAAGTCGATTCGCCAGGCGCTGGGTATTGACGTCGGCGGCAAGGTGGCATTTGAACTGCGCGGCGATACGGTGGTGGTTACCCGGGCGGAGGATGTAGCGCACGAAGACCCTGCGATCCTGGGCTTTCTGCGCCTGCTCGAACGAGAAATTCGGGCAGGGCGGGGAATCGAAGACGTACCGGAGCCGCTCCTCCGTAAAATGCTCTCAACTCTCGAGCAGCCTGTCGATCCGAATGCCGAAATCGAAGGCGCTGTCGAACTGTGATTGAGCGGAACGGCTGGATGCTGCTCTTTCATGAGTGCATCGTTGGGCAGTTGCAAAAGCTGGGCGCCGCAGCTCATCGCGCCCAAATGCAGGATCCGCAAGGCTTTGAAGGCAACGCCAACGTCAAGCTGTTCAAGGCTCTCAGTCACCTGATTCTCGAGGTGGTCCCGGGCGACCCGAACCGGGACGACTTCCGCCAAGGCAATACCATGGGCCCGGAGTTCCGGCACTGGCGCCGGGCGAAGATCGGTCGGCGCTTCCGCCTGTTCTTTCGCTTCGATTCCAAATCGAAGATCATCATCTTCGCCTGGGTCAACGACGAAAAGACACTCCGCGCAGCAGGCAGTGCGACGGATCCATACGCGGTCTTTCAAAAAATGCTCGAGCGGGGCAATCCGCCGGATGACTGGCACGACCTGCTGGCCTCGGCCGATACCGACTGGCAGTAGGCGCCCGACAGATCATGCAAGGCGCAATCCCAGGCCTTTTGCGACGAGCTTCTGTTGCCCCCAGTCCGCGATCGTCGTAAGCCGCCGCAGCTTCGTTTCGCCCGTGGTCATGAAATCCGGAATCCCCGCCTGCATCAGTATCGCCTCCTGGATCTCCGGCGCCAGGAGGAGCAGGTTCATGATCTGCGTCAACCGGGCCCGCGTAACGAACCCCAGTCGGGCGATCTCGGCATAATCCCGCACCTCGCCGCGGGCGATCATATCCTCGAACTTGATGGTCAGCGCCATCAGGCGCGTGATGCGGGGAATGCGCGGCTCGATCGCGCCCGCTGCCTTCTTTCGAGCGGGTCTCCCTTGGCGGCGCCCCCATTGCAGCGGCACCTCGTCTTCGCGTCGGTCTTGCACTACGCCACCCCGTTACAGAGTTCCCGGACGCCAGCGGAGTGGTAGGTGACTCGCACCTTCTCGGCCCGGGCATCGTAGCCGACCCGCTCAATAAGGGCTCGCAGCAGGCGGGCCTGTTCCTCGGTCGTCATCGTTTTCCATACCTCCTCAAAGTTTCCCAGCCGCTGCCGAACGGTCGTGTCGTCGAACCGGAGCCGTTCACCCCTGGCGATCGACTCCCGTAGCACGTCAGCTGTGCGTTGTGCGGCGGCGATCTTCTCCCGCAGTGCCGTCTCCCGCTCCGGGTCCGTGCTCCGGCTCCGTGCCAACTGCGAACTCGCGTTGCGCGCGATGACGTTGGCCTTCTTCAAGTCCCGGCGCTGGGCCCCCAACTCCTCCCTTAGGCGGCACTGTGCCGCCCGTGCGGCAACCTCTACCACCTCCGGCGTGATCGCGAACCGTTTGACGCTTGCAAGGACCGCGTTCTCGATCACCGGCGCGGATACCGATCTGGCCTGGCAGGCGTTGGCGGCGCGCTGCGCTGCCTGGCTGCAGATATAGTAGCGGTACTGCCGGTGCTTGCTCGACGAATAGGTCGCCGTCATTGGGCCGCCACAGGACGAGCAGTACAGGATGCCCCGCAGCAGGGACTCGCGGTTCTGCCGATGCTCGGTGCCGTGGTTCCGGGTGTTGGCTTTCAGTTTTTGCTGGACCAGGTCGAAGGTCTTTTCGTCGATGATCCCGTCGTGGGTGGCCTTCACCACTTCGCTCTCGACGCGAATCCGTCCGGCGTAGAGGGGGCTGGCGAGCATGGAGTAGAGATGACACTTTCGGAGAGTGTGGCCGCCGCTTACTTTGCCCTCGCGGGTCGTCCACTGCTTATTGCGCCAGCCCAGATCCTCGCACTTCGCCACGATGCCGAAGACACTATGGTCTTCCATGTACCATTCAAAGATCTGGCGCACGCGCGCGGCCTCCTCCGGATTGACCACTAATTTGCCAGCTTCGAGGTCGTAGCCGAGGGGGAGGTGACCGCCGGTCCACTTGCCGCGCTTCCGGGCCAGGACCTGCTTATCCTTGGTTCGCTCCGAGATGATCTCCCGCTCGAACTGCGCGAACGACAGCAGGATGTTCAGCGTGAGCCGCCCGAGCGAGGAGGTGGTATTAAACTGCTGGGTGACCGAGACGAAGGTCGCACCGTGCTTCTCCAGGATTTCCATGATCTTGGCGAAGTCCCGGATGGAGCGGCTCAGGCGATCTACTTTATACACCACCACGCAATCGACCTTTTTCGCCTCGACATCGGCGAGGAGGCGGCGCAGGGCGGGCCGCTGCATGTTGGCGCCGGTGAAGCCGCCGTCGTCGTAGAATTCCGGCAGCAGTTTCCAGCCCTCGCCGGCCTGACTGCGAACATATGCCGTGGCGGCATCGCGCTGGGCGTCGAGCGAATTGAAGTCCTGCTTGAGCCCCTCCTCGGTCGACTTCCTCGTATAGATGGCGCATCGTATTGTCGTCGGTGCGCTCGTTGCGTTATTCGGCATGTTTCACCCCTGGGCGGTGGCCGAGGTTATAGAAGGCGAAACCGTTCCACCGGGTTCCGGTGGCCTGGGTGACAGCGGCGCTGAGCGAGGAGAAGATGCGGCCGTCGCACTCGAAGCTGCCGTCGTGTC
>VFZO01000138.1 GCA_016871155.1 Acidobacteriota bacterium | reverse complement strand
ATGCAGACGGAGTTGGTACGGATTTGAGTCCGGCCGAGCCAACGCGCTTGGCGAGACTCTTGAAGGCCGAATGGCGCCGCGCGTGCCGGACAGCGAGGGAATTCCGGCGCGTCATGACCGTGCATGGTAGCGCTAGAATAAAAGGGCAGTAACTTCACCCGAGAGGACAACCCATGAAGAGCGCAATCTTCCTGAGCCTGCTCGCCACGTCGGTGTTTGCCCAAGACGGCAAGACGCACCTGAAGGTTGGCGACATGGCTCCGGACTTCAAGCTGAGTTCCTCGGTCCCCGGCAAGACGTTTTCGCTTTCGGAGTTCAAAGGTAAGAAGAGCGTCGTGCTCGCCTTTTTCCCGTTGGCGTTTACAGGTGGCTGAACGGCCGAGATGAAAGGATTCCAGGCTGGAATCAAAAACTTCAACGAAGCAGACTCCCAAGTGTTCGGCATTAGCGTGGACGCGGCGCCGTCTCTGAAGCGATTCAGCGACGATTTGACGCTGGAGTTCCCGCTGCTGTCGGACTTCCCCAATCGCAACACCGCGAAAGCGTACGGCACGTTGATGGCCGAACGCGGTATCGCGAGCCGGACGACGTTCGTAATCGACAAAGACGGAAAGATCGCCGAGATTATCGCCGATCCCAAGCCGGCGCCGCACAACGAAGCGTCGATCGCCGTCTGCCAGCGCCTTAAGAAGTAAGAGCCGATCGAGAGCCCTCCACCGCCGCCTGAATCGCGGCCGTGGAGGGTTTTCCTCTTTCGGCGAACCGGATACGGCCGTCGGGGCCGATGACATAGACTGTGCGCTTCACCAACAGCATTCCGCAGCCATAGGCGCGGCACATTCGCCAGCCCTTGTCGGCGAGCAGCGGAAAGGGAAAGCCAAATTTTTGGGAGAAGCGGCGATGGGAGTTTGCGCCCTGCCCGTTGACGCCGAACACCCGCGCGTTGAGAGTTTGGAAGGCGGACCATTCGTCGCGAATTTCGCAGAGTTGCGCGGTGCAGATGCGGGTGTCGTCGCCCGGATAAAAGACAAGCACTACGGGCGAGCCTTTGAGACTCGCGAGAGTTACGACAGTGCCGTTCTCGTCGCCGGCGGCGAAATCCGGCGCGACTGTTCCCACTTCTAGAAGCTCTCCAAACATTCCCTTCTACACAATAGACGATATGCGGCAAGTGGCGCTGTTTTATTGCGTTGACGTTGTTTTCGCGAGCACGCGCTCGATGCCGGCGATGAGCTTAGGGGCGGCTTCCCGCTCCACGAAACTGGACTTCGCGCGCCACGTTTCGTAGCCCCCGGCGTCGAAGGCATCCACGGTGGGAATGTAGCCGCAGGCGTCGTTGGCGATGGAAATTACAGACGTTGTCTTCAATAGCCGCTTGGCCTTGATGTCCAATCCCAACTCGACGAACGTTTCGCCGGGGAAGGTTCCGATGCCGTGGTCTCCAATTCGCAGACCTTGCACGGGTACGCTGACCGATGCCGGAAACCGGGACACGAAAACGGTCTCCCGAGCGTAGATCAAGGGGCGCTCCTTAAATGCGTTGCCCGGGTTCTCCCCGACCAGTTTGATGGCTTCGGCAGTTTCGGATTTTGACGGCCGGCGCGTGGCAAGCTCTACGTTTTCGAGCGCGCCCGCGAGCGTGACGTCGCTGGTGTAGGTGAGCGACCGCAGAACTCGAAGCGATTCGAACGCCAACACAGACGCGGTGCGGTCGATAACCGTGTAGTCCCTGCCGGGCGGGAATGGACGGGCGAGGTTCAAGCCGTTGATGTTGGCGGCACAGCCATTGGCGAGCAGGGCGACGCCTTCGCCGGCGAGGCTGTGTTCCACCAAGCGGCACCAGGAGCCAAAGTAGTCGGCGCTGGCGTGATCGGCCGGATTGAAGCCGGCATAGTGGAAGGCGTAGCTAGCATAGACCCAGATCATCCGGCCATCCTCGCCGAGCGCGGCGATGAGCGGATGGTCCGCATCCACCGGACCGGCAGGGCGTAGCAGATTGGGGCTCTGCGCGGGTGGATTCATTTGCACCTTGTCGCGGGTTCCGCCGAACGGGTCGGCCGGGATGGAGCCTTCCTTCATGAAGTAGCGGCGGTTGAAGATCAGGGACGGTTCATTGCCCAGACCGATGCCTACGCGCGCTGGCCGCAGGCGGCGGAAGGCCATGCTGGCCGCGTCGCAGATGCGTTCCTCCAATATCGCGATGTACTTCTCGTCCGGCAAACTCTGGAACAGATGCATGGCCGGCGGCGCGGAATGCGTGTGGGTAGAACTGAGCAAAATGCACGCAGGCTCAACGCTATTCCCGGCGGCGATCCGCGCGCGGCACCGGTCCAGCACGCCGCGCGGCACCATGCAGGAGTCGATCGTGCAAAGCAGCAATCGCCGGGAGCCGCTCTCCAGCGCCGCGCAACGCACTAGAAGTTCGTCGTGCACGTCCGCAGTTTTGCGGTCCGTCATGAAGCCAGCGAGCGATGTGCCAAGCACCGGGGAGATGTTGGCGGTGGCCGCGCCGGCTCGCACCGAGCCGGCGGCACGCACAAACGGGGCTGCAAGCGCGGCACCTAGTCCGCGGCGGGAGATCGTCATGGGCGCAAGGTATCACAGAATAAGCATGCAGTCGCCGTAGCTGAAGAAGCGGTAGCGCTCCTTCACCGCATGGCGATAGGCGTCCATGATCAATTCCGTGCCGGCGAACGCGGCCACAAGCAGCATGAGGCTGGACTTCGGCAAATGGAAATTCGTGACCATCGCGCCGACACGCCGGAACTCGAAACCGGGATAGATAAAGAGACTGGTTTCGCCCGCGTTGCCGAGCCGCGCGTGCGACTCCAGTGTCCGGACCGATGTTGTCCCCACGGCGACTACGCGCTGTGCTTCAGCGAGTTTCTGTTCCGTCTCCGGCGGGACCCAGTAGCGTTCGTGATGAAGTTGGTTGGACTCCACAGCGTCCGACGCCAATGGCTGAAACGTGCCGAGACCGACATGCAACGTGATCTCCGCGCGATTCAGTTCCTCCAGAATTGCCTCCGAAAAGTGCAGACCGGCCGTGGGAGCGGCTACGCTGCCGTGTTCCTTGGCAAATACGGTCTGGTACCGCCCGGAATCGTCGCTCGTGGCGGCGCGGCGAATATATGGCGGCAGCGGCACGTGGCCGAACGCTTGGATAGCGGCCCATTCGTCTGCAGCAACGAGACGCACGATACGTTCTCCGTCCGGCAGGTGTTCCTCAATCAATACGTCAAGGCCTGGAGCGATCTCCACCATAACGCCGGGCGTCAGCTTCTTTCCCGGCTTCACCAGCGCACGCCAGCGCGCGGCGAGCTTTTCGATGAGGAAGATCTCGGCGCGGCCGGTGAGCCCCTTGCGCGTTCCGATTAGCCGCGACGGAAAGACGCGAGAATTATTGAAGACGAACAGGTCGCCGGGAAGCACGTAAGAACCAATGTCGCGGAAGTGGTGGTCGGTCCAGGCGCCGGCCTTTCGATCGACGACCAGCATGCGCGCGCCGTCACGCTCCGCGGCGGGGTGTTGCGCTATCAGTTCCTCCGGCAGTTCATAATCGAATGTTGAGAGTTCCAAACTCACAGACTAACAACTTGCGAATTCTTGGCATTGAATCGTCCTGCGATGAAACCGCCGCGTCCGTAGTGGCGGACGGGCGAACTGTTTTGTCGTCGGCGGTTTCGTCGCAGATCGACACGCATCGCAAGTACGGGGGCGTGGTGCCGGAATTGGCGAGCCGCGAGCACCTGCGGGCCATTGTCCCCGTGGTGGAAGAGGCCATGACGAGCGCGGGATTGACCTGGACTGCATTGGACGGCGTCGCCGTGACGCAGGGACCTGGATTGGCCGGATCACTGCTTGTCGGGATGACGTATGCGAAGGCGATCGCCTTCGCGCACAACTTGCCGCTTATCGCAGTCAACCATCTGGAAGGGCATATTCATGCCGTTCTGCTGGAGCATCCGGAGACGGAATTGCCGGCGATCGCGCTCATTGTGAGCGGAGGGCACACGCACCTGTACCATGTGCGCGGCAACTTCGAGTACGAGCTGATTGCCCGCACCCGCGACGACGCCGCCGGCGAGGCATACGACAAAGTAGCCAAGTTGCTGGGCTATCCGTATCCGGGCGGCCCAATTCTCGACAAGCTCGCGGCTTTTGGCGACCCGCTCGCCATACGCTTTACTCGCGCCCAGATGAAGGGCAACGCGCTGGACTTGTCGTTCTCCGGCTTGAAAACGGCGGTACTTCGCTGGACCGAAGCGAACGGCATCGGCGCTGAAATCGAGGCCCGGCGGCGGGTGCCTCCCGATGGGGGTATTGCGGATTGGCTGGCGGCGACGCCCGCGACGACGCTGAATTTGATTGCTAGTTTTCAGCAAACGGTGATCGACGAGTTGTTGAGCCGCCTGCGCAAACTGACCGATGAACACCCGGTGAAAGCGGTGATCGTCACAGGCGGCGTCGCCTGCAATTCGGGGCTGCGCGCGGCGGCGGCGCGGGCGGCCCTAAGCGTTCCCGTCTATTTTCCGACTCCGAGTCTTTCCACCGACAACGCGGCGATGATCGCGGCCGCGGCGTTCCCGAAGCTGGTTCGCGGCGAGGTGGCAGACATGAGCCTGCGGGCCAAGGCTTCCCTCGCGCTGTGATTCAATAATCGGATGTCTGCCCGACTGATCCTCGCGTTGTTGCCGTTCGTGCTGTCCGTTCCCGCGGCAGTGAAAAAGATTCATCTTGTCGAGCGCTCCGATGTCTTAGACGGACGCTCTCTTGGCCAGGCCGGGCCGTATGAACGAATCATCGCCAAGGCGCATTTTACGGTGGATCCGAAGCTGCCGGCGAATCAGCGCATCCGGGATATCGCACTGGCGCCGAGGAACGCGGACGGGCTGGTGGAGTTCACTTCCGATCTCTACGTGCTGAAACCGCGCGGGCAGGCCAGGGGCAACGGGACGATTCTGTACGAAGTTTCCAATCGCGGCGGCAAAGGAGTACTGGGCACGTTCAACTATGCCCGCGGCAACAAGGATCCGCGCTCCGCGGAGGAGTTCGGTGACTTGTATCTGATGGAGCAGGGCTATACATTGGTGTGGCTCGGTTGGCAGTTCGACGTGCCGGAGGAAGCTGGCAATGTGTCGATTACCGTGCCGAGGGTGGAGGGAATTACCGGGATCGTCCGCAGTGAGTACGTCCCTAGCGCGAAGACTACGCGCTTCGGCTTGCAAGATCGCAACATGAAGCCGTATCCTGTGGCGGACGCGGCCGCGCCTGGCACGCAGTTGACCGTGCGCGACGTACCCGATGGACAGCGCCGGGTGATTCCGCGCGCGCAATGGAAATTCTGGGACAACGTGGGCGTGGAAATGGCTGCCGGATTTGAGCCGGGCAAACTGTATGAGTTGATCTACACGGCGAAGAATCCAGCGCTGGTCGGGCTGGGACCGGCCGCTACGAGAGATCTGATCAGCTTTCTGAAATACACCACTGACGGCACCATTCTTCTGGGCGACCAATCACAGTACTTGAGACGCGCGATCGGTTTTGGCGTTTCCCAGTCGGGCCGGTTCCTTCGCACTTTCCTTTATCAGGGGTTTAACGCCGACGAGAAGGGGCGCAAGGTCTTCGACGGCGTGTGGGCTCACGTCGGCGGCGGCGGCAGGGGCAGCTTCAATCATCGGTTCGCGCAGCCGTCCCGGGATGGACACCGGATGACAAACACCTTTTATCCGACCGATCTGTTCCCGTTCGCCGACCTGAAAATGATGGACCCGGAGACAAAGGACGTGGACGGATTGCTGAGCCAGGCCGCCGAACAGAACGTGGTGCCGAAGATCTTTTATTCGAACGGTTCGTATGAGTATTGGGGGCGGGCCGCATCGCTGATTCATACGTCGCCGGACGGGCGCAAGGACGATGGCGTATCGGGCGACTCGCGCGTCTACTACCTCACCGGCACGCAGCACGGGCCCGGATCTTTTCCGCCGAGCAAGAATTCCACGCTGCACGTGGCCAATCCCAACGATTTTCGTCCGGTGATGCGCGCGCTGCTCGCCCACATGACGGAATGGTTGACGGACGGTACGCCGCCGCCGGCCTCACGGTATCCGCTGGTCGCGAAAGGGGAGTTGGTTCCGCCGCAGTCGGTTCATTTTCCCGCGATTCCCGGTGTGAAACTGCCAAAGGCGCCGCATCAGGCCTGGCGAGCCGACTATGGACCGGAATTCAAGTCGAAGGGCATCATCACCATCGATCCGCCAAAAACCGGGAAGCCGTTCGCGACGCTGGTGCCGCAGGTGGATCGGGACGGGAACGAAATCGCAGGCGTTCGCATGCCCGACGTTTCCGTTCCGCTCGGCACCTACACCGGCTGGAATTTGCGCGCGCCGGAGACGGGTTCGCCGGACGAGATCTTCAGCATGACCGGCGGCTTTCATCCGTTCGCCGCGACGCGCCAGCAGCGAGCGGCCGCGAAGGATCCTCGTTTGTCGGTCGAGGAGCGCTACGAAGGAAAGAACGAATTTATGAGCAAAACGGCGGCTGCCGTGGATGCGCTGTTGCGGGATGGCTTCCTGCTGCCTGTGGACAAACCCCGCCTGTTGCAGCAAGCCGAACTGCGTTGGACACGACTCGCGCGACAATAAAGGGAGATGAATCCAGCAGGTGTAGCTCTTCAGCCCATTGAGGGCGTGACGCATATTGTGGCGGTTGGCAGCGGAAAGGGCGGCGTGGGAAAAACCACCGTTGCCGTGAACCTGGCCGTGGCGCTGGCAGGCCAGGGATACAAAACCGGCCTGATGGACGCGGATGTCTACGGCCCGAATGTGCCCCTGATGATGGGGATTCGCGACAACCCGCACGCCATCGGCGAGCGCATTCAGCCGCTGCAGCAGTACAACGTCAAGCTGATGTCCATGGGATTCCTAAGCCCCGGCGATAAGCCGCTGGTGTGGCGCGGGCCGATGCTGCATTCGGTGATGCAGCAGTTTCTGCGCGGCGTGGATTGGGGGCAACTGGACTTTCTGATCATCGACCTGCCGCCTGGGACCGGCGACGTGCAACTGTCTCTGGTGCAGTCGACGCCGCTCTCCGGCTCCGTAATCGTGACCACACCATCCGAGGTTTCCCTGGAGGATGCACGGAAAGCGGTGAAAATGTTTGAACAGGTCCGAGTGCGGGTTCTGGGAATGGTGGAGAACATGAGCTACCTGACGGCTCCGAATGGCGACCGCATCGACGTGTTCGGTCAAGGGGGCGGCGCCCGCACCGCCGAAGCGATGAACATTCCGTTTCTGGGCGAATTGCCGCTTGAGCCGGAAGTCCGGAAGGGCGGAGACTCGGGCCGGCCGGCCGCTTTGGACCCGGCGGGCAAGGGCGCGGTATTTCACGCCCTCGCCAACCGGGTGGCCGGGACATTGAGCGCGCAGCCCACGCCGGCCGGACCAAAGATCACTCTGGAGGATTAGCGCGGGGCGACCAGCGTCACCTCCGGCAGCTCACTGAGCGCCTGCAGTTGATTACCGGCGATTCGTCCAATCACCAGCCGGGCGCCGCCCGGTTGTGCGATGACCTGGAGGCCCGCTTTTTTCAACTTCTCAATCGTCGCCGCCGACGCGTCCTTGAGATAGACACGGACCTCGACGAAGTCCGCCGACGCAGTCTTGGCGCGGAGATCCACACTGATGCTGGGCTGTGGCTCGGCGAGCGTGCGCTTCGCTTCGTCCCGCGAATAGGCGCTTTGCGGCGCAGCGGCCATGGGCACCCAACCGCCAACGCCAGCCAGCGCGGAGCGCGAACGGAACCCGGCGCCGGCCATGCGGCCATCCACGCCTTCCGGAACTTCTACGGGCACTTCGACGGTGCGCAGGCGGCCGCCCTCTGAAATCGTCTTTTCCTCGACGGCGATGAACGACGTGAATGACGTCATCAGGGAGAACTCCAGACCCAGTTGTGTGATCGATTCGCGATGTTGCGCTTCGCCTTCTGCGGATAGTTCGGCCACTTTGGTGCGAGCCCACAGGGTCCGCAGCGCGGCCCGGCTCGCCTGTTCCGGAAACTCCACATTCACCACGCGTTCATAAGGCCGCCCACCCAGTTTGCCCCGGAGAACCAGCTTGCCGCGCATAGCCGCGGAGAACCGGCCCGTGATCACGACCGGTTTTGCGCTGAAGAGGTCGGGAACGCGGCTCGGATAAACGTCTTCGACGTTCAACCCGTCGAACTCCACGGAAATTCCGGTGAGAAGGGGTGTGCGCACGCGCTCGTAGAAACGCTTCGCGGCGGCGGATCCGTCGTCCTGAAGGCTGACGTACTCCACCTCGC
This sequence comes from Acidobacteriota bacterium, assembly GCA_016871155.1. Classification (GTDB taxonomy): domain Bacteria; phylum Acidobacteriota; class Terriglobia; order Bryobacterales; family Bryobacteraceae. The sequence goes on along the minus strand of VFZO01000138.1, from coordinate 7,491 downwards.
CGCGTCCTTGTAGCGACATCTGGTCGAGAAGGTGGCGATTCACGGACGTGCCGATGCCAAAGCCAAACACTCGCGCTTCCGGGTGACGCCGGATTTCGGAGAGGATCTCCGCTTCGTTGCCGACGTAGCCGTCGGTCATAAAGCAGATCACGCGCAAGTGGTCCGCCGCGCCGGAGGGCGTGAACGCCGCGTGAATCGCCTTCATCATCTCCGTGCCGCCGGCGCCCCGGCGGCCGGCGAGAAATTGCCTGGCCGTGGCGATGTTCTCATGGGTCGCGGCGACCGGCGCGGGGAACAAAACGTGCGTGTCGCCGGCGAAGGTGATCAGGTTGAAGGTATCGCCCGGATTCAGCCCGTCGAGAGCCGCGAACATCGATTCCTTGGCCTTATCCAACGGAAAGCCGTGCATGGATCCGGACGTGTCGACGACGAAGACCAACTCCTTCGGCGTTGTCTCGTTGCGAGAGGGCGCGTCCGGAGGTGCAAGCACGAAGGAGAAGAAGCCTTTGCCGTCCGGGCCGCGATGCGTCAAAAGAGTGTCGCTCATCTTCCTGCCCGTGATGTCCCATCGAAGGATGAAGTCCTTGTTCGGGATCTCCTTGCCGTTGCGGAGCCTGGCCGTTGCCCAGGTGTTGTGGTTCTCCGTGATCACCTCGTGGGTCGTGGAGTCGATCCCGGAGATCGGCAGACCGGAGTCGATCTTCATGGATAAAGAGATGTCGTGGCCCGCTCGTACGCCCTGCGGCGCATAGACCGGATTGGTCATGGCGTTCGGGTCATGTTTGGGCGAATAGCGCGGACCCACCACCATGGGAAAGACGAACTCGTAGCGGCCGGCTTCGAACTTCAAGGCCTCCACATACTCGATTTCCACCTCTACCTTGGCGTTGGGCGGGATGTTGGTCACGCTTTGGACGAAGACGTTCGGCCGTTGCTGATCCAACAGACCGGCGAGTTTTCCTTGACGCCGGGCGGCCTCGTAGATGGCGCGCGCCTCCTCGCGGCGTTTAATGGAACCCTTCACGACACGGTCCCCGATTCGAATGGTCATTGCATCCACAGCGCCCGAGGCGGCCAGCGGAAACGTGTAGATCGCCTCCATCGGATCGGACGATGGGTTTCGAAAAAGCTGCCGTACCTTAACGCGGGCCACCGGGCCCTGGGCTTCGACAGTAACGGCGGTGTGTTCCAACGGGCAAGGCAATTCCGCGTTGCCGTTGGCGTCCAGCCGCGCCAGCATGCCTGGCGTTAGGCCGCCAGCCGCAGCTGGCAATACGCCCGCAAGGGCGAGGAAAGTGAGCGCTCGATTCATCTGGATCTCCGGTAGGCGGGTTGCCTACACCGGGGAGATCTCGTCAGAAAGGAAACCCTTTCACTTTTCTTTCAGGCGGACCGTCAAGGTCTCCGCCACGGGTGCGGACCGCCGATCAAGTGCACCGCCGACGCCGCGGAAGCCCCCGGTCAATCGAGGGGCTATTGAGATTTGCAGCACATTGCCCTCGACGGATCCGACGATCCGCGGCGGAATGACGACATCGAATTCTTCGCCCGCGCGGCCGGGCACTACCTGGCTGAAACCCGGCCCGGCCGTGACAGCATAGGAGGCGTTTTCCAGCGGAGTGAAGCGGACCGAGAGCGCCGCTGCCCGGTCGACGAGGTCCTGCGGCGTCACGCGGATCCAGATACCGTCGCTTGCGCGCCGCCATACGGAGGCACCAGTTGCCATGTGTGATTTGACGACGGGAGCCGCGCCCGCCGCCGGTGCCGAATCGGCGAGCTGATTTCGCGCGAGCTTTGCCTCGTCTCTCTCGGCGAGGGCCGGCTTGGGAAGTTCCTGCCTTCGCCGTTCGGGCTCCCGCGCTAACGGAGGCGGGGGCGCCGATGGCAGAGGGGCCGACATTGCCGGCATCTGCGCGGGTCCGGACTCGATGACCGGAGGCGCGTCCACGCGAGGAGCCGGCTTTCGAACGGCTGGGACCGGCGGTGGCGGGGTAAAGGGCTTCGGCGCGGGGCGTTCGGGCGCACGGGATTCCGAGACTTCGACGGCTTTGTTCGACGATTTTTCAAAGGCGACATAGGAGATGCCCGCTGAAACTAGAACCACGGCCATACCTGCGGCCCAAGCGAACCACAATGGGCGTCGAGGCGTCGCTGGCACAGCCGGACGATCCTCCTCCAGCGATTCGAGCAGACGCGCTTTCGCACCGGGCATTTCCACAAGCTCGCGGATCGAATCCTCCTCGGCGAGCGAGTCAAACAGTTCCGGGTCGTGGAGCGCCGCCGCGAAGAGTTCGCGTTTCTCATCGCCGGTCAGCGATCCGGTGGCGTAAAGAGCCAAAAGGCGCTCGATGTGTTCGTTCCTCATCGGCGGCCTCCCATTCTCTCCAGCAGTTGCTTGCGGCATCGCAGATCCCAGGTGTACACCGTGTTGATCGATTCGGCGCCCATTCGTTGCTGAATCTCCGGGAAACGCAGTCCCTGCAGTTTCCAGCGAAACAGCTCCCTGCACCGGCCGCCCAGGGCCAAGAGCGCCGTTTCCAACCGGTCCAGTCTCTCCCGGCGTTCGAGCAGAGCCTCGGCGTCCTCGGCTGGATCGGCGAGCGGCAAGTCCTCCACAGGGATGGACGCACCTTCGCCACGGCGCACGGATTTCGTGTGCAGCGCCATTATCTTGAACCGGGCGATTTGAATGGCTAGCGGCACCAGGTCCTCCAGCGCCTCCACATGCGCGTACCTCTCCTCCAGCACCAGCAGCGTGTCCTGTGCCACGTCCTCCGCGGTCGCGGCGCCGCCAGCGCCCTTCATCATACGAGATGCCGTGAAACCCACAATCCTTTCACGGAGCATCGTCAGGATCTCGCCGCGCGTCACAGTTCTCTACCGTCCGGACAGTTTTCTCAACGCCGCGTCGACACGTTCGGCGCGGAGTCCGGCTGGGCCGGGTGAGCCTTTTTCGACGATCTTGCCGTCGATATCCACGATGTAGTAGCGGTCGGGCCAAGCGGTATAGGCCCGCTCCGCGGCGTTGTCCATACCGTCCACAAGCGTGGTGAACTCGATGCCCAGGTTGCGCACACACGAGGCGGCGTGATCATCTTTCTGATCGTAGGACTTCGCCGATTCCAAGAGTACGTTCTCCTTTTCGTTTCGAGGAGCCTGCCAGCCGTCGGTGGGATGGGCCTCCCGCACGTAGACGAGCAGGAATTCGACACTGCCGGCATACCGCTTGGCCATCTCGTTCAAGGCCCCAACCTGGGACCGGAACTGTGGTCAAGTGTAGCTGCCGAAGAGCAGAGCCACAGGCCGCTTTCCACGAAAGGACGAGAGCGTTACCGAAGCTTCCGATTTCGACTTGCGGAGGGTGAAGTCCGGAGCGAGGCTGCCAGGCTGCAACGTGCCTTCGCCCCGGCCCATTTTCTCGGCGTACTCTTTCGCTTTCCCCCGAACGGGCTGGGCGAACGCAGCGATAGAACACAAAACGAGAGCGGCTATCAGGCGCATGGCATTACTATAGTAAGCGTACCAGCCGTCCGATGCGTTTCTTTTTTTCGAAACATATTCCGCCGTTCGATCGCGTTGTAATCGTTGAAAGCGGCTCCCGTCAACTCCTGGAGGATCTGCTGCCGGGCCTGTACGAGATCCATGGTGAAGGAATGACGCTCGACCTTGTGACCTGTTACGCCGGAACGCCGAAGGGGTTCCAGCAGGAGCGCGGCCGCGTATTCCGGATCACCGAATACGACAGCCGTGAGCAGGTGGTGCGCGACGTTCGCGCGCGAGCCCACACCATAACAGGCATCATTTGCGCGAACGAACCGATCATGACCAAGTGGAAGTGGATGCTCGCGTTCCGCCTGCCTGGAAAACTGTTCATCCTGAATGAGAACGGCGACTATTTCTGGGTGGATCGCGGCAACCTCTCCACATTGGTTCACTTTGCCCTCTTCCGAATGGGGCTTGCCGGCGCGGGCGCAGTGATGACCATCGGCCGGGTCCTGTTGTTCCCCATCAGTCTTGTCTACCTGTTGGCGTTTGCCGGCATGGTTCATTTGAAACGAAAGGCCAGAGCATGAAAGCTATTCAAGTCCACGAAACCGGCGGGCCGGAGAAACTCGTGATCGCGGACGTTCCTGTACCGATGCCCGGCAAAGGCCAGGCGCTTGTTCGCATATCCACCGCGGGCGTGAATTTCATCGACATTTATTTCCGGATTGGGCTATACAAAGCCGATTTGCCGTTCACTCCAGGCATGGAAGCGGCGGGCGTCGTGGAAGCTATTGGGGAAGATGTGACGGAGGTGCAACCCGGCGACCGCGTGGCATACGCCATGCAGCGGGGTTCCTACGCCCAGTATGCGGTGCTACCGGCGTGGCAACTGGTGAAAGTGCCGGACAGGTTGTCTCTCGACAAAGCGGCCGCCGTGATGCTGCAAGGCATGACGGCGCACTATCTGACGCATTCGACATTTCCGTTGCAGCACGGCCAAACCTGCCTGGTACACGCGGCGGCTGGCGGCGCCGGCCAATTGGTGGTGCAACTGGCCAAGAAGCGTGGCGCCCGAGTGATCGCCACCGTCGGCTCGGAGGCCAAAGCGGCAATCGCGCGCGACGCCGGCGCCGACGAGGTGATTCTCTACAACACGCAGGATTGGGTGGCGGAGACGCGGCGCATGACCGAGGGCCGCGGCGTGGATGTGGTTTACGATTCGGTCGGCGCGGCCACGTTTCATGGCTCGCTCGATTGCCTGCGGCCGCGCGGCATGATGGTCACGTTTGGCAACGCCTCCGGTCCAGTACCGGCGATCGAACCGCTGCTATTGAATCAGAAGGGCTCGCTGTTCCTAACTCGTCCCACGCTGGCGCATCACTGCGCCACGCGACAGGAGTTGTTATGGAGGGCGGGAGATGTGCTGAATGGAGTCGCGTCGGGCGCATTGGCGCTGGAGATCCACAAGACCTATCCGCTCTCCGGCGCTGCTGCGGCGCATGAAGACTTGGCCGCGCGGCGCACCACGGGAAAACTCCTGATCGATGTTAACGCCTGACGATCTGCGCGAGGCGGGCGTCGACGCGCTGCTTGTTACCGCGCTTCCGAATGTTCGCTACCTTTCGGGCTTCACCGGCAGCAACGGCATGCTACTGGTCACGCCGGAAGGGACGACGCTGTTCACCGATCCGCGCTATACCATTCAGGCGGAGGCGGAAACCGGTGCCCGGGTGGTTATCGCCAAGGGTCCGCTGGAGCCCACCGTTTGGAAGCATTGCAGACGGTTCAGGAAAATCGGCTTCGAAAACACGCGCATCAGCTACCCGGTGTACCAGTCCTTCGAAAAGGAATTGAAACTGGGCGCTTCGTTGGAGCCGTTTGGCGATCGCATCGAGCGGCGCCGAATGGTTAAGACGCCGGCCGAAATCAAGGCCATTCGGGAGTCCGTCCAGATCAATTCGCAAGCCTTTGCGGCGGCGCTGACACGGTTCCGCGCCGGGATCACCGAAGCCGATTTTGCCGCCGAAATCGAATACCAGATGCGGCTGCTTGGTGCCGACAAGCCAAGTTTCGATACGATCGTCGCCTTCCGCGAAAACTCGGCACGGCCGCACGCGCGTCCGGGACGCGCGAAAATCGACGGCAATGGACTACTATTAACAGATATGGGCACATTTCGAGGCGGATACGCCAGCGACATGACTCGCTGCGTGCACCTCGGTACCCCCAAGCCGCAGACGCGCAAGCTGTATCGCGCGGTTCTGGAAGCGCAAACGTCCGCACTCGATAAGATTCGCCCCGGTGTCACAGCCGGCCAAGTGGATCGCGCGGCTCGCCAAGCGCTGCGAAATCATGGGCTCGAAAAAGCATTTGTTCACAGCACCGGTCACGGACTGGGATTGGAAATTCACGAGGCGCCGCGCCTGGGCAGGAAGGACGCGACCCGTCTTGTGCCCGGCATGGCGGTCACCGTCGAGCCTGGAGCGTATCTGGAAGGAACCGGCGGTGTTCGTATCGAAGACACCGTTTTAGTGACGCCAACCGGCGTCGAAATCCTCACACCCACATCAAAATCGTTAATCGTCATCTAACTACGAATGAACATCCCGGAAATCAAAGAACTCATTCAGGCCGTCGTGGAATCCGGCGTCGCTGAATTGGAAGTACAGCGCGGCGATAATCGCGTTCGCGTGGTGCGTGGCTTCCCGCAGCAGCAGGAGGTCATCATTGCCCCGGCGCCGCAGGCCGCCGCACCCGCGCCCGTTGCGCACCCCGTTCCAATTGCCACGGCGGCACCCACGGCGGAAGAAACTGGCACACCCGTGAAATCGCCGATCGTCGGCACATTCTACGAATCGGCCTCACCCGGCTCGGCGCCGTTTGTGAACATCGGGGATGCCGTTAAGCCAGGCCAGGTGCTTTGCATCGTCGAGAGCATGAAGCTAATGAACGAAATCGAAAGCGAAGTGTCCGGCACCATCGTTGCGCGGCACGTGCAAAACGGACAGCCCGTTGAGTACGGCGCCGCGTTGTTCACTGTACGGCCGAACTGAAAATGTTCAAAAAAATTCTCATCGCCAATCGCGGCGAGATCGCCCTTCGCGTGATCTGCGCCTGCAAGGAGTTGGGCATTCGCACCGTAGCCGTGTACTCGGAGGCCGACCGCCACTCGCTCCACGTTCGATTTGCCGACGAAGCGATTTGCATCGGCCCTGCCAAGAGCGCGCGCAGCTATCTGGATATTCCGAGCGTGATCAGCGCCGCGGAGATCACCAATGTGGAAGCGATTCACCCAGGCTACGGTTTTCTGAGTGAGAACGCCGGGTTTGCCGAAGTGTGCGTAGCGAGCGGATTGACGTTTATCGGACCCAAGCCGAACGTGATTGAAGCGATGGGCTTTAAGCAGCACGCCCGGACGGCAATGCAGAAGGCCGGCATTCCGATTCTTCCCGGTTCAAAAGGCATCATTGAATCGCCCGAGCAGGCGCTTGAGATGGCCGCCGGAATTGGCTACCCGGTGATTTTGAAGGCCAGCGCAGGCGGCGGCGGCCGCGGCATGCGGGTCGTCGACGCGCCGGAAGAACTCCCCGGACTGCTCGCGCAGGCGCAGGCCGAAGCCGGAGCGGCTTTCTCTTGTCCCGATATCTACCTGGAAAAGTACATCCGGAAACCGCGGCACATTGAGTTCCAGATCCTCGCGGATCAACACGGTAACGTAGAAGTGCTGGGGGAGCGCGAGTGCTCCATTCAGCGCCGGCACCAGAAATTGATCGAAGAGGCGCCCAGCCCGCGCGTGACTCCGGAACTGCGGCAGGAGATCGGCGACTCGCTGAAAAAAGCGATGCGCGAGATCGGGTACACGAATGCCGGTACCGTCGAATTCCTAATGGACGAAGATGGCAGCCTGTACTTCATTGAAGTGAACGCACGGGTTCAGGTGGAGCATCCGGTGACGGAAACTGTGACCGGTATCGACATCGTGAAAGCGCAGATCCGTATCGCGGC
>VFZO01000137.1 GCA_016871155.1 Acidobacteriota bacterium | reverse complement strand
GAATCCACCGGTTCACCTCGTCCGGACAACCGCTGACACCGATAGCCGGAGTCCGAGGCCGCGCTTTCACACAGGGCGCTGACGGAGAGTTGTATTTGACTGCGGAAGGCGTGGGTTACCGCATTGAACCGGATGGCCAGTTATCGAACCTTGGCGGCGAAGAGCGATTCCAAACCCGCGACCCCGGAGCGAATACTCCAAGCTGGCCGGCCCTTCCAACGGACGAACCAGGTCTGCCGGCCTACAGCCTTCTCAGGGGCGGCGACGGTCTGCTCTACATGAACGGAGCGTTTTCCGAAGTCACCCGGCACTTGCCCGCCTGCGCCGAGGAGAAGTTCAGGCTGGTGAGGGGCGGGATTCCGGTTGGAACCGGGAAAATGGCGCCGGCTAAAGACGGGTGGATTCTCGCGGTCGAAATTAACGGGCGCTCGGTCTTCCGTTTCCTCCCGCCGCCTCGCGGCGAGGGGCCGGCCAAACAGGGCCCGCGCACGGCCGAACGGGCTGCGATTCGAAACGCGGCGAGCCGGAACACGGGAGTCATGATGGTGCCGGTGATCGTCTCCGGAATGGGTCCCACCCAACTCCGCCCACTGGCGGTCAGCTCGCCCGTTTCCGCCAACGAGTGGGTGGAAATTTCGGGACAGTGTCTTGGACCTGAACTGGGCATGCGCGCCCTTGACGGCGAATTGCGGTCCCCACCGCTGGAACTCGGGGGAATCCGAGTCTTCCTGGGTGAAGACCCTCTGGCGCTATTGGAGGTCCAAGCCGGCCGGGTCGTAGCGATTACGCCGAACCGTGTGCCCTCAGGGATGCCGTTCCGGATTCTCACAAACCAAGGGGACCTGATAATCCATTCCACGACGACAAACACCGCCCCCGCCCTCATACCAAACCAGGACGCGAACGGAACCCGCTGGGTCATGGGTTTCCGGGAAGACGGCTCGGAGATTCAGCCGGAGAATGGGCTTCGAGAGGGGGAACGGATTACACTGTTGGCGACCGGGCTTGGACCGATGAACGAGGACCTGAACGGCTACCGGTCTCCCGTATCGATCCGATCTGGACCGCTCGAGGCGGCTGCCACCGCAACGCCGGATCCAGACCGGATGGGCATTGCGCGCGTCTCCTTTGTGGTTGAGGCCGGTGCAATGCAGGAAGTCGATCTGGTTGCAGGAGGCGCGGCGGCAAATCAGCGTCTTCGGCTACCCTTGGTCCGGCGGCGGAACGAAGAATGACAACAGTTACTCCTCCGCGCCGCTAGTATGAGAGAGAGTGCCGAGCGTTTATCAATTAAAGCCCGCGTTTCAGAATTCGCTTCGTCCGCTGACGGGGTGGCTTGCGCGCGCGGGCGTGACGGCGAATCAAGTGACGGTGGCGGCGTGCCTGCTTTCCGTCGCGGTTGGGTACCGGGCCGGGCAGGAGCCGCGGATATGGGCGTGGATTCCGCTCGTGCTTTTCGTCCGGATGGCCATGAACGCCATCGATGGGATGCTGGCGCGGGAGCACGGGCAAATGACCCGGCTGGGCGGAATTCTGAACGAATTGACCGATGTGATTTCTGACGCGGCGCTGCTGTATCCTTTTCTATTCCTGGATGCGCCGTGGATGCTGCTGACGATTTTTTTGGCGGCTTTGACCGAGTTTGCCGGAGTGCTAGCGCCCGTTCGCCGCTATGACGGTCCGTTTGGAAAGAGCGATCGCGCGCTGTTTTTCGGCATTCTGGCATGTTGGTACGCGGCGGAGCTTCCAGTGCGTCGAGAGGTAGAGCAGATGCTTCCAAAACTGACGGCGCTGGCGTGTGCCGTGACCGTGGCGAACCGGGTAAAGGCGGCGCTTTGACCATATGAGGCAGGCGGCGGAATCGGCGTTTTCCACCCCGGACGGGGTTTCGATCTTCTACCGGCACTGGCCGGGGGCGCGGGAGAAGGCGATCGTCCTGCTGCATCGCGGACATGAGCATTCGGGGCGGATGGCGCACATTGCGGATGAGCTCGGGCTGCCGGAGTACTCCGTGTTCGCCTGGGACGCACGGGCGCACGGCCGATCTGGAGGGGAGCAGGGTTCCGGTACGACGATGGCCACATTCTCCGCCGATTTGGACGAATTCATTCGCCATATTCAGAGCGCTCATGGCATCGAACCGGAGAACATGGCGATCGTGGCGCAGAGCGTCGGTGCAGTGATCGCCGCGGCATGGGCGCACGACTACGCTCCGCGCGTGCGCTGCTTGGTGCTGGCCTCGCCGGCCTTCCGGGTAAAGCTCTACGTGCCGTTCGCCCGCCTGGGTTTGAGCGTCTGGCACGCCGTGGCCGGGGACTTTTTCGTGAATTCCTACGTAAAGCCGCGAGCGCTGACCCACGACGTGGAACGCATCGCGTCCTATCAGACGGATCCTCTGATCAAGCGGCCCATCTCGGCCCGGGTGTTGCTGGGGCTTTACAAGACTTCTGAGCGATTGATCGCGGACGCAGGCGCGATTCAGATTCCCACGCAATTGCTGCTTTCCGGCCGCGACTGGGTTGTGCACAATGGGCCGCAGCACCGCTTCTTCGAACGGCTCGGCACCCGTGACAAAGAGTTGCATACCTTCGACGGTTTCTTCCACGACACGCTGGGCGAGAAGGACAGGCACCTGCCGCTGGCCAAAGCACGCGCCTTCATCGAGCAGCGGTTCGCCGCCGGCGCGCCGGCGCGAAACCTTGTCAATGCACACCGCGAAGGGTTTACGAAACAGGAGTACGACGCGCTGTGCGCACCACTGCCCGCGCTGTCACCGAAGGCGATTTCCTTCGCCCTCACGCGTCTTTCGATGCGCACCTGCGGGCGTCTTTCGGGGGGAATTCGCCTGGGCCTGGAGACCGGCTTCGATTCAGGCGCAACGCTGGACTACGTCTATAGAAATCAGCCCGCCGGCATCACGCCGATCGGAAAGATCGTCGACTGGTTCTACCTGAACGCTATTGGCTGGCGAGGCATCCGCGTGCGCCGCAGGCATTTGGAAGCTTCGATTCAAGACGCAATCCAGCGGCTGAAGGATCGAGGCTCCGCCGTGCGTATCGCCGATATCGCGGCGGGGCACGGGCGGTACGTATTGGAGGCCGTGAAGGGCCAGACACCCGCGAACGTGCTGCTTCGCGATTTCGACGACTGCAACGTGGAAAGCGGGAAGGCGTTGATCCGCGCGATGGGCGCAAACGCTTCGTTTGAACGGGGCGACGCGTTTGACCGCCAGAGCTTGGCGGGCCTGGCGCCAAGGCCAACGATCGGTATCGTCAGCGGACTCTACGAACTATTCCCGGATAACGAGTTGGTTGAACGGTCCTTGCACGGTCTTGGCGACGCGATCGCGCCGGGGGGCTACTTGATCTACACGGGGCAGCCGTGGCATCCACAGTTGGAGATGATTGCCCGCACGCTCACCAGCCATCGGGGCGGCGCCCAATGGATCATGCGGCGGCGAACGCAGGGGGAGTTGGACGACCTGGTGCGCGCGGCCGGTTTTCGAAAGGTGGCGCAAAGGATCGACGAATGGGGCATTTTCACGGTGTCGATCGCGGAACGGATCGATGATTGATTGGCCGGTTCGGCTGCGCGCATTGGCGTGGCTGGTGTTTCTGGGCTCATTCTTCTTCCTGAGCTATGACTTCGCCAACTCGGTTGCGGCGGCGCGCGGCGGCGTTCCGGTCCTTGCATTCGAGTGGGAGCGAAACGTTCCATTTCTCGCATGGACGATTTTGCCGTACTGGAGTTCGGATGTGCTCTACGCGCTTTCGTTTGTGCTGGTCACCAGCCGGAGCGAGGTGGATACGCATGGGTTGCGACTGTTGGCGGTTCAAGTTGTCTCGGTCGCTTTGTTCCTGCTATTTCCGCTTCAGTGCGGTTTCGCGAAACCCGAGACCGCGGGCTGGACCGGAGCGCTTTTTGCCGGGTTGGCGAGCTTTGATAAGCCGTTCAACCAGGCGCCATCGTTGCATGTAAGCCTAGCCGTGATCTTGTGGGACTGCTACCGGCGGTATCTGAACGGCTGGGCTCGCAGAGCGGTTGGGGCCTGGCTTGTGCTGGTCGCCGTATCGACGATGACAACCTACCAACACCAGTTCATCGATCTCCCTACCGGTGCGTGGCTTGGATGGCTGGTGGTACTAACCCTACCGGCCAAGTCTCCGCGCTATTGGCCGCACGCGGCTGCGTATGGGTTGGTGAGTGTACTATTTCTATGGGGTGCGTTCTCCTTCGCGTGGATTTTGTTGTGGCCAGCATTTAGTTTTTCGATCGTCGCGGCGGCCTATGCGGGCGCCGGACCATTCGCGCTGCGGAAACGGAACGGGCGAATGCCCTGGTGGATGTGGCCATACGAAGTGGCTGCGCGAGCAAATGCATGGGCTTGGACACGGGGAAAGCAGGCCTGGTCGGAGATCGACGACGGTATTTGGGTGGGCCGGACCCCAAATAGCAGCGAGCGCGGCCGGTTTGCGACAATTGTCGATCTGACGGCCGAGATGCCCGTGCGCGAGGCGATTTCGATACCGGTGTTGGACCTGACACCCGTTCCGACTGGGGCATTGCGCGAGGGGGTGGAGGCGGCTTCGAGCGCCCGGCGGCCGGTGTTGATCTGCTGCGCGCTCGGGTATGCACGGTCGGCCGCAGTGGCGTCGGCCTGGTGGATTTCAAAGGGTATGGAGGTGGAGAGTGCAATCGAAAAGGTCCATCGAAGCCGGCCCGGAGCTAAGACCTTTCCCGCCACACGAAGTTGTTTGCAACAATATTCGAGTGGACGACTCCCAACCGGCGTTTGACTGCCAAGCCGCCGCAGCACTGCTTCGATCCGGGATGCCCGCGAGTTTCGCGGCGCATGTGGCCGGCGTCGCGGCATTCTTTCATCGGCCGGAGAGCACATTTGGGTTCGCGCTGATCGCAGCCTCGCTCGCCTGCTGGACCGCAGTGATCTACCTGGCGATCCGCGTCACGTTGGACGCAGCGCTCTTCGACATGCTGGCCGAGGACCCGGACCGAGGACCTGGACGGCTGGATTTCTTTCTAGCATCGGCTCGCCTGCGGCAGGAAGTGACCGACACGCGCCCGATCGAAGACCGAATTCAAGGCGCCGTCGGCCTTTGGAAAAAGCTGCTGCTGGCAACAGGGCTGCAGTTGGCCACGCTTGCCGCAGCCGTTCTGCTACAACTGTGATCGCAGCCGCTGCGCGAGCCGTGATCGCGCTTGGCGCGAAGATACTGACTGGAGCACAGGGCCGCTGGATTGGCTGCGCACCGACGGAGGCCCTTCGAATCTACTGCGCCAACCACACCAGCCACATCGATTTTCTACTGCTGTGGAGCGCTCTTCCAGGGCCGTTGCGGTCGAGCGTCCGGCCGGTGGCAGCGTCCGACTATTGGTTGAGTGGGCCTGTTCGCCGGTATTTGATTCAAGAGGTCTTCCAGGGCGTACTAGTAGATAGGGGTGGCCCTCCGGCGGGAAATCCGCTGCAAGCGGCGATGGATGCGTTGTCGCGAGGCGAGTCCCTGATTTTCTTCCCGGAAGGGACACGAGGCACCGGCGACGCGCTGCTGCCGTTCAAATCGGGGATTCATCATCTGGTTCGCTGCGTTCCGAGAGCCGAGGTGGTGCCGGTCTGGATCGATAATGCGTACCGGGTGATGCCGAAGGGATTTATCTTTCCGGTTCCTCTCCTTTGCTCGATGAGTTTCGGCACGCCGCTGCGCTATACAGAGGGGGAACCGAAGGAAGATTTCCTGTTCCGCCTGCGAAGCGCTATGTTGGAGTTGCGACCTCAGTGAATTTCCCCGCCGAATCGATTCCGATCTTTGGAGCGCTAGGCGCGGTGTTGCTGGCCGCCAGCGGCGTCGGCTACTGGCTGCACCTGCGCTACGCGGGCGGACCGTCGCAGGGCGTGATCGACAATCTGAACGCCCGCATTCGCGCATGGTGGTTGATGATCGCCGTTGCCGGCTCAGCGATGGCGCTTGGAAACGGCGGCACCATCGGGCTCTTTGGACTCCTTTCGTTCCTGGCGTTTCGCGAGTTCATCACGCAGACCCCGGTGCGGCGCGCGGACCACTCGGCGCTGTTCTTCAGTTCTTTCCTGGTCATTCCGGCGCAGTATTGGTTGGTCGCGGCGAACTGGTATGGGATGTTTGCCATCTTTATTCCCGTTTATGTGTTTCTGACGCTGCCGGTGCTGTCGGCGCTATTCGCCGACGAACAAAAGTTTTTGCAGCGTACCGCGGAGATGCAGTGGGGGCTTATGATCTGCGCCTACTGTCTCAGCCATGTGCCAGCGCTGTTGACCTTGAAGGTCCCCGGATTTCAGGGGCGCGAGGTTCAGCTCGTTGTGTTCCTGGTGTTGATCAGCCAGGTGAGCGATGTCCTCCAGTACGTTTGGGGCAAGCTGTTCGGGAAACATAAGATCGCAGCACGGCTATCGCCGAACAAGACCGTGGAGGGCTTTGCCGGCGGCGTTTTGAGCGCCACGTTGCTGGGCGGCGCGTTGTGGGGTTTCACGCCGTTCCCGCCGTTGTTCGCCGCGGCGATGGCGTTTCTGATTGCGGTCTCCGGCTTCCTGGGAGGACTGGTGATGTCTGCGATTAAGCGGGACCGCGGAATCAAAGATTGGGGCACGCTGATCGAGGGCCATGGCGGCACGCTTGATCGCTTGGACTCCTTGTGTTTTTCCGCTCCGCTGTTCTTTCATGCGACGCGCTACTTTTACTCCCTCTATTGAGTTCCGGGACGGAACGTCGTAGGATAGCCGGTACCTATGACTCGAATGTTACTTCGATGGGCGGCGGCGGCGGCGGGGCTGCTGATTGTGGCGCAGGTGGTGCCCGGGGTGCGGCTGGACGGTGTGACGGCGGCGGTGATCGCGGCTGCGGCCTTCGGCGTGATCAACGCAACGCTGGGCAATATCATCAAGTTCTTCGCTTGGCCCGCGCGCATACTCACATTGGGCCTGGCGTCGCTGGTGATCAACGCCGTGATGTTCTGGCTGACGACGGCGGTGGTGCCCGGCTTTCGCGTGGACGGCTTTGTTCCGGCGTTCCTGGGAGCGTTGCTGCTGAGCGTACTGACCGGGATTGCCGGCTGGATGATCGGCGATGGACGGGATTCCTCGAAGAAGGCTTCCTAGGCGCCGCGCATCAAGCCGTCGAGTTCGCGAACGAAGGCAGAGCGAGGAACGACGGTGTGCGCACCGGCCGCCTGCGCGGCGCGAAGCAGATCGATCTGCACATGGGAGACATAGGCGGCAATGCGGGTGGAGTCCTTCCAACGGCGGATCAGGTCCAAGGCGTCGAGCGACTTGATGTTAAGGTCGATAATCAGCAGGTCAAACGGGCCCGGCGGAGGTTCGTGCGCGGTGCAGGTCAGCTCCACGCCGGCGCGCCGGGCGGCATCTCTAATCTTCACGGTAAAGATGAGATCTTCGAGAACGGCCGCGACTGTTCGAATGGGTGAGGGCACGCGGGGAATACCCGATTTTAATATGCTGGAAGCGTGCAGCGATTCCTGTTTATATGGGCGGCGGCCGCCGCGTTTTCGCAAACGCCGGTTAGCTTTAATCGGGATATACGGCCGATCATGGCCGACACGTGTTTTCGATGCCACGGACCGGACAAGTCGAGCCGGATGGCGGGCATGCGGCTGGACATTCGGGAAGAGGCCCTTAAGCCGAACGCTCGCGGAGTGACGCCGATCGCGCCGGGCGATCCTTCGAAGTCGGCGATCGTGCAGCGCATTTTCGAATCCGATCCGGCACGGCTCATGCCGCCGCTCTCGGCGCACAAAACCCTCACTCCCGCCCAAAGGGAAACGGTCAAGCGGTGGGTGGCGGAAGGCGCGAAGTACGAGGGGCACTGGGCCTATGAGCCAGTGCGGCGGCGGGCCAACGGATCGATTGACGCTTTCATTCGAGAGAAGCTGCGGGCAGCGGGATTGTCGCCGTCGCCGGAGGCGGACCGGGCCACGCTGCTCCGGCGGCTGTCACTGGATTTGACGGGCATCCCGCCCACCCCTGCGGAGATTGAGGCGTTTACGGGTGACCGGTCACCGTCCGCCTACGAGAAACAGGTGGACCGGTTGATCGCCTCGCAACGCTACGCCGAAAAGCAGGCAATGCACTGGCTGGACGGTGTTCGCTACGCCGACACGGCCGGATTTCACGGCGACAACCCGTTTCCGGCATGGCCGTACAGGGACTACGTGCTTCGCTCCCTTCACGCGAATCAACCGTTCGATCAGTTCACGCGGGAACAGTTGGCGGGCGATCTGCTTCCGAACTCTAAGCCGGAGCAAAGGGCGGCGTCCGCGTACAACCGTATCCTGCGTGTCTCGGCGGAGGGCGGACTTCAGCCGAAGGAGTACTTGGCCAAGTACGGCGCCGATCGCGTGCGAACTACGACGACGGTGTGGCTTGGGTCCACGCTCGGCTGCGCCGAGTGCCACGACCACAAGTTCGATCCCTTCACGGCGCGCGACTTTTATTCGATGAAGGCTTTCTTCGCCGACATCAAGGAGACCGGCCTGGTTCCGGACCGGGGCGCCAACGCCTGGGGCGCGCAGATGGAGTTGACCACGCCGGCGCAGACGGCGCAACGAAACCGGCTAAAGGCTGCGGCGGACGCGCTGCACGCGTCATTGGAAAAACGGGCGGGGCCAAGCGAGGAGACCCTGGTGAGCGCGCACGCACGCGGAGAATTGGCTTGGCAGTATCAGCGGCCCGAATCGGCGAAAGCGGCGAAGGCGGCTTTGAAAATCTACAATGACGAGCCGGCGCCGGCCGATGTGGATATCGGTGCGACGCTGATCAGCGACCGCAAGCCCGGCGACGGCTTGATCATCGCGTCCGGTGAGAATCCGGAAACAGAGACCTACACGGTGACATTGCGGCCCGGCGCGGGGCACTGGCTCCAGTTGGGTGTGCAGGCGATTCAAGACGAATCGCTGCCGGGCCTGCGAGTGGCCCGCGGATCGGACCGGCTGATGATCTCCGAGGTCGAGGCCGTGCTGATGCCGGGCAACAAAAAGCTGGCATTCGTGGCGGCCGCTTCAAATATCCGTACGCAGGCATTGGATCAGAATCCGATGAACGCCATCGACGGGCGAACGGAGACGGGCTGGGGCGGGTCGCCGTATGGAGATTCGTTGCATCCGTTCCTGGCGCTCCGTTTCGCGGCGCCTGTGGCGACGACAGCGGATTCGCGGATCGTTGTGCGCGTAGTGCACGCCACCGCCTACCGGAGAGCGACGGTGGGCCGCATGCGAATGGCATTGTCGAAGGGACCTGCGATGCCGATCTCCGACACGCCCGGCAAGCGGCAGGTGCAGGACACGAGCGGTGTGCCCTCCACCGTTCTGGCGGCGATTAAAAAGGAGAAGCGAACGGACGAGGAGGCGGCGGCGATTCTGGAAACGCTGCAATGGACCGACACGGCGGCCACCGCGGATCTCGCCGCTTGGAAGCGCGCGCGAGCGGAGTTGGACGGCTTTGAACAAACCGTGCCGCGGGTGATGGTGACGGAAGCCACGGCGCCCGAGCAGACACGTCTTCTGTCGCGTGGAAATTTCATGGACGAGTCGGGGCCCATCGTGGACCCCGCGATTCCAGGGTTCCTTGGAAAGCTGCCCGTCAGCGGCCGCGCAACGCGGCTCGATCTGGCGAATTGGCTGGTGGCGAAGGAGAATCCGCTGACGGCGCGCGCCTATGTGAACCGGCAGTGGCGGCTATACTTCGGCGCCGGGCTGTCACGCGTGATGGAGGATCTCGGCTCGCAGGGCGAGTGGCCCTCACACCCGGAGCTGCTGGACTGGCTCGCGGCCGAGTTCATGGATAGCGGCTGGAACCGGAAGCACGTGACCAAGTTGATTGTGATGAGCGAAACCTACCGGCAGACTTCGCAGGGCTCCGTTTCCGAGCGCGATCCGGACAACCGGCTGCTGGCCCGTCAAAACCGGTTCCGCGTGGAGGCGGAGGTGGTGCGCGACGTTCTTCTGAGCGTCTCCGGACTTTTGGAGGAACGCTTCGGAGGGCCGAGCGTCCGGCCGTACCAGCCCGAGGGATATCTGGCCGCGCTGAATTATCCGAAGCGGGAATACTCGGCGAGCCGCGGCGCGGACCAGTACCGGCGGGGACTCTACACGTTCTGGCAGCGCACGTTTCTGCACCCGAGCATGATGACGTTTGACGCGCCCTCGCGCGAGGAATGCACGCTGAACCGGTCGAACTCCAACACCCCGCTGCAGGCTCTGGTGCTGTTGAACGACCCCAGTTTCGTGGAAGCCAGCCGCGTGTTCGCCCAGAACGCGGTGCGCGCCGCGCGGCCCGTGGAGCAACGAGTCTCCTGGGCCTTCCGGCAGGCCACCGGCCGTGCGCCAACCGCCGGGGAGAGCCGCATCCTGCTAGACCTTTATCGAACGAATCTGCGGCGATACGATTCGGACCCGGCCGCGGCCCGCGCCCTTGCCGCGGCCGGCGAAGCGGAGCGAACGCAAAACGTTGCCCCGGCGGAATTGGCGGCGACAATAACCGTTACCCGCGCGATTTTGAACCTGCACGAAACGATCACAAGGAATTGACGATGATCCAACGACGAACCTTTCTGACACGCGGCGCGGCGGGAGCTCTCGGCCTGACCGCCCTTGGCCAGTTGATGGCGAAAGGGGCCGTTGAGCCGCTGCACCACAAGCCCGCGGCGAAGCGCGTGATCTTCCTCTATCAGGCGGGCGGGCCGTCCCATTTGGAGACCTTCGACTCGAAGCCGAAGCTGGCCGAGATGCACGGCAAGCCGATGCCGGAGTCGTTTACGAAGGGCCAGCAGATCGCACAACTGCAGGGCCGGCCCCTCATCTGTTACGGTCCGCAACTGGGGTTTCGGCGGTTCGGCAAATCTGGCCAGGAGATCTGCGATGTGTTTCCGCACATAGGCTCGGTGGCAGACGATGTTTGCATTGTCCGGTCCATGTGGGGCGAACAGATCAACCACGATCCGGCACACACGCTGATGAATACCGGCTCGATTCTGACCGGGCGGCCCAGCATGGGCTCGTGGATTTTGTACGGCCTGGGCGCGGACAGCGAGGACCTGCCGGGTTATGTCGTGCTGATGTCGGCCGGCCGGGGCGGTCAGATGCAACCCATCGCGAACCGGCAATGGTCGGCGGGACTCTTACCATCGAAGTTCCAGGGCGTGAAGCTGAATTCGATCGGCGATCCGGTGTTGTACATCCAGAACCCAGCCGGTCTGGACGCGAAGGTGCAAAAGGACTCGATCGATGCGATCGGAAAGCTAAACCGGGAGGCCCACAAGTCGCTGGCCGATCCGGAGATTTTGACGCGCATCACGCAATACGAGATGGCGTTCCGAATGCAGACCAGCGTCCCGGGGTTGATGGACATGTCCGCCGAGCCCGCCAGCGTGCTGGAGAGCTACGGGGCCACGCCTGGCGACGGGTCGTTCGCTTCCAATTGCCTGCTGGCCCGGCGGCTGGCCGAGCGGGGCGTGCGGTTCATTCAGCTTTATCACCGCGATTGGGATCACCATGGCGGAGTGAAGAACAATGTACAGTTGAAGGCGCAAGAGGTGGACAAGGCGACGGCCGCCTTGATTCGCGACTTGAAGCAGCGCGGGCTGTTTGACGATACGCTGATCGTCTGGGGCGGCGAATTCGGGCGCACTCCGATGTCCCAGGGCGGCGACGGGCGCGATCATCACATCAAAGGGTTCAGCTATATGCTGGCCGGTGGCGGCATCCGCGGCGGCATTACGTACGGCGCGACGGACGAACTCGGTTATGCGGCCGTGGAGAAGCCCGTGAGCGTGCACGATCTACATGCCACGATGCTGCACGTGCTGGGAATCGACCACTTGCGAATGACCGTAAAATTCCAGGGCCTGGACGCGCGGTTAACCGGAATCAGCGGCGAAGTGGTCAAGGACATTTTGGCCTAAACGACGCTTTCGCAGCGGCGATTCCATTTCCGGCGGCTCCCGATGGCAATGCCGATCCACGCCAGTCCGGCAGGCCGAACGCTACTGGACCATCGCGCGGACCGGCATGGTGGCCAGGTCGATCTCCTTGGCCCTCGACGGCGGCTTCCGGTGCGGCATCCGTTGCACAGCGCGCAGGCTTTCCTCGGCAAGCTGGAGCGACGCGCGATAGGAACGCTCCGCTTCGCGAATATCGGTTTCGCGTATTCCGCTTCGAACGAAGTGTTCGCGGAATCGCTCATACCGTTCCAGCTTAAAGCGCGCGTGAACGATGGTGTCGCATTCGCACCGTTCGAGAACGCAGGCGGGTTCCCACTCGTCATTCACCTCGCGAGTGATGTCGCGAATTCGCTTCTGCGTCTCTCCGGGAAGAAGGGTGACGTTGTAGATTCCGATGCGTACGGTTTTCGACTTCGCTTTCGTGGTCGGCATGGGCGCAGCCCTACTAGTTTACTCGGATCTCGGAGCGGATTTCTGTACGACATCCAGCCAGTTTTTTAATTCGGTCTCCAGGGCCGCGGCCAGCTCGGGGTACTGGCGGCGAAGATTTTTCTTTTCGCCAGGATCCTGCTCCAGGTTCGCCAGAAAAAGCAAGTCCTCGCCTTCAATCGGAATGCGGCCCGCCGGCGTGCCATCGGCGTCATAGCCGTTCAAGGTGAGTTTCCACTGCCCTTTGCGCATCGCCAACTGTTTCCCGTTCCTCCAGTGCAGCGGCGGACGCTCCATCACCTCGCCCTTGCGAATGGCGGGCCAGAGGTTCACGCCGTCGAAATGGCCCTCGGCGGGCGTGGCCAATCCGGCGGCGGCCAGAACGGTGGGCGCGACATCGTAATGCGCGCCGATTCGCGAACTGACGCGGCCGGCAGGTATGTGCCCCGGCCACGCCATCAGCGCCGGAACGTGCGTACCTCCGTCGAAGAGGCTGAACTTGAATCCCCGGAAACCACGGTTATAGCCGGCGGTGGCGGGTTTGCCGGCCAGTCCGGCGCGCGCTTCCGTCGTGGCGCCGTTGTCGCCAACGAAGATCACCATGGTGTCGCGCTCCAGGCTTCGTTCGGCCAGCAGGGCGCGAATCTCGCCGATGCCATCGTCGACGGCGGAGATCATCGCGGCGTACGTTTGGCGCTCCAACGGCAGATGCTTGAAGCGTTCCATGTAGTTTTGCGGAGCGTGCATCGGGTAGTGCGGCGCGTTGTAGGCGAGGTAAAGAAAAAACGGCCTCTCACCGGCGCCGGCGATGAATTGCTTCGCCTCCGCAGTGAGCCGCTCGGTGAGGTACTGCCCGTCCTCGAAAATCTCGGTCCGCCCGCGATAGAGATCGTGATAGTTGGGCCGGTTCGGTTCGCCCCAGTAGAATCGGTGCGAGTAGAAGTCCACGCAGCCGGAGTGGAAGCCGTAGAAGGAGTCGAAGCCATGGTCGAGCGGACTATTCGAACCGGCTGTTCCAAGATGCCACTTTCCAACCAGCGCCGTCGCGTAACCATGCGCCTTCAGCATAGTAGCGAGTGAGCGCTGACTCTTCGTCAACTGCGGCCCGTTGGAGGGAACGGCCGCGCGAATCGGGTGCCGCCCGGTCATCAGCGCGGCCCGCGCGGGCGCACACATGGCCGCATTCGAGTACCAGTTGGTCAGCCGGATTCCGCTGGCGGCGATCGCGTCCAAATGCGGCGTGCGGATATCTTTCGAACCGAAGCAGCCGAGGTCGCCGGCGCCATGATCGTCAGTCATGATAAGGATGACGTTCGGATGGCGGGACTGCGCCGGAACGGAAAGGGATGTTGCGAGAAAGTTTCGGCGGGTCATGGCGGGTGGATTTCTGAATAGCGTACCGGAGTTGGCTTGACACGCGCTTGAGCGTTTGCCAGCATTCGAACATGTACCGCGTCAAACTCCTCGCACCCCTACTCGCCGCGTTCGCCTGCGCCGCCCAAGACACCGCCAGGATGGAACAAGTCATTAAGGCCCAGGTAGACGGCAAGAAGTTCATGGGCACTGTGCTGGTGGCGCGAGACGGCGACGTGCTGCTGAGCAAGGGTTATGGCTCAGCCAACCTGGAATGGAACATTCCCAACACGCCTTCGACAAAGTTCCGCCTGGGTTCGGTGACCAAGCAGTTCACCGCCGTGGCGGTACTGATGTTGGAGGAGCGCGGCAAGCTGAAGCTCACCGATACCGTCAAACAACACATGCCGAACGCCCCTGCGGCTTGGGACAACATTACGATTCATCACCTTTTGACGCACTCAGCCGGACTGCCCAACTTCACCAGCATGCCGGAGTACGGACAGTGGCAGCTATCCGGCACGTCGCCGGAAAAGACCGTTAGCCGGTTTCGCGACAAACCGCTCGATTTCGCCCCGGGCGAGAAGTTTTCATACAGTAACTCCGGTTACCTGTTGCTCGGATACCTTGTCGAGAAGATCAGCGCAAAGTCCTATACGGAGTTCGTGACGGAGAATCTGTTCGAGCCACTTGGGATGAAGAACTCCGGGTACGACTCGAATGAAAAAGTGATTGAGCGCCGGGCCGCCGGATACTCCCCATCGGCAGACGGGACACGCAACGCCGGCTACGTCCACATGAGCATTCCGCACGCCGCCGGTGCGCTCTATTCCACGACCGAAGACCTGCTGAAGTGGCAGCGCGGACTCTACGGCGGAAAGCTGATTTCGGCTGCATCGCTTAAGAAGATGACGACGCCTTTCAAGAGCGGCTATGCGCTGGGAATCAGGGTGAGCGAACCGGGTGGGCGCCTGCGCTACGCCCACGGTGGCGGGATTCAAGGCTTCAACACGAGCCTCGTTTACTTCCCAGACTCAAAGATCACGGTGGTAGCGTTGGCGAATCTGAACGGCCAGGCACCCGATCAACTCACCGGAGATCTGGGCCGGATCGCTCATGGCGACGCCATCAAACTAAGTTCTGAACGCCAGGAGATCAAGGTTGCTAAGGAGGCGCTTGCCGCTCTCGTGGGCACTTATCAAATGGAAGGCGCGCCGATAAAGATGATGATCACTCTCGACGGCGAGCAGTTGATGACACAACTCTCCGGCCAACCCCGGTTTCCGCTCTTTGCCGAAGGGCCAGACAAGTTTTTTCTAAAGGTTGTGGACGCGCAGGTGGAGTTCGCCAACGGAGATGCCGTGCTACACCAGGGTGGCAGGACCACGATCGCCAAGCGCATTAGCGATAAGGTGGAGCAGCGCAAAGCGATTCCGGTGAGCGCGGAGATTCTCGCCTCCTATACCGGAAAATACCAAGGCGGACCGTTGACGATACATGTGACCTTTGAGAATGGCCGCCTGATGACGCAGGTCCCGGGCCAGACGAAGTTCGAGCTCTTCGCCGAATCCACGACCAAGTTTTTCCTGACAGCGGTCGACGCCCAGTTCGAATTCCACCGGCCGGCGGGCGCCCCGGCCGCCAGCGGACTGGTGCTTCATCAGGGTCCAAACGTTGTGAAAGCGGAACGGGTGGAATAGCCGCCGAACGCTTCGTGTGCGGCGGGCCGGGGTCATTTGAGACAATGAGAAGTTCATGCTGCGTTACGAAACCGCCGGCGAGTCGCATGGCGAATGTCTGGTTGCGACTTTAGTTGGCTTGCCTTCCGGTGTGCCGGTCTCTTTGGAGAACGTAAATCGAGAGTTATGGCGCCGCCAACAGGGCTTTGGCCGCGGCGGCCGGATGAAGATCGAGACGGACACGGCGGAGATCGTCGCCGGGGTCCGCCATTCCCAGACGATTGGCGCGCCGGTGGCTATCATCGTTCGCAACGCCGATTGGAAAAACTGGACCGAGCCGATGGCGGTCACCGACTTCGAGGGAAGCGACGAGAAGAAGAAGAAGGTC
>VFZO01000136.1 GCA_016871155.1 Acidobacteriota bacterium | reverse complement strand
GAGACCAGCCCGGACCAGATCATCGGAATCGTCCATCTGAAAGATCTGGTTTCGGCGATGATGCAGCGGCGCGGCCTGTCCTCGTTCAAACTCCGGAACGTGATGCGCACCATCATCGTGGTGCCGGAAACGAAGTCTCTGGCCGACCTGATCGACGTCTTTCGCGAGAACAACACACACATGGCCATCGTCGTCGACGAGCACGGCTCCACGGTCGGCGCCGTCACGCTGGAAGACGTTCTAGAGCAGGTCTTCGGCGAGATCGAGGACGAGCACGATATCTCGCGGCCCAAGCCCGACGCGGCCGCGGCCGCCGTTGAAGTGGACGGCACCATCAACATTCTCGACCTGGCGAACCAGTACGGCGTCGTACTCGCTTCGGAGGGCGAGTTCGAAACGCTTGCCGGATTCCTGCTCGCAAAGTTGGGAGCTCTGCCCGAAGAGGAGACCGTAGTGGAAGATAGCGGCCGCCGGTATACGATACTGCAGATGGAGCGTAACCGCATCGCGCGAGTGCGCATCGAGAAGATCTAGATGGTGGAGGCGATCCGCGCGGAACTGCGGCGGCATTCCGAGCCGGAGAAATTGCCGGTGATGCAGCGCTTCTTCAAAGAGCCGATCGACGCCTATTGCACCTACACGGATCATGTCCGCGCGATCGCCCGCGCGCACGGACCAGCCTTCGCCGCCATGACGCCGGGGGAACGCGACGCGGTAACCGGCGCGCTCTGGGCCTCCGGGAAGTTCGAGGAAGGCACCATGGCGGTCTTCCTCTACGCACGCATGCTGCGCCAGTGCGGCCAGCCGGAGTGGAAGCGATTCTCGAAGTGGCTCGACCAACACATTCGCAATTGGGGCCATTGCGATGCGTTGTGCGCGGATGTCCTGGGCCCGCTGCTCATCCGGCACCCGGAATGGGTCACCGAACTGCCAAAGTGGGCATCGAGCGCAAAAACCTACAAACGCCGCGCCGCGCTGGTCGCACCGCTCAAAGGGCTGAGGAAAGGGCTGTTCCGGGCCGAGTGCGAGGCGCTGTACCGGCAAGTAGACGGCGCCTCGGAAGACATCCTGAAGAAGGCGCTTAAGTGGCTGCGGGTTGAGTTAGACGGTAGACCAGATAGGCCACGTAAAGCGCGAGAAGAAAGGCGCCCTCGCCGCGCGTAATCGTTCGACCACTGCGAATGGCGATGGGCAGCAGCACGATGGTAAGCAGCGCCATTACCAGTAAGTCGAGCATCCCGCCCGGCGGCAGGCCAACCGGCGCGACCACGGCCACAAGTCCGCCGATTGCCATGATGTTGAACAGATTGGAGCCCACTACGTTGCCGAGAGCGATATCGGAATTTCCTTTCCGGGCCGCCATCACACAGGTGACCAGTTCGGGCAGCGTGGTTCCCATGGAAACGACGGTCAGGCCGATCACGGCTTCCGAAAGGCCGAAACCGCGGGCCATGGCCGTGGCGCCGCTGACGGCTCCGTCGGCGCCAAACGAAACGGCCGCCAGTCCGCCCGCCACGAAGAAGTAGTCCTTGACCATCGGCTTCCGCGAAGCGGATTTTTCGGCGATCTCTTCCAGGAACGCATCCTCATGCGGAGGGCCGGCCAGCAGCTTGTTGGCCATCGAATAGATCGCGGTGTAGTAGAGGAAGATCCCGAAAAGCAGCAGGAGGACCAATCCGTCGGTTCGAACGACCGTGCCGTCCCAGGCCAGGATCAGAAACGCCAGAACCGCGACGATCAACATTGGAATTTCACGGGTGATGAGCGAAGGCTCGACGCGCAACGGGCGGACGATCGCCGTCACCGCCAAGACGAAGCCGGTGTTCACTATGCAGGAGCCGGCGATGTTTCCGAACGCCAGTTGCGTCTCCCCGCGATAGGCCGCCAGCGTATTGACGACCAGCTCCGGAGTCGAAGTCCCGAAGGCGACGACGGTCATTCCGATCACGAGCGGCGAGATGCCTGCCGCCCCGGCGAGAACCGCCAGCCCATCGATAAAGAACTTCGCGCCGGCCAACAGGATCGCAACAGAGATGACGAAGAGGCCTAAGGCCGGGAATAGATCCATTTCAATAGGAACTGACTGCCACGGTCCGCAACGGTACTCGGAACTCGAATCGACTACCTTTCTCGAGGATACTATCTGCCCGGATTACGCCGCCCATCTGTCGCACCAACTCAGCGGATATGGAAAGACCCAACCCGAGGCCCGCGGCGGGATCGTCGAAAAGCGGTCGCCCGGCGGAAGCGTCGAAGATGTCTTTCAGCCGGTCCTCTGCGATTCCACGGCCGGTATCCGCCACGGCGATGTGAAGCCACAACTGCCCCTCCGCCATAGTTGTTGAATATTCGACGGTTATACCGCCCTCCGCAGTGAACTTCAGCGCGTTGGAGAGCAGATTCGCGAGAACCTGATTCAAGCGAACCGGGTCTCCCTCCACAGCGCCGCTAAACAAACCGGCGCCGGACGCTTTGTGAAAGGCCAACCCCTTTGCCGCCGCTTGATGGGCATAGGGAAGAACTGCGCTTTCCAGCCAAGCCGTAATCTCGAAGGTCTGTTTGTCCAGGGGTAACGGTTCATTGACGACCTTCGAGAGATCCAGAAGGTCCTGGACAAGCCGCAGCATGGTCTCGCCGGAGTTGCGGATGATCCCGACATACTCGGCCTGTTCAGGACGAAGCGGCGTAGTGTTCAGGAGTTCCGCGCCGACGACAATTCCGTTTAGCGGGGTCCGGAGTTCATGGCTCATTTTACTCATGAACCGGCTCTTGGCCCAGCTCTCTTCGTTCGCGCTATCTCTTGCCCGTACGGCGCGGCGAAGCAGGATGTACTCGGTCGCGATTCCGGCAAAGAGGACGAGGGCGATTCCAAACAGAATCGTCATGGTACGCAAGGCGCGGGTAAGCCGTTTCTCGTCGTAAAGGTTGGTTACTTCATTCGACTGGAAGTAGGACCACGGCAGCAAGAGTTGGCGCATCGTACCATCCTCGCCCATGCGGTCGATCTCGGCGCGCAGCAGATCCGCCACGGCTTCCATGCCGGGCCGGGCCGCAGTGGATAGCTGTTCGCCGCGAAAGGTCAGACCGACAAAGCAGGGCGGCCGGCCGTGGCAAGCCGCAGGCGGCGCCGCCATGAAAGCGTACGCGGAGCGAAGTTCCAACACCGCACCGTCGACTTCGCCAGTGCACACCTTTTCGACAGCCGCCCCGCGATCATCGACAACCAGCAGTTCCGCGGAAGGAAAGTTCACCGCGGCCAGCTTGCGCGCATTCATCTGACTTCTGATCGCGACGCGTTTAACGCGAAGCGCGTTGTCGAGATTTCGAAATTCATCGCGCAGCGCGACGAAAGCGAAATCGTTGTGAATCCACGGCTCTGTCAGGTGGATGGCTGGGTCCATCTGCTTCACATCCCCAGAAAGGGCGGGCCACAAATCCACCTCTCCGGCCTGCAATGCGGGGACCGCTCGCTGCTTGGTCCGCACCCATCGCAGACGGATTCCTTGCCGTTTTGCGGCTTCGTTCAACATCTCCACCGCGAACCCGCTCGGCGCGCCGGAGGCGTCTACCGCGTGATACGGATACGCGTTGTCGGTTCCAACCAGATATTCTCTTGACCGGTCCACTGCCGGCGGTCGAGAGACCCAATAAATCAGAGATACCAACGCCCCCACGGCGGCTATTGCAATGCCTCTGTGCACTGCGGCAAGTCTACTACGGATTATTTCGCGCGTGTGAAGTGAAACGAGATCTTCTTCTCGCCGCCGGATATCGTGGCGGTCAGTTTGTCGCCGTCCAGCTCGTAGCTGATCTGCTTCGGAAAGTCGTGCTTCGGATTTTCAAAGACAACTCTCGTGGTGGTTGCCGATACCATCTTGAACTCCGTGGGAGACCGCCCACCCGGTTGCGCGACGTAGAAAATTTCCCCGTCTTTTTGGACGATTCGAAGGTACTCGAACTCCACCATGCGGGTTCCGGCAACGGTTCGGCTGATCGCGAGCATCGCTCCGCCGGCCGGTTCCGTCCACCGCTCTTCGATGGTTGCCCGGCCCATGGTTCCGGTCCATTTCCCCGCCAGCCAGCTTAACTCGGACACCTCGGCGGAGTAGAGGCACAAGGAGGCGCCGGCGAGGATCGAGAGTATTCGCGACATGCCTTCCATGATAGGGAAAAATACGCCACGGCCGGAAAAAATGCCGCGAGGCTACGCGAGAGAGTGGTCTCGCGGCGGATTTTGTCCGTGAGCGATCCGCTGCCCCGCGCCACGGATGTCCCCTTGTGCGATACAGTCGTGTCGAAAGCGCTGCCGTAAAAAGACCGCTGGCCTCTGCAATATCGCGGAACCGTTCAGATCTGAACTGGTCCATATCAGCCTTGTCCCAATCGCCGCTTTTCCGCCGCTTACGGCCTCAGAGACGACCGACATGAGAATTCTTTACATCCCAATTTTCCTCGCCGCTTCACTCGGCGCCCAAACTCCGAAACCCTGCGATTCCGATGCCGATCGGACCGACTGCCGCAGCACGTTTCAAGCCTCCGGTTTCCTCGGCCTTGCAATCGACTCGTTCGCGGCGCAAGACCTGCGCCAATACTACAACCCTCAGGAAGCCAACAAAATCCTGAGCAGCCGTTCCGTGTTCGGAATCAATTTCGCGTACAGGCTCAGCGGCAATGAGGAGATCCAGAGACCGGCGAAGAGGATTCAGCGCCTGAACAACCTCTGGGTTTATGGTGAAACCGCGCACGGCGTCCGCAGTGCCGATGTGGACTGCACCGCCAACTCCCACCTGCCCTCCTGCAAAAACCGGCCTGGCGATTTTGCGGGCGATCCGGCCCGTAGCGCGCTTTACATTCTTCGGAATGCAACATCCCTCGAAGGCCATGCCGGATTCCGCTATGAGTTCCTAGGCCTGCAACAACAGAGCTCGAACCCTGCCAACCTGTATGTGAATGCCAAGGCGGGATTCCTGAACGTCGCAGGCCTGGGCGCTGATCTCGCCAACCTGAGTCACATCGGCATTGGCGCGGTGGCTACGAAAGGCGACTTCCAGGATAGCCATTTGGAGGTCGGCGTGGGCCGCTCGGATTTGTACAAGGTGAACCCCAACCGCCGTCTGAAAATCGACGGCTACATCCAGCGCACTCTTCCGCGCACCGGCAACGCGCTCTCATTCTTCGTCCAGATGCTGGTCGACGCCGACGGCGGGAAAGGCGCAGATTCCGTCCAGACCTACGTTGGGGTTAATATCGACCTTGCGAAGTTCCACTAACGAAGAGAGGCCACTCCGAAGAGTGGCCTCTCGTTCCATTTCTTCCGTGAGTTAGTCGCCGAACGAGCCGACTTCTTCGTTCTTCTTATCCGCGGCTGGCTTGGCCGGGGCGATGCCGCCCAGCGAACCCAGCGGCACGAAACCGCCTTCGGGCTGGGGCTCTTTCAGAACGTGTTGGCGATAGAGTTTCGCCATCTGGGCGTTCTTCGCGCTGTCCTTCATCTTTTCGTCGCGCGCCTTGATCTTCTCTTCACGGGCGTTTTTCGAAATACCCATGTCGTCCAGGTCGGTCTGGCGAACGCGGTCCACGTCTTCCTGGTTCAGCATCAGCTTGTGCGTCTTGCTGTCCATATTGACATTTTTGCCGCCGGCGAAGATCTCGTGACGGCCATGCTCGTCGTACCACTTGGTGAGTGACGCCGTCATGTGCATCTTCTCGACGATATTTCGCCAGCCCACGCCGGTGTTGTAGGCGCAGAAGCTGATCTCACCCTGCTGGGTGGCGTAGGGGATGATGCACTGTTCGGTACGGCGGAAGTCGTAGTTGAACAGATCCTGGAACCACATGCCGGCAATGAACAGGAAGTTCCAGCGGTCGGCGCGGCGCTTCTGGATGTCCTGCATGGTACGGTCGCCCGTCACCTTGCCGTAGTTGCGGCCGGTGGCGCCGAAGCACTTGTCGAACTTCTGCAGCAGATCGATCAAACGGAAATTGGAGGGCGCTTCAAAGGGCTTGTAGTTTCGAAGCAGCGCCAGGGAGACGCCGAGGATCGAGAGCTTTTTGCCGCGGGCGGCATCGTTCACCTTGGCGATGTCCTTGGCCAACTGATCGGCGTTCAGGAACGCGGTCACCGGACGGGCTTCCTTCGTTTCCTTGTCGATCATCAACGCCATGCCGATACCGCAATTGGGGTGGCAACCGCAGGAGAGTTGCCCCCACTCGTGCTCCGGCCCGTGAACCAGGTCGGCCCAATCGGAGAAGGTGGACATGAACGAGATCGGGAACCAGTCGCGAGTCGGCTCGCCCAGACCCACCTGATTCTTCACGTCGTGCGCCAGATGGCTCAGCGTGTAACGCTGCGCGGCGCGGCGCTCCGGGGTGACTTCTTCGTCGCGACCCGTAAAGGAAACCGGCTGGAACGAAAGGAACGAGATGATCTTCGGATTGTCGAGCGCGAAGCGAACCACCGCGCCCACTTGTTCATTATTGATGCCGTTGACGATGGTGATAACCGGCACGATATCCACGCCCGCGTTATGCAGGTTGGTAATCGCCTTCAGCTTCACATCGAACAGGTTGCCCACACGGCGGTGGCTGTTGGCTTCGTTGCCGATCCCGTCGAACTGGAGATAGGCGTAGCGAAGGCCGGCGTCGGCGGCCTGTTTGCAAAACTCGGGGCTCTTGGCGAACTCGATACCGTTCGTCGCGGCCTGCACGGAGTTGTAACCAACTTTGCGCGAGTAGCGGACGGCGTCGAGGAAATAGGGAGAGAGCGTCGGCTCGCCGCCCGAGAACTGCACCGACATCTGGCGGCGCGGCTTGATCGAAATCGCGTTGTCGAGCAGCGTCTTGATGTCTTCCCAGGCCAGTTCGTGCACGAAGCCGACCTGATTGGCGTCCATGAAGCACGGATCGCACATCATGTTGCAGCGGTTGGTGAGGTCGATGGTCAGGACGGAGCCGCGGCCATGGGTAATGGTGGAGGTGCCATGATTATGCAGCTTTTCGTCGTTGTGGGCGCGGATGTCGCGGCCAGGGAACACGTCTTCCAGATGCTGCGAGAACGCCGGGTCGATGGACATGACGTCCTCGAACTTGCCGTGGATGGGGCATTCCTTCTCCATGACAATCTTGCCGTTTCGTTCGACGATCATCGCCTTGATCTCGCCGCGCTGCTCATTCAGCAGCACTTCGAGCGGCACCTCGCCGTTCATGACCTTATTCCGGAGCTCGGGAATGCACTTGGGGCACAGTGAGTCGGTTTGACGAGGCCAGCCGAGCTTCGGCTTCTGCTTCTCGTAGCTCTTCAGGAGCGGCTTATCGGACCACTTCGGAGTGAACGAGGGGTTCGGGCTGATGCGGTTCAGCTTCTCGAACACCTGCCAAGCGGCTTCCGCCGTCATCGTCACGGCTTTCTCAGCGTACTTGATTGGCTTGTGCATGTTTATGAATTGAGTCCCGTTTTCTGGAATCGCCACCCTCGGACGAACACACGGAGGGCGGAAGTTACAGTGTAGGACGGGCCGCGGCAAGAGGCGACCAAAAAGCGTCGAACGGGGATTTGGCGCGGCTGAACGGGGATTATTGGGATGGAATGGCGACAGCGATGCTAGTGGAATCAACAAGTTACGCATCGTCAAACCGGCGGCCTAGCCGTTCGGTCCTAGCCGGATCCGGCGAATTCAGACCGGGTCCTGGACCCATTGCGCTCTTCCGGGCCGCAGGCCGGAACCGTACTGTCAATAGGCGACCCAATGAAGAAGCTGATCCCAATCCTGGCAGTCCTGATCGCGGGCACCGCGTCTTCCTTTGGCGCGGCCTACCGGAATGGTGACGTTTACGCCGGAGAAGTTTGCTGGACCGCCAAAAACATGACCAACTTCGCCGGCCTTGGGCCGACGCGCCCCTGCGCCGCGGCGAAGAACGAAGGCAACGCCCCGGACGTCATCGCCAGAACCGACGTCCATCGCGAGGCCTCTTTCCTGGCCTCTCTCGCTCCCGCGAGGCGCGGATTCCTGATTCCGCGGACTTCGGAATGGGAACCCAGCTCCCAATCCTATGCCGAGTCGATGAGCCTTTCGCTCACCCAGCCGCTCAGCACGGCCAGTTTCGAACCGATTTTTGTGCCATACCCTCCCAGGTAAGTTTGATTCATTGTTTTGTCTCCGTACGGCCCGGCTTTTGCCGGGCCTTTTTTTTGGCCGTTGCTATACTGAAAATTCGTGCTTCAGCAACTTGAGACCCGCATCGGGAGCGCGGTTTCCCAACACATTCTGATCCGCTACGGCCTGGAAGTCGCCGTACAACTCGAACAACCGAAACAGACCGCATTCGGCGAGTTTGCGCTGCCGGTGGCCTTCAGCCTGGCGCGTCAATTGAAAAAAGCACCGCGCGCAATCGCCGAAGAGTTGGTGGCGGAACTCCCTGCCCTCGAAGGCGTCTCAAAGCTGGAGGCTGCCGGCGGCGGTTACATCAATATCCGTCTGGACCGGGCCGCGTTCGCCGCCGCCGCACTTTCCGGCGGCGCGGCGAGGGCCGAGGGCCGGGCCGGCAAGGTGATCGTTGAGCACACGAACATCAACCCGAACAAAGCCGCACATATTGGGCACCTGAGGAACGCGGTGCTGGGCGATACGTTCGTCCGGATGTTGCGGGCCGGGGGCCAGCACGTCGAGGTGCAGAACTACATCGACAATACCGGTGTGCAGGTGGCCGATGTCGTCGTCGCGTTCCAATACCTGGAGAAGAAGACGCCAGCCGAGGTGCGCTCTCTCGCCGCCGGCGACAGGTTCGACTACTATTGCTGGGACCTGTACGCCCGCATCTCGCAGTACTACAAAGACAATCCGGACGCCATCCAATGGCGGAAGGATACGCTCCACGCGATCGAACACGGCGAGGGCGAGTTGGCGGAGCTGGGCACGGCCGTCGCCGACGCGATCGTCGATTGTCACTTGAACACGATGCTTCGCCTGGGGATCGTCTACGACGTGCTGCCGAGGGAGAGTGAGATCCTCCACCTGCAGTTTTGGGCGTCGGCCTTTGCGCAATTGAAGGAGCGCCAGGCGATCTACCTGGAAACGGAGGGCAAGAACGCGGGCTGCTGGGTGATGCCCGGTTCGGCGTTCGACGAGAATCGCGAA
Source organism: Acidobacteriota bacterium (assembly GCA_016871155.1). GTDB lineage: Bacteria > Acidobacteriota > Terriglobia > Bryobacterales > Bryobacteraceae. Next base: position 6,716 of record VFZO01000136.1, on the reverse strand, counting down.
GACGAGGATTCAAAGGTCATCGTGCGGTCCAACGGTACGGTCACCTATGTCGGTAAGGATATCGCCTACCAGATGTGGAAGTTCGGCCTGCTGGGCAAGGACTTCTTCTATCGCAAACTGCGGAGTTACGCGGGCGGGCATCCACTCTATGTCTCGACGGACACGGCGGACGAAGAGATCCATTTCGGCAGCGCGCGGCAAGTGTTCAACGTGATCGACACGCGCCAGTCGTACTTGCAGGATGTGGTGGTCGCCGGCCTGAAGGCGCTGGGGTACAACGAACAAGCCGCCAACTCGATCCATTTCAACTATGAGATGGTGGCGCTGTCGCCGCGAACCTGCGTCGAGCTTGGCATTGAATTGAGCGAGGAAGACAAGGCCCGGCCCTACGTCGAGGTGAGCGGCCGGAAAGGCCTGGGCGTAAAGGCCGACGATCTGATCGACAAGCTGATCCTCTCGGCCGCGGCGGAAGTCGCGAGCCGCAACACGGACAAGTCCGCCGAGCAACAGGACGCGGCGGCGCGCGCGATCGCCATCGGCGCTCTGCGCTACTTCCTGCTGAAGTTCACGCGCAATACCGTGATCGCTTTCGATTTTCAGGAAGCGCTCAGCTTCACCGGCGAAACCGGTCCTTACGTCCAGTACAGCGCCGTGCGGGCCGGGAAGATTCTAGAAAAAGCCGGCGCGCACGATGCGCCCAACCCCGCGGCCTGCGCCCGTTTGCTTGAAGAGGAGGGCCTGTGGCAATACCTTCTCGCGGTTTCAAAGACAGACCAGGCGCTGGCCGCCGCGCTATCCTCCGGCGAGCCCGCCCACATGGCTCGCTACGCGTTCCAGTTGGCGCAGCAGTTCGCAAACTTCTACCACGATTACCCGGTGATTCACGAGAGCGACGCGGAAAAGCGTGCGCTTTTGCTCTGGGTCACCGCCCAGTTCCGCGCTCAGCTTGAGCGCACCCTCTCCATCCTCGGTATCTCCGTTCCCGAGTTCATGTAACATCCACAACAAGGAATTCCCATGGCCAACAACTCCTTTGGCGTTCGCACCACTTTGGAAGCCGCCGGCAAACAGTATTCGATCTACAGCCTTCGCGCGCTGGAAGCGAAAGGCGTAACCAAGCTCAGCCGCCTTCCCTACTCCATTCGCGTGTTGCTGGAAAACATTGTCCGCAACGAAGACGGGCTGAATTTCAAAGCGGCCGACGCCGAGTACGTGGGCAAATGGGACACCGCCGCGCCGGCGCGCGACGTGAACATGATGCCGGCGCGCGTCTTGTTGCAGGATTTCACCGGCGTGCCCTGCGTGGTGGACCTGGCCGCGATGCGAGACGCGCTTGCCGCCAAAGGCGTCGACCCGAAACGCGCCAACCCGCTCATCCCCGTCGATCTCGTGATCGATCACTCCGTGCAGGTGGACCACTTTGGCACGCCCAGCGCATTCGACCAGAATACGATTCTCGAATTCCAGCGCAATCGCGAGCGCTACGCGTTCCTGAAGTGGGGCCAGATCGCGTTTGAAAACTTCCGCGCCGTGCCGCCGGAAACGGGCATCGTGCATCAGGTGAATTTGGAGTATCTAGCGCCGGTCGTGTTCGTGAACAAGGACGGCGTCGCGTATCCGGACTCGCTGGTCGGCACCGACTCGCACACCACCATGATCAACGGCCTGGGCGTTGTGGGCTGGGGCGTCGGCGGGATTGAAGCCGAGGCCTGCATGTTGGGCCAGCCTCTGACCATGTTGCTGCCGCAGGTGGTTGGGTTTAAGCTCCACGGCAAGTTGCGTGAGGGCGTCACGGCCACCGATCTGGTGTTGACGGCAACGCAAATGCTTCGCAAAAAGGGCGTGGTGGGTAAGTTTGTCGAGTTCTTCGGCGAAGGCGTAGCGGCGCTGCCCCTAGCGGACCGGGCCACGATCGCCAACATGGCGCCCGAGTACGGCGCCACGATCGGCTTCTTCCCCATCGATGGCCAATCGCTCGACTACCTGCGGCTTTCGAATCGCAGCGAGGAGCAGATCGCGCTCGTCGAAGCGTATGCCAAGGAACAGGGCCTGTTTCTCGAAGCGGGGGCTCCCGACCCGGTTTACAACGATACGCTGGACCTCGATCTCTCCACCGTGGTTCCGTCGCTCGCCGGCCCCAAGCGGCCGCAGGACCGGATCAATCTTCCCGACGTGAAGGCGAATTTCCTCACCACCCTCGGCGCCGAACCGAAGGGCACGACGGCTGTGAAGGACGGCGCGGTGGTCATCGCCGCGATTACAAGCTGCACGAACACTTCGAACCCGAGCGTTCTGGTCGCCGCCGGGCTGCTGGCCAAGAAAGCCGTCGAAAAGGGCCTGACAACCAAGCCGTGGGTGAAGACCTCGCTGGCGCCCGGCTCGAAGGTCGTGATCGACTATCTCACCGACTCCGGCCTGCTGCCCTACCTGGAACAGTTGAAATTCAACCTGGTGGGCTATGGCTGCACCACCTGCATCGGCAACTCCGGCCCGCTGCCCGACGACGTGTCGAAGGTTGTGGCGGACGAGAAGCTCACCGTCGCCGCCGTGCTCAGCGGCAACCGGAACTTCGAGGGACGCGTAAATCCGCAGGTGAAGGCCAACTATCTCGCTTCCCCGCCGCTGGTGGTCGCCTATGCGCTGGCCGGCCGCGTCGACATGGATATTCAGAATGAACCGCTGGCCGATGGAGTATATCTCAAGGACATCTGGCCGACGAATCAGGAGATCGCCGACGTTCTCAAAAAGAGCGTCCGTCGCGATCAGTTCGCCCGCCAGTACGCGCAGGTTTTCGAAGGCGATGCGCACTGGGCCGGTATCTCGGCCACCAAGTCCGACCAATACACCTGGGACGGCGATTCCACTTACATCAAGAAGCCGCCCTACTTCGATGCGCCCATCGACCCGGCCACGGCCATCGCCGACATGCAGGGATTGCGGGTACTCGCCACACTTGGCGATTCGGTCACTACCGATCACATCTCGCCCGCGGGCAACATCGCCAAGGACTCGCCGGCCGGCAAGTATCTGATGGATCTCGGCGTGCAGGCCAAGGATTTCAACTCCTACGGCGCGCGCCGGGGCAACCACGAAGTGATGATGCGCGGCACGCTGGCCAACATTCGCTTGAAGAACACAATGGTGCCGGGCGTGGAGGGCACATGGACCATCCACGTTCCGACGAACGAAAAGATGTGGATCTACGACGCCTCGATGAAGTACCAGGCCGCGGGCACGCCGCTGATGATCATCGCCGGCAAGGAGTACGGTTCGGGTTCCTCGCGCGATTGGGCGGCCAAGGGCGTGGCGCTGCTGGGCGTGCGCGCCGTCATCGCCGAAAGCTTCGAGCGAATCCATCGTTCGAATCTGGTGGGCATGGGTGTGCTGCCGTTGGAGTTCCTCGACGGGCAGAATAAGGAGTCGCTGGGGCTGACCGGGCTCGAAGAGATCTCCGTGACCGGCGTCGTGGCGGGGGTGCTCGAAACCAAGCGCGCGACCGTTGCGGCCAAGGCCGCCGATGGGTCCGTCAAGACGTTCGAAGTGAAGGTGCGCATCGACACGCCGACGGAAGTGGAGTATTACCGGAACGGCGGCATTCTGCCGTATGTGCTGGGGCAGCTTGCGGCGAAGTAGGTAGCGGACGCCGGCCGGTTCGAGCAACTTTTTCTTTCCCCTTTTCTACACGATTCACGCCTATGTGATAGGCTGATGCGAACATATTTCCTGTGCAGACGGTTAGAACAGATCGGCACGAAGCGACCGAGAGTTTGCTCTCCAGAATACGGTCGGGCGATAAGTCCGCCGAAGATGCGCTTATGGAGCGCGTGTACGCGGATCTGCGCCGGCTGGCGGCGGCATATCTGCGGAACGAACGGCGTGTCCAGACTCTGCAACCTACGGCCGTGGTCAACGAAGTGTACCTCCGGCTGTTTGGCGGCAGGACCGTCCGCGCCGAGAACCGGCTCCAGTTCATGGCTCTGGCCGGCGCGGCCATGCGTCATTTCATCATCGACTATGCCCGTCGACAGTCCGCCGGGAAGCGCCCGAACCCGAAGTTTCGGGTCGAACTGGACGACCGTCTGTTGTCGGATTCGGAGTCGCCGGTGGACATCTTGGCGGTCGATTCGGCCCTCCGGCGGTTGGAAGAGATGGACCCACGCCAGTGCCGGATTGTCGAGATGCGGTTTTTCGCCGGATTCACCGAAGAAGAGATTGCCGAGAGTCTGGGGATCTCGTCGAAAACCGTCAAGCGGGATTGGAAGATTGCCAAGCTTTGGCTGCGAGACAAGTTGGGGAAATGACGGCGGTATGGCCCAGTTATGACTCCCAGCCAGTGGACCCGCGCTAAATCGATCTTCGATGAGTTGTGCGAGTTGGAGCCGGAGAGCCAATCCATCGAGTTGTCGCGCCGCTGCCAGGACGACCCGGTTGTGCGGGAGCAGGTGCGAAGGCTATTGGAACTGGATGGGGAGGAGAGCCGCTTTCTGTCTCCGCCTTCCCAGCCGCGTTTCCTGCGCGGCGAGCCGACCGCGCTGCTGGAATCGGGCGAATTAATCGCGAAGCGCTATCGAATCCGGGCCTTGGTCGGAGCCGGCGGCATGGGCGAAGTCTACGAGGCTGTGGATACCGAGTCCGGCGAACGCATCGCGCTGAAAACGGTCCGGGCCGGGGCGCTGCTGGGCGAGCGCGCCAAGCGCCAGATCGAGAAGGAAGCGCGGATGGCGGGAACGATCTCGCATCGCAACGTGTGCCGCGTCTATGACGTCGGCGAGCACGATCTTCCCAGCGGCGACACCGTGGCCGTGCTGGCCATGGAGTTCCTGGAAGGCGTTACGTTGTCCCAGTGGATTCGCGAGAATGCGCCGAGTACGGCGGAAAAGGCGCTGCCGCTGGTGCGGCAGATGTGCGCCGCCCTGGACGCGGCGTACGAGCGCGGCGTGGTGCATCGCGATTTCAAACCGTCGAACATGATCCTGACCGAGGGCCGGTTGGTGGTCACCGACTTCGGCCTGGCCGTGGAGGAATCGCCGGAACCGACGAGCGCGATCACCACCGGCTCGAGTTCGCGCTTCCTGGGAACGCTGGAGTACATGGCGCCGGAGCAGTTGCGATCGGGCGAGTCAAGCGCGCGGTCGGACGTGTACTCGCTCGGAGTCGTGCTGTATGAGATGGTCACTGGTGAGCGGCCCACCAAGGGTTCGAACTCGTTGGAGGAGATCCTCAATCGATTTCTAACGGCGCCGCCCTCGCCGCGCGCGATCAACCGCGCCCTGCCGGCGGCCTGGGAGTTCGCCATCCTACGGTGCCTGCATACGGACCCGCTTCGACGGCCGGGCAGCGCGGGCGAGGCGCTGCGGCTGATCGAAGGGAACTCCGCGGCGGCGGCCGTGCGACTGGCGGCGGAGCGGCCGATGGCGCGGCGGGCGATGTTCGCGGCCGGCGTGGCGGCGGCGGGCGGCGCGGCGTGGAAGGCGTACCGGTGGCGGTGGCCGGCCAACGTGCGGGCCACTACGGTGGTGCTGGCCGGCGTGGCGGACCCGCCGGAGTTGGCGGCGATCCACACGCAGGTGCGGTTGCTGCTGGGCCAATCGCGAGCGATCACGGTTTGGGACTCGAACCGGAAGGCCGAGGTTCTGCGGCTAATGGGCCGCCCGGCCGGGAGTCCATTGTCGGACCGTGACTGGCGCGAAGTGGCGGCCCGGGAGAACTTCTCCATGGTGGCGTTTCTGCGCCTGGACGGCGGCGCGTTGCAGGTGCGGCTGGAGCAGGTGGGCGCGCGCCCGGAGACGCCGGCGGCGACTTGGACACAGACCGTCCCGGCGGGCAACGCCGATCAATACATCGCGGCGGCGGCGCAAGCGGCCGACTGGATCCGCGACTCGATGGGCGAGACCACGGCCGAGATCGCGGAGAACCGGCTGCCGCCGGAAGCGGTGACGACGCCATCGTGGGACGCGCTGCGGGAGTTTCAGCGGGCGGAGGAGTACCGGGCGCGCGAATTGCGGCCCGAGGCAATTGTCGCACTGGACGCCGCCATTCGATACGACCCGCAATTCACGATGGCCTTTGCGCGTCGCGGAGACGTGCTCATTTCGATCATCCGCAACGAAGAGGCGTACCAGTCTTATATGGAGGCGGAACGGCTTCTGAAAGTCCGGCCAATGTCGCGGCGGGAGGAGCTTCGCTTTCTGGCCATGTTCGCCCAGGATTCGCGCGACTATAAAAAAGCGGAAAAGCTCTTTCTGGAGTATGCGCAACTATTCCCGAACGATCACTACGGTTTTTTCCATCGGGCTAGCGCGCTGCAGTTCCTTGGGCTGTTCCAAGAAGCGTTGGGCGAGTTGGCGAAGTTGGAACCCATGCCGGAGAGCACCAAGCGGCGATTGGTTCATTCTTGTTATGCAGCGGCCGGCGCTGGAGAGTTTGATCGGGCACACAATTTCGCCTCCCAATTGCAAGTCCTTGGCCACAATGACTACGGGTACTCGGGATTGGAGTGCTTGGCCTACCTTCGCGGGCGATCTAAGCCCACATTTCCGTTTTGAGCCGCGCGTGCGAATCTCCCGGATGCTCGTCCGCATCAATATCCATAGGGGTTTGAAGGCAGCGAAGACCCCTGCGGAGGACAGCACCCAATGGGTGACAAACAAAACCAGCCCTTTCAGCTCTCGTTCAACGGCCTTCTCAAGATCGACTTCCAGGGATCGCGCGTTACT
>VFZO01000135.1 GCA_016871155.1 Acidobacteriota bacterium | reverse complement strand
GGTGCGAGCCGCCCTGGGCCACACGGCGGACGAAGTGATGTACACGCGGAAGCACAACGACGCCAACGTGCTGGCCATCGGGGCCCGGTATACCGGGGAGGCCGTGGCGCGCGAAATGCTCGACACGTTCCTTTCGACACCGTTCGAGGGCGGGCGCCATCAGCGGCGGCTGGACAAACTAACAAAACTGGAGCAAGAAGGATAAGCATGATGAAGTTTCGGACGTTGGCGGAAGCGGATCCGCAGGTTTATGAGGCGGTTCAACAGGAAGTCGAGCGCCAGAACTCGCGGCTTGAACTGATCGCCAGCGAGAACTTCACCTCCGAAGCGATCCTCGAGGCCGCTGGCACCGTCTTTACGAACAAGTACGCGGAAGGCTACCCCGGCAAGCGTTACTACGGCGGCTGTGAACATGCCGACACCGTGGAGAATCTGGCGCGCGACCGCGCCAAGAAACTCTTCAACGCGGAGTACGCCAACGTTCAGCCGCACTCCGGTTCTCAAGCCAACGCCGCCGCCTACATGGCTGTGCTGAATCCAGGCGACACGATTCTGGGCATGGACCTGGCCCACGGCGGCCACCTGACGCACGGCCACAAGCTCAATTTCTCCGGCAAGCTTTATAACGTCGTTGGCTACGGCGTCCGCAAGGACGACGAGCGGATCGACTACGAACAACTCGCCCAGTTGGCCGATCAGCACAAGCCGAAGATGATCATCGCCGGCGGCAGCGCCTACCCGCGTATCATCGACTTTGCCAAATTCCGCGAAATTGCCGATTCCATCGGCGCCGTATTTGTAGTCGACATGGCGCACTTCTCCGGCCTTGTGGCGGCGGGCCTGTACCCGAACCCCTGCGAGCATGCGGATATCGTGATGTCCACGACCCACAAAACGCTGCGCGGTCCTCGCAGCGGCTTGATTCTCTGCCGTGAGAAGTTCGGGGCGGCCATCGACAAGTGTGTGTTCCCCGGCCAGCAGGGCGGGCCGCTGGTGCACATTGTTGCCGCGAAAGCGGTCTGTTTCCTCGAAGCGCTGCAACCCGAGTTCAAGACCTATCAGCGGCAGGTGCTGATCAACGCGGCCGCGATGGCCGCGGCGCTTGCCAATGCTGGGTACCGGATCGTCAGCGGAGGCACGGATACTCATCTGGCTCTAGTCGATGTCTTCGCCAAGGGTGTACGCGGCAAGGACGCCGAGTGGGCTTTGGACGAAGCGTTCATTACCGTCAACAAAAACGGCATTCCATTCGATGTGAATCCACCGTTAAACCCCAGCGGCATTCGCATCGGCAGCCCGGCAGTCACCACACGCGGTTTCGGTGAGGCGGAGATGCGCATTGTCGGCCAACTGATCGCCGAAGTGGTGGATGCAGTGGCCGCGAAAGGGCGCGACGGCGCGGGCGATGCGCTGCACGCGGTGCGCGCCAAGGTGGGTCAACTCACATCGGCGTTTCCGCTCTATGAGTGGAAGCTGAAGCGCTAACGGCCGTGTCCACGGTCGCCATCGACGTTCGCCACCTGGGCGATTTCGGGTACGGAACGTACATCCGGAACCTGATCCGCGCGATGTCGGAGTTGGAGCGGGAAATGCGCTTCATGCTCATCGCCCGGCCCAAGGTGGAGGCCGAATTGGGTGCGCTGCCGGACAATTTCAAAATCGTCGAATACAACCGGAACGACTCGGCGCGCATCGAGAACCTCGCCTTTCCGTGGTTCGTTCGGTCGCTGGCTGCCGATTTGGTGCATATCCCCATCAACAACGTGCCGGTGCTGATGCCGAAGCCATATGTCGTGACGATTCACGACATGAGCAGCCTGGTGTTCGACTATGACGACGCTGCGGCCGGTAAACTGCACATGTGGCGCTTCCGCCGCGGGCTGCTGCGTGCGGACCGCGTAATCGCCGTCAGCGCCGCCACCCGGCGCGATGTGTTGAACGTGTTGAACATCCCGGCGGACCGGGTCCGCTTGATTTACAACGCGCTGGATCCTTCGTTCCTCAAGCCCGAGCTGGACGAAAAGAAACGTGCTGACGTGCTGGAGCGCTACCAGATCCAATATCCGTACCTGCTCTACGCCGGCTCGGTAAACCGCCGTAAAAATGTCGCCCGCATCGTGGAAGCCTTCGCTTTGCTGAAGCAGGATCTCGTCGATCATCCGCGGTACAAGGACCTGCGGCTGGTCATCATCGGCGACCAGATGTCCAAGTATCCGGCGCTGCGCCGGGCCGTGCATCAATCACGGGTTCGCGAAGTCGTGAAGTTTCTAGGCTTCGTCAAGAAGGACGAACTGAAGGTCTTCTACCAGGCGGCGGAGGCGTTCGTGTTTCCTTCTCTTTATGAGGGCTTCGGACTTCCGCCGCTGGAGTCGATGGCGTTGGGTACTCCGGTGGTGACCAGCGGCGTAAGCTCCCTGCCCGAGGTGGTTGGCGAGGCGGCGATGATCGTCAAGCCCGAAAACGTTTTCGACATCGCGCGCGGAATCCGCGAAGTGTTGACCGGCGATGAGTTGCGCGCTTCGCTGATCGCAAAAGGTCAGGAGCAGGTCAAACGGTTCAGTTGGTACGACACCGCGCGGCAGGTGCTCGACCTTTACCGGGAAGTGATTCGCGGCTAGCCCTCGACCGGTGAAACCGGCTTGTTGCAGACCAGAATCCGGCCGCACTCTTCACACTGGTAGAGAACGTCCGGCTCGTTTTGCATCTTCTGCCAAAACGCCAGGCGCATCTCAATCTGGCAAACACCGCAACGGCCTTCATCGGTCTCGGCGACGATGGGGCCGGACTTGTAGCGCTTGCGCAGCTTGGCGTAAAGTTGCGCCATCGCCGGAGAAAGCTGCCCTTCCACCGCCGCGCGCTCCCCGGCCTGGCCGGCCAGGGTCTGCTGACCGGTCTTGTGTTCCTGCTCGGCCGAGCGAAAATTGGCGGCCGCCTGCTTGTGGGCCGCCGCGTGGGCCTTCTCCAGCTCCTCGATCTCGGCGGTCAAGGATTCCGCTTCGAGGAGCAGCGTCAGGATTTCGTCCTCGCCGGTTGCTATGGCGTTCGTGGCAAACGCGATCTCGTGTTCAAAGGCCTGCACCTGCGCCTCGCTGGCGGCGGCGTCCAACTGTTTCCTGAGCTTCGTAAGCTTCGATTGATGTTGCGCAACGGCGTTTTCCCGCGCGCGGCGTTCGCCGTCGTTCGCTTGCTGACGCCCGCGTGTGGCGTCCAAATGCCGTTTCTTTTCTTCGACCGTCTTTTTCTCGGCCGTCAGAATTTTTGGCAATTCGGCGAGCCGCGCCTGCAGCCGGTGAGAGGCTTCGTCGAGCGCTTCCAGTCTGCCGATCAGTGAGATCTCCGGGAACATGCCAGTTAGCGGATTCTAGCACGCAGCCGTTCAAACGGGCGCAGGAAGGCAGTGACCGCCAAATCCATCTCCTCGACCCTCAACCAGCGGCAGGTGTAATAAAAGAGCGACGACCCCAATGGAATACCGAGAAGTAGCGTCATAATGTAGCGCGCCCGGCCGGCCTCGAGCGACTGGGTCATCAGCCATTGAATGCCGGCGATCAGGAACGACATCAACGCACTTGCGAACATGATCTTCATGACATTGCCGGTCAGCGACCGTCCGTAGATGCCGCCAATGCGGTTCCGCAGGATAAGGAACTGCGCGACACCGCCGAACAGCGCCACAACGGCAGTGGAGAGCGCCAGTCCCGCGTGGCCGAACGCCGTGCCGCTGGTCATGGTCGAGGCGGCCGCGTAGTTGATTGCGATCGACAGCAGCGAAATGTACATCGGCGTGCGGGAATCCTTCAGCGCGTAAAAGGCGGGCACCATGATCTTCAGCGCCGAGTAGCCCGCCAATCCGAGTGCAAAACAGGCTAGCGCCTTGGCCGTTTGCTGCGTGGCGTAGACGGTGAATTCGCCGCCTTCGAACAGCGAGCCGACGATGGACTCCCCAATCACGATTAGTCCGGCCGCGGACGGAATGGTCATCAGGAACACCAGTCCCAAGCTACGGGATAGCGTTCGCCGGAAATCCTCCATATCGCCGTTGGCGGCTGCTCTGGAGATGGCCGGCAGCGTCGCGCCGCCAATAGCAACTCCAAACAGGCCCAGCGGCAATTGCATAAAGCGGAATGCCGCGCCGAGCCAGGTGACCGCGCCGTTCAATCCCGTCACCGGGTCGTCGATCTGCGAGGCGAAGTTCGAGTTCACGGCCACATTGATCTGCACGGCCGCATTGCCCAGAATCGCCGGCCCCATCAACGCGAAGATATGCAACAGTCCGGGGTTCCGCGTGTCAAACGCGGGGCGAAAGACAAAACCGGCGCGCACGAGGCTCGGAATCTGGCAGCCGAGCTGGATCGCCCCGCCGGTCACCACGCCCCAGGCCATTCCTTCGATAGCCGTGATTCCAATCGATGGGCCGAGCACCCGGCCCACGACCAACCCGGAAATGAGCGACCCTATGTTGAACAGCGACGACGAAAGCGCGGGCAGCGCGAACTGGTTGCAAGCGTTCAGGATGCCCATCACCTGCGCCGCCAGGGCCACCAACAGCAGAAACGGAAACATGATGCGCGTCATCGACACGGCCATTTCGAACTTGCCCGGTACTCCGTGGAAACCGGGCGCCATTATCGTCACCAATTGCGGCGCGAAATACATACCCGCCAGGCAAACCAGCCCGACGACAACAATGATCGCGGTGGCGACAAGATTGGCCAACTCCGCTGCCTCTTTCTTTGACTTCGTCGCCATGTACTCGACGAACGTCGGTACGAAGGCCGAACTCAGCGCGCCCTCGGCGAATAGATCGCGCGTGAGATTCGGTATGCGAAAAGCCATCAAAAATGCATCGTAGGCGGCGCCCGCGCCGAACATGCGCGCCAACGCGATCTCTCGCATGAGCCCGGTAATCCGGCTCAGGAAAACCGCCGCGGACGAGATGCCTGCGGATTTCGCGACCCTCTCGGAGGTAGTGCCTTGTTCGGGCATTACTCTCCGTAACGCGAAAGAAAGTGCGCGATCGTGGAGATGCCCTGATAGTAGTTCGCGAGTTTATACTTCTCGTTCGGCGAATGCAGTCCGTCGTCGGGCAGGCCAAACCCCATGAGTACCGTGGGAATTCCCAACTGCTGCGCGAACTCACCGACGATCGGAATGGAGCCGCCGCCGCGCACGAACACCGTCTTCCGGCCGAGCGATTCGGCGAATACCTCGGCCGCTACGGCGATCGCCGGATGGTCCGGATTCACCAGCAGTCCTGGACTGGCCCCAAGGACACGAACCTCTGTCTGGACTCCCTTTGGCGAGTTGTCCGCCACCCACTGTTTGATAGCGGCGACGATCGACTCCGGGTCCTGATTCGGAACGAGCCGCACGCTGACCTTGGCCAGCGCTTTCGCCGGTATCACCGTCTTCGAACCCGCGCCTGTGAAGCCGCCGCCGATGCCGTGCACCTCCAGCGTGGGCCGCGCCCAGGTCTTTTCAAAGACAGACCGGCCCGGTTCCCCAGTGATGGCCGTCGAGCCGACTTCAGCCGCCAGATATTCCGCTTCGTTGAACGGCAGCGAGTTCCAGCTTTCGATCTCCGCCGCCGCGGGCGCCTGCACAGCATCGTAAAACCCCGGGATCTGAATCACGCCATCGGCGTCCTTCGCCTTCGCCAGCAACTCGACCAATCCGAACACCGCGTTCGGAGCTGCGCCGCCGTATAGGCCCGAATGCAAATCGCGCGCGGGTCCCTGCGCTTCGATTTCCATGTAGACAAGGCCGCGCAGTCCGATGCAAAGCGTCGGAATTCCGTCCGCATAAAGCGACGTATCGGAAACGAGCGCTACGTCCGCGCGCAACCTCTCTTTGTTCGCGGGCACAAACTTTGAGATCGACGCCCCGCCGATCTCCTCCTCGCCCTCGATTAGGAACTTCACATTCAGAGGCAGCGTGCCGCCGTTCAGCGCGCGCAACGCCTCAACGGCTTTGATGTGCATGTACATCTGGCCTTTGTCGTCCACTGCGCCGCGCGCGTAGATGTTTCCGTTGCGGATCGTAGGCTCAAACGGCGGCGTTTCCCAAAGCTCCAGCGGGTCGGGCGGCTGAACGTCGTAGTGGCCGTAACAAAGGACCGTCGGTTTCCCGGGCGCGTGCAGCCAATCGGCGTACACCAGCGGGTGCCGGTCCGTCGGGATGATCTCGACGTTTTCCATGCCTGCGTTTCGTAACGCATCCGCCGTGAATGCCGCCGCGCGTGCCACATCGTCCTTGTGTTCCGGCAACGTGGAAATCGAAGGGATGCGAATCAACGAAAACAGTTCGTCGAGAAGGCGCTGGGCGTTGGACTCGACCCAGCCGCGAATGGCGGAAAGACCAGCGTTCGGCATGAACCTCTATTATAGAGGCGGGTTCTTTCGCTCGGGCTCCTTCTTTTCGCCGGCGAACAACAGCGTCACATGAATGCGCTCCGCCGCCTCGTCGTATTCCAGCTTCACGCTGGTGCCGCCCAAATTATCCAGCAGCCCGTCCTCGCGGATCTTCGCCAGCACACGTTCGGCGTAGCCCTCCCGGAAGTAGGCGTCTTCCTTCAGGCCCCACAGTTTCCGGATCTCCGGTTCGGTGGTGATGTCCAGACCCTTCAGTGTCAGCCGCCCCATCTTGAACCTGGGGCCTGGCGTCACGTTTACTTCCATGTCGACCGTTCTCCGCGCGTCCTCGTACCTGCGCGTGGCGGCGGTTTCCACCTTCATAAATCCCTGGGTGCGCATGGCGGCGCGCAGGCGTTCCAGGCTTTCGGTGACCTCTTGAATCTTAAAGACCTCGCCGGTCTTGAACTTGGCGATCTTCAGCAACTCCGCCGCACCGGCGGCGCCGTTGATGCGCACGTCGTCTAGAACAAATTCCGGCCCTTCATCGACTTCGATCGAGACGTTGAGGCCCTCCACGTCCGTCGCCGGCGCCGCCGAGATCTTCGTGAATTTAACGCGCAGCAAACCCTTGCTTTCATAGAGCGGGCGAATCTGGTTTTGCAGCGCCTCCCGTACGCCCTCTTCGGTGTAGAGCATGCCGACGGCTACGCCCGCCACCCGGTTCTGCAACTCGTGAGCCGGGAACGCCTTGTTCCCGGTGAAGCTCACCGCCGCCACCGAGGGGCGCGGCCGGTTCGGCCGGAAGAGCATGGCCGTCACGCCTGGGCGATCCGTAACAACGCGGCCGATGACGGGCGGCGAAACCTTGAGGGCGGCGTTCAGCGCGCCGGCGTATCGTTTCAGCACCACATCGGTGCCCGGCGCGGGATCGAGGAACAGCGGATCCGCCGCGCGAAGAATTTTTCGAAGTTCCGCCTCCGGCTTTTCCAGCTCTTCGAAGCGGATCGGAAACACCTGGTCGATCTCGACCACTTCGAACGTCAGCGTGTAGCCCTTCCTGCTTTTCGATGGTGCGTACCGAAACCCCACGCTGGCCAGCACGCCAGATGCCGCTAACCGGGCCTGCGCCGCTTCGAAGTCGGGTTTGCCGGCCGGTTGGCCGGGCCGCAGTCCGGACGCCGCCACAATCTGTTCGGGCCGCAGCCGCTTCACCCCTTCGACAAGAATCGACTCCAAGGGAAAGGCCGCGGCGAAGAGTGCGAATCCGGTGAAAATGCCCATACATCTATTAGAATGCGGCCCGAAGCCGCGATGTTACACTCAAAAATAATGGCATATGATCTTGTGGTGATCGGCAGCGGCCCCGGCGGGTACTCCGCCGCCATTCGCGCCGGTCAGTTTGGACTGAAAACGGCTCTGATTGAGAAGTCGCCAAAGCTCGGCGGCACCTGTCTGCACGTGGGTTGCGTGCCGACGAAAGCCCTGTTGCACACCGCCGAGGTTTGGGACTACTTCAAGAACCCGGCGGAGCAGGGTTTGAGCTGCGAGAATCCGAAACTGCACCTCACCGCCGTCATGAAGCGGAAGCAGGACATCGTCGACAAACACGCCAAGGGCATCACCGGTTTGATGCGCAAGAACAAGGTGGAAGTGATTGCCGGTTTCGGAAAGTTGCTCGGTGGCGGCCGCGTCGAGCTATCCTCCCCGGAAGGCTCCCGTGTCATCGAAGCGAAGGCGGTCATTGTCGCCACAGGCTCGGAGGCGCGAATGCTCCCAGGGTTGGAGCCGGATGCCGATTTTCTGCTGACGAACGTCGAAATTCTCAATCTCCAATCGGTGCCCAAGTCACTCATCATTATCGGGGCCGGCGCGGTCGGCGTGGAATTCGCCTCCATTTTCAAGCGCTACGGAACGGACGTCACGATTTTGGAGATGATGCCTCGCTTGGTCCCCGTAGAAGACGAGGACGTCTCGAAGGAACTGGAGAAATCGTTTAAGAAGGCCGGAATTCGTTGCGAAACCGGTGCGAAGGCGAGCGACGTGCAGCGCACCGGATCCGGCGTGGCGTTGAATGTGACTTTGGCGAACGGCAAGGTGGAGCCGATGCAGGCGGAGAAACTGCTTGTCGCCGTCGGCCGCAAACCGAACACGGAAAACATCGGCCTGCAGAATCTTCCGGCGATTCAGGTGGATCGC
Organism: Acidobacteriota bacterium; assembly: GCA_016871155.1. GTDB lineage: Bacteria > Acidobacteriota > Terriglobia > Bryobacterales > Bryobacteraceae. The sequence goes on along the minus strand of VFZO01000135.1, from coordinate 7,494 downwards.
GGTTTCATCAAGACCGGTCCGGATCAGCAGACCGGCGAGCCCGGTGTATACGCCATCGGCGACGTGGTGGCCGGCACGCCGCAACTGGCCCACGTGGCAACGGCCGAAGGAATGGTGGCAGTCGCGGCCATCGCCGGCAAACCTTACACCGCCATCAATCGCAATCGAATCCCCGGCGCCACCTACACCGAACCCGGCATCGGCTCGGTGGGGTTGACGGAAGCCCAAGCGCGTCAGCAGGGATTTGACGTGAAAATCGGCAAGTTCCCCTTTCTGGCGAACTCCAAGGCTTCCATCATTGGCCATCACGAAGGGTTCGTGAAGATCGTCAGCGATGCGAAGTACGGCGAAATTCTCGGCGTCCACATTATTGGCCCCCACGGCTACGAGTTGATCGCCGAGGCCGTGACGGCGATGGAAGCCGAAGCGACCGTGGACACGATGATCAATACGATTCACGCCCATCCCACTCTTTATGAGGCATTGGGGGAGGCGTTCAACGCTGTCTACGGAAGGGCGATTAATTTCTAGCGGCGCATGACGGTGCAGGCTCCAGTCCGTGTGCTTGAAACGTGCGACCTCGGCCGCATGCGTTGGGCGGAGGCCTATTCATGGCAGGCCCGGTTAATGGAGCAGCGCAAGAGCGGCCAGATTCCGGACCAGCTTGTCTTCGTCGAGCACCCGCATGTGATCACCATGGGCCGCAACGCCCACGATGAAAACGTGCTGGCGAGCGAAGAAATCTTGTCCCGGACCGGAATCGACTTCCACCATACCAACCGCGGCGGCGATGTCACCTACCATGGCCCCGGTCAGATCGTCGGCTATCCGATTCTCGATCTCAACGGATGGAAGCGCGACGTCCACGCCTACGTGCGTGCTCTGGAGCAGGCGATCGTCGACACCCTTTCCGCACTCGGCCTCGACGGTGTACGCGACCCCGGAAAAACCGGCGTCTGGGTGCGCGGTGCGAAGGTCTGCGCCATCGGCGTCCACATCAGCCGGTGGGTCACCTCCCACGGTTTCGCGCTGAACGTCGACACCGATCTGCGCTATTTCCAGTACATCGTCCCGTGCGGACTCGCCCTGCCCGTCACGTCGCTGGCCGCGCTTGGCGTCCGGGTGAGCCATGATGAAGTGAAGGCTCTGCTCGTGGAAAAATTTTCGAAAGTGTTTGGCTACGAAAGTGAGAGTTAAGGCATGACTGATGTTGTAATGCCCCAGATGGGCGAATCGATTGTCGAGGGTACGCTGACCCGTTGGCTGAAAAAAGCCGGCGATCATGTCGAGCGCGATGAGCCCTTGTTTGAAATCTCGACCGACAAGGTCGATACCGAAATCCCTTCGCCCGTGGCGGGAGTACTGTCGGAAATTCTGGTCGAGGCCGGCAAGACAGTCGCGATCAACACCGTCGTTGCCCGCATCGGCGGCGCCGCCGCCGCGCCTGCGCCCGCCGCTGCCGCTCCCCCGCCCGCGCCGGCGGCGCCCCCGCCGGCTGCCGCTGCTGCGCCCATACCGGCGCCCCCGCCGCCGCCTGCCCCAGTCGCTGCGAAGGAGGACCTGGGTCCGCTCTCTCCGCTGGTGCGGAAGATGGCGCGAGAAAACGAAGTGGACCTTACCACCGTCGCCGGCACCGGCGCCGGCGGCCGCATCACCAAGCAGGATGTGGAAGGCGCGCTGCAATCCAAGGCGGCGCCGCCCGCGCCCGCCGCGCCGGCGACGACGCCAGCACCCGCGGTTGCGGCCACCGCGGCGCCGGCCTACGCACCGCCTCCTCCGCGTTCTGAAGCGCCGAAGGTTCGCGTCGAGCCCATGTCGACCATGCGTAAGAAGATCGCCGAGCACATGATCCACTCAAAGCAAACGTCGGCCCATGTGACGACGGTACACAAAGTGGACATGACGAACGTTGCCAAGGTTCGCGACAAGGCAAAGGGCGCCTTCCAGGCTCAGTACGGTTTCAGCCTGACGTTCCTGTCTTTCGTTGCCGCCGCAACGGCTAAGGCGCTGCGCGAGTTCCCGATTCTCAACGCTTCGATCGATGGCGGCAACATCATTTACCACTCCGACATCAACCTGGGCATCGCCGTCGCGCTGGATAACGGTTCCGGGCTCATCGTGCCCGTCATCGCGCAGGCGGACGAGAAAAACGTCACCGGCCTCCAGCGATCGATCGTCGACCTTGCCGCGCGCGCCCGCTCGCGCCAGTTAAAGCCCGACGAAGTGAAGGGCGGCACGTTCGCCATCACCAACTTCGGCTCCTTCGGCAGCGTCTTTGCGACGCCCGTGATCAATCAGCCGAACGTTGGAATTCTAGGCGTGGGCACGATTGAGAAAACGCCGGTCGTCATCAACGACGGCATCGCCATTCGCTCCATCTGCTATCTCGCTCTGACCTTCGATCATCGTCTGATCGATGGCGCGCTGGCCGACATGTTCACCGGCCGCGTCAAGCAGATCCTGGAGAACTGGACCGACTCGGTATTGTAGTGTCCGGCCCGCTGCTACGCCTTCCACCCCCAATCGGGCTTGGTCAGGTCAAGCGGGTCCCCTTCCTGTTTCAAGAGCATGCGCATAAGGATGTCGAGCTGATTCGCTGTCTCCTTATGCGCCGGATCTTTGGATAGATCTTTCATTTCGTACGGATCGTTCGCCACGTCGAAAAGCTGCGCGTTCTGCGTGCCGCTTGCGTTGTAGCGGATGTACTTCCAGCGCATGGTCCGCAGTCCGCGCTGCACGTGACGGTAGGCGTGTATCTGCGCGTCGCGCAGTTTTGCCTTCGGGTTCTTCAACACTGGCACCAGGCTCTTGCCGTCCACGGTCGCCGGCTTCGGAAGGCGCAACAGTTCGCAGAGCGTCGGGAAGATGTCGTAGAGATAAACCAGTGTCTCCGCCCGCTGATTCGCCGGCACGCCAGGGCCTGCCAGGATCAGCGGCACGCGGATACTGTGGTCATAGAGATTCTGCTTCCCCAACAGTCCGTGCTGACCAACCGCCAGTCCGTTGTCCCCGGCGAAGACGATCAGCGTGTTCTTGGTCATGCCCTCTTTGTCGAGAGTGGCGAAGATCCGGCCCAACTGCGCGTCCAAATGCGTGATGATCGCGTAGTAGTCGCTGCGCTCCTTGCGGATCGCGTCCGCCGTGCGCGGCCATGGCAGCAGCGCCTCGTCGCGCACCTTCATCTCGCCGTTGTCGAAGGGGTGTTGTGGCGCATAATTGGGTGGCAGTTCGATTCGCTCCTCCGGGTACATCGCCTTAAACTCCTTCGGAGGCTGCCGCGGATCGTGCGGCGCCGTGAAGGCCACATAGAGCGCCAAAGGCTTCGCCTTGTCCCGCGTCTGAATGTGTCGAATCACCGAGTCCGCGAAGATCTCCGACGAGTGCCTGTCTTGCGCCTTCACCGCCGTCTTAGCGTATTCGTGCGTCTCGCTCCATTCGTGCAACGGCGTCTTGTAGTGGTCGGCCATGCCACCGAAAAGGATCGGCCCGCCCTTTTGGAACGCGCGGTGATAGAGTTGCGGACCGTTGTGCCACTTTCCGATTCCCACCGTCTGGTACCCGTTCTGCGCCAGCAATTCCGGCCACAAATGAAAATCGTTTGCCGGGCCGTATGCCGGCTGCTTCACCACGTTCGCCGTCGCATGAAATAAATTCTGTCCGCTCATCAGCATGGCCCGCGAGGGTACGCAAACGGCTGCCTGCAGACCTCCCGGAATAAACGCATGCGTGAAGGCCGTGCCCCGGGCCACCAGCTTGTCGAGATTCGGAGTCCGGATCTCAGGGTTATTCAAGGCGCGGATCGTGCGGTAGCTCATATCGTCGGCATAGATTACCAGCACGTTGGGGCGCTGCGTCTGCGCAAGCGCGGCGCCCGCGGCGCTCGTTTGCAAAAAGGTTCGGCGAAGCATAATGGTCTAGTCATGCTAACGCCCGTAATTCTCGAAGGCAAATTTGTCCGGCTGGAACCGTTGACCTTGGCTCATCTGGACGGCCTCTGCGCCGTCGGGCTCGACCCTTCGCTTTGGGCGTTGACAACCGTGCGAGTCGAGTCCGCGGACGGCATGGCCGCTTACATCGACTCGGCCGGTCCGGGCGCGTTTGCGGTCATTCACAAATCCACGGGCCGCGTCGCCGGCTCCACCCGCTACATGAACTTCGAGCCCGCTCACAAGCGCGTCGAGATCGGTTCAACCTGGTACGGACTCGAGTTCCAGCGCACCGCCGTCAACACCGAGTGCAAATGGCTGCTGCTGCGTCACGCGTTCGAAACCATGGAGCTGAACCGCGTGGAGTTGAAGACCGATGCGCGCAATGAACGGTCGCAAAAGGCGATCCTGCGCATCGGCGCCGTCTACGAAGGCACGTTGCGCAAGCACATGATCGTGCCCGGCCACGTCCGGGACACCGTCTATTTCTCTTTGCTTCGCGAGGAGTGGCCGGCGGCGCGCCTTCGTCTGGAGAAAATGTTGGAGGCCGGGAACTGAAACCGGCTCGCTGGTTTCTAAACCCAGACTATGGACATTTTGGAAGTGCGGGGACTCACGAAACGCTACGGGAGTTTCACCGCCGTGGCCGATGTGTCCTTCTCGATCGGCGCCGGCGGAATTCTCGGCTACCTGGGACCTAACGGCTCCGGCAAAAGCACGACCGTGAAAATGATTACCGGCCTTCTTGAGCCCACTGCCGGCGAGATCCTCCACCGCGGCCGGCGCGTGCGCGACGATGTCGTCGCCTTCAAACGCAGCATCGGCTACGTTCCGGAGGAGGCGCAACTCTACGGATTCCTGACCGGCTGGGAGTATTTGGAAATGGTCGCTACGCTGCGGGCAATTCCACGCGCGACTTTCGAGCGCAAGGCGAAGGCGCTGCTCGAGGCCTTCACCCTCTTCACTCACCGCGACGCGGCCATCGCATCGTATTCAAAGGGGATGCGCCAGCGGATCGCGCTCATTAGCGCCACCCTGCACGATCCGGAACTTCTGATCCTCGACGAACCCTTCACCGGGCTCGACGTCACCAGCTCAATCGTCCTGCGCCAGGTGATTGAGCGCCTCGCCGCGGCCGGGAAAGCGGTCTTCTTCGCGTCGCCCGCTATAGAAGTGATCGAGCGGCTCGCCAATAGAATCGTCCTGCTGCGCAAAGGGCAGCAAGTGGCCGCCGGGGCACTCTCCGAGACGTTGCGTCAGCTAGGCTACACGCGGCTGGAGGACGCCTTCATCGGAATGGCTGAAGAGACCGACACGGCCAAAACCGCGGCGCAAATCGTCGATGCGATCCGGAGCGCCTGATGTTCCGGAAGCTTGTCGAGCACTTCGCCCGCCGTTTGGTGCAGCCGTCATCCGGCGAATCCGGCGAACTGCAGGGCAGCCTGGGCGCGGCCCTAGCCCTCCTTGCCGCGCCCGGCGCCTTCCTGGCGCTCGGCCTGCTCGACAAATACTCCTCCTTGCTGCGTTACTTCCGCGGTCAGCGCTTGGAGTTGAACTCCTTTCCTCGCGCGTTCGAGGATGGCCACTCGCTACTGCTTTTCTCAATGGCTATTACTGGATTCGTCACGGTTTGGAAGTGGGATCGCATCCTTCCGGACGTCATCGACCAACTCAATCTCAGTCCGTTGCCCGTCTCGCGGCGCCGCATCTTCCTCGCAAGTCTCGCCTCAATCGCCCTTGTCGCCGCCGTTTTCGTGCTGGACGTAAACGCGGCGTCCATGGTCATCTATCCAATGGTTGTCGCGGCAGGCACGTCGTTCGATGAGTTTATCCGCTTGTTTTTCGCGCACGCCACGATCGTTTTCTTCGCCAGCGCCTTCACGTTCTGCGCCTGTTTCTCGTTGATGGGAATCCTCCTCGTGGCCGTGCCTTCGCGCTGGTTTCGCGCTGCGTCTGTTGTTGCAAGGGCGGCGCTGACGGCGCTTCTGCTGGCCATGTGGATTGCCGGCCGCGGTCCATCGCGCTGGTTTCAGTCCCTATACGCTCCCTTGGCCGGGCGTCCGGATCTGGCGGATCCGGCTCTGGTGCGCTTCGCTATTGGGGCGCTTCTGGTGAGCGCAGTGGTTGCTTTCGCCGGATATGCGGCCGGTTTTGTGCGCGGGATGGAGGGCCGTCTCGTCCGTGACACACGCCCGCTGCGTGTGCCGGCGTTTTTGGGCCGCTGGGGCCGCACGCCGCTGGAGTGCGCGGCGCTGCCCTTTGCCATTCGCGGGCTGTGGCGCGGCGAGTCCACCAGCGTCCTGGTTCTCTCGGCGCTTCTGCTCGCGATCGTCGCCGGACTGCGAACCGGTCCAGCCGTCTTCGTCCCCTTTTTCGCCGGTTATGCTGTCGCAGTTGCGATTCCCATGGCCTTCCGCATAGCCGTTTCTCCGGCGTCGAGCTGGATTTTTCGAATGCTCGCTCAGGCGAAGGACGATTCCATGTACCGCATCGGCCGGCGCGTCGTCTGGCTGCATTTGGGCGTGTTCGTGCTGGCCCCGGCGCTTTTCTTTTCTCCGCGTGTCGCCATCGCGACAGCAGCGCTGTGCGTCATTTTGGTCGAGTGCCTTCTCCTCGACTGGCGCAGCATCCCTTTTACTCTCGCCTCGCAAGCGTTCCGGCATACACGCGTTCTGCATGCGTTTCTTGCGCTACTCGGTCTGGCCGCCGTTCCCTCACTCGGCATCTGGGCTGTGGCCCGCGACGCCAGACTCGCCGTTCTGTGCCTGCTTGCTCTCGCGGTCATCTCCGGGCGCCGGCGAATCCTCGCGGAAACATACGGCGAGCGCGCTCCGCTGGTCTTCGATACCTCTGAGGCTGAGATCGTCCGGCTTAGCCTGTAGGGCCGCTACGTCACGGGACCCGGATTGAACGGCGCCAGCGCGTTGTGAAGCCGCCACTGCTCCGCCCAGGTCTTCTTCCGTCCGCTCGCGACGTCTAGAATGTACCGAAACAGCTCCCATCCCACATCCTCGATCGTCGCGCGGCCGGTGGCGATTGTCCCCGCGTCCACGTCGATCAGGTCCGGCCACTTCTCCGCCAACGCCGTCCTCGAGGAGACCTTCACTACCGGCACCATCGCCAATCCATACGGCGAACCCTCGCCCGTTGTGAACACATGGAGGTTCATGGAGGCAAGCTGCTGCGTGCCGCAGATAAAATCGCTGGCCGGCGTGGCGGCGAACACGAGTCCTTTCACCGTCACCTTCTCGCCGTGCGACGCTACATGGTGGATCGTCGACCGGCCCGCCTTGGCGATGGAGCCTAGCGCCTTCTCCACCACGTTCGACAGCCCGCCCCGTTTGTTCCCCGGCGTCGGATTTGCCGAACGGTCGGCCGAACCGCGCGAGAGATACTCATCGTACCAGCGCATCTCGTCGATCAACTTCCGCGCCGTCGGCTCGTCTGCGCAGCGCGGCGTCAGCAGATGAATCGCGTCGCGAACTTCCGTAACCTCCGAAAACAGGACCGTCGCGCCGGCTCGCACCAGCAGGTCCGACGCGTACCCAACCGCCGGGTTGCACGTTAC
>VFZO01000134.1 GCA_016871155.1 Acidobacteriota bacterium | reverse complement strand
ACCATGGCGAAAGAGAAATTTGACCGTACAAAACCGCACGTCAACGTGGGCACGATCGGACACATCGACCACGGCAAGACGACGCTGACGGCGGCGATCACCAAGACGCTGTCGAAGCACAATCCGAAAGTGTCGTTCCGGAGCTTCGACTCGATCGACAACGCGCCGGAGGAAAAGGCGCGCGGTATCACGATCGCGGCGTCGCACGTGGAATACGAAACGGCCAACCGGCACTATGCGCACGTGGACTGCCCGGGTCACGCCGACTACATCAAGAACATGATCACCGGTGCGGCGCAGATGGACGGCGCGATTCTCGTCGTGGCGGCGACCGACGGCCCGATGCCCCAGACGCGCGAGCACATTCTGCTGGCCCGCCAGGTGGGCGTTCCCTACATCGTTGTCGCGCTGAACAAAGTCGACATGGTGGAAGACGCCGAGTTGCTGGAACTGGTCGAACTGGAAGTGCGCGAACTGCTGAAGAGCTACGGTTTCCCGGGCGACGATCTGCCGGTTGTCAAGGTTTCGGCGCTGGGCGGATTGAACGGCGAGCCGCAGTGGGAGAAGGCGATCGACGACCTGATGGACGCGGTCGATAAGTACATTCCGCTGCCGGAGCGCATTACCGACAAGCCGTTCCTGATGCCGATCGAAGACATCTTCTCGATCCAGGGCCGGGGCACGGTTGTGACGGGCCGGGTGGAGACGGGGATCTGCAAGGTCGGCGAGGAAATGGAGATCGTCGGTTTCCGGGACACGCAGAAGACGGTCATCACGGGCGTCGAAATGTTCAAGAAGCTTTTGGACGAAGGGCGGGCGGGCGACAACGTCGGCCTGCTGCTGCGCGGCATCGACAAGGACAACGTGGAGCGCGGTCAGGTTATCGCCAAGCCGGGTTCGATCAAGCCGCACAAGAAGTTCAAGGGCGAAGTGTACGTCCTGTCGAAAGAAGAGGGCGGCCGGCACACGCCGTTCTTTAACGGATACCGTCCGCAGTTTTACTTCCGGACCACCGACGTGACGGGCGTGGCGCACCTGCCCGCCGGGACCGAGATGGTGATGCCGGGCGACAACGTGCAGATGGAAATCGAACTGATCACCCCGGTCGCCATGGACAAGGGCCTGCGCTTCGCAATTCGCGAAGGCGGCCGCACCGTCGGCGCCGGCACGGTGGCGGAGATCGTCGCTTAGTTACCGAAGAGGGGACTCGCAAGGGTCCCCTCTTCTTGTTCCAAGAACAGCACTCACTGAACTGAAAACAGGAAGACATGAGCTTGAGAGAAAGCATCCGAATCCGGCTTAAGGCATACGACCACCGCGTGCTGGACACCTCCACCGCGGAAATCGTCGCGACCGCCAAACGCAGCGGCGCCCAAGTGGCCGGACCGATCCCGCTGCCGACGGTCAAGAACCGCTACACGGTTAACCGTTCCCCGCACGTAGATAAGAAGTCCCGCGAACAGTTTGAAGTCCGTACCCATAAGCGTCTGCTCGACATTCTGTCGCCGACGCAGGACACGGTCGACGCGCTAATGAAGTTGGATCTCCCGGCCGGCGTGGACGTGGAGATCAAAGCGTTCGGCAAGCGGTAAGCGCCAGCCGGACGAGATAAGAAATTTTGAAGACGGGGCTTCCGGCTCCGGACGCAATGACGAGCGGCGAGGGCGCCGCGGCGGTTGCGAGAGCCGGTGGATGACAAGAGCCCCGAACGAAGGAAACAGCAATGAGCCCAGGAATTCTCGGCAAAAAAATCGGGATGACGCAAGTGTTCAACGCCGACGGCCAAGTGGTGCCGGTCACGGTCGTGAAGGCGGGCCCGTGCGTCGTGGTGCAGCGAAAGACGCCGGCCACCGATGGCTATAACGCGGTCCAGCTTGGACTGATGGAGTACGTCAAACCCGCCCGTATCAACAAGCCCGCCACTGGCCACCTGAAATCGGCCGGGGCCGACGGCATCCGCTTCCTGAAGGAACTGCGTTTGAACTCAGGCGCCGAAGACATGAAGAAGGGCGACCGCGTTCTGGCCGGCCAATTCAATGTCGCCGAAAAGGTGGACGTCATCGGTACCAGCAAGGGCCGCGGCTTCGCCTCGTTGATTAAGCGGCACAACTTTCGCGGCGGCCCCGGCGGCCACGGTTCGATGTTCGGCCGCGCGCCCGGTTCGATCGGCGCATCCAGCTTCCCCAGCCGCGTGTTTCCCGGTATGCGCATGGCCGGCCACATGGGCGACGCCCAGGTGACGGTCCGCAATCTGGAGATTGTGAAGGTCGATGAGGAAGAGAATCTGATTCTGGTCAAGGGCGCCGTGCCCGGACCCAATGGCAGCTACGTCGTTCTGCGGCGTGCCAGGAGAGGGCACTAAGGAGCACACACGATGCCTACCGTCGACGTACTCGATCTAAACAACAACAAAGTGGGCTCTATCGAGCTCTCCGACGCCGTGTTTGGCGCGGAAGTCAACGAAGCGCTGCTCTACGAAGCCGTTCGCAACTACATGGCGAACCACCGGCGCGGCACCGCGAAGACTAAGACCCGCCATGAAGTCGCGGGTTCCGGCAAGAAGCTTTGGAAGCAAAAGGGCACAGGCCGCGCGCGCATGGGCTCCATCCGTTCCCCACTGTGGCGCCATGGCGGCACCACGCACGGTCCGCAGCCCCGCGACTACAGCTATCAATTGCCCAAGAAGATGCTGGTAGGCGCGCTCCGCTCGGCCTTGACCGCCAAGTTAAACGACGGCGCGGTGAAGGTGATTCGTGAGTTTGCACTAACCGATCACAAGACCAAGAACTTCGCCGCCGCTCTCCAGAAGTTGGAAGCGCCGAACAAGGTTCTCGTCATCGACAACGGCGCCAACCGCAACTTGGCGTTGGGCGCGCGTAACATTGAAGGCCTGCGGTTGCTTACGTCGAAGGACGTGAATCCGTATCATCTGCTCGACGCCAAGCAGGTGCTGATCAGCGAATCGGCCGCCAAGAAACTCTCGGAGGGTCTCGCCTAATGACGATCTACCAAGTGATCCGCCGCCCGATCGTGACCGAAAAGGGTCTGACCAAGAAAGAAGCCGAAAACACGCTCTGCTTTGAAGTGAGTTCCGACGCGAACAAGATTCATGTCAAGGCCGCGGTGGAGAAGCTTTTCAAGGTGAAAGTGGACGACGTCCGCGTGATGAACAACACCGGAAAGCTTCGCCGCAAGGGCAAGTTCGCGGGCTACCGCCCGGACTGGAAGAAAGCGTACGTAAGGCTGAAAGCCGGCGAAAAGATGCCGGAGTACGCCGAGCTTTAAGGAAATCGCACCATGCCAGTGAAAACATACCGTCCCTATACGCCCAGCCGCCGTTACATGACGACGCTGACGCGCGACGAGATCACCAAGCAGACTCCGGAAAAGTCGCTGGTGGTCGGGCGCCGCAAGAGCGGCGGCCGCAACAACATAGGCCGTGTGACCAGCCGCTTCATCGGCGGCGGCCACAAGCAGGCGTTGCGCCTGGTGGACTTCAAGCGCGATAAGGCCGGTGTTCCGGCCCGCGTCGCCGCGATCGAGTACGATCCGAACCGCTCGGCCCGCCTCGCGCTGCTGCACTACGTTGACGGCGAGAAGCGTTACATCATCGCCCCGGCCGGCCTCAAAGTCGGCGCCACGGTCACCAGTGGCCCGGAAGCGGACATCCTGCCCGGCAACGCGCTGCCGCTGAAGAACATCCCGGCCGGCACGGTGGTCCACAACATCGAACTACGCCCCGGCAAAGGCGCGCAGATGGCCCGCTCGGCCGGCGCGCAGGCGCAGTTGGTCTCCAAGGAAAACGACATCGCGCTGTTGAAGCTGCCTTCGGGCGAAGTCCGCCGCGTCGATCTGCGCTGCATGGCGACGGTCGGCCAGGTGGGTAACACCGAGCACGAAAACGAAACGTCCGGCAAGGCGGGGCGCACCCGCTGGCTGGGCCGCACGCCGCACAATCGCGGTGTGACAATGAATCCGGTCGACCATCCGCATGGCGGTGGCGAAGGCCGCACCTCGGGTGGACGCCACCCGGTCACCCCTTGGGGCCAGCCGACGCGAGGCTTCAAGACCCGCAACAACAAGCGCACCGACAACGCCATTGTCACGCGGCGGGGCAAGTAAGAGGGAGAAGGACAGGAACACATGGGTCGTTCACTCAAAAAAGGGCCGTTCACCGACACGCACCTGGTTGCGAAGGTCGACAAGCTGAACGCCGCCAACGACAAAAAGGCCGTAAAGACCTGGTCGCGGCGGTCGACGATTCTGCCGGCCTTTATCGGCCACACCTTCGCGGTGCACAACGGCAAGAAGTTCATTCCGGTCTACGTGACCGAAAACATGGTGGGCCACAAGCTGGGCGAATTCTCGCCGACACGCACCTTCAAGGGGCACGTGGCCAAGACCGAAAAGAGCGGCAAAGCCGGCTGAGGACGAGGATACGGAAATGGAAGCAAGAGCCGAAGCTCGCTATATACGCATTTCGCCGCAAAAGGCGCGGCTGGTCGTGGACCTGATCCGCGGCGCGCGCGCCGGCGACGCCATCAATATTTTGCGCGCCACCAACAAGCGCATCGCGCCGGCGGTGGAGAAGGTTCTTCGTTCGGCCATCGCCAACGCGGAGAACAAGTCGGACGCGGTCGATGTCGACAGCCTCGTGGTCAGCGAAGCCTACGTCAACGAGGGTCCGCGCATGAAACGTCTGCGCCCGGCCCCGATGGGCCGCGCTTATCGCTATCAACGCCGGATCAGCCACATTGTCGTGGCGGTCGCTGAAAAGTAAAGGGAGCACCAAAGGACACACATGGGTCAGAAAACACATCCCTACGGGTTCCGGCTCGGAGTCTCGAAGACGTGGCGCTCGCGCTGGTTCGCCAGACAGGGCGACTATGCCAAGCTCCTGGAAGAAGATCTCGATCTGAAGGACGAGCTGCGCTCGCGCCTGAAGGCCGCCGGCGTCAGCTCGGTCGAAGTGGACCGTCCCGGCAACAAGCTCCGTATCACGATTCGCACCTCCCGGCCCGGCATCATCATCGGCCGCAAGGGCGCGGAAATCGAAAAGCTGAAGAGCGAACTGGCCAAGCGCACCAAGCGCGAAGTCTTTATCGACATTCAAGAAGTCTCGAAACCCGACGTCGACGCCCAGCTGGTGAGTGAGTCCATCGCCACCCAGCTTGAAAAGCGCGTCGCCTTCCGCCGCGCCATGCGCAAGGCGGTCGACTCGGCCAAACGCCTGGGCTGCCGCGGAATCAAGGTCCGCGTGTCGGGCCGTTTGAACGGCGCCGAAATCGCACGTTCCGAGTGGTACCTCGACGGTCAACTTCCGCTGCACACGCTCCGCGCCGACATCGACTACGGATTCAGCGAAGCCCGCACCACCTACGGCGTCATCGGCGTCAAGGTGTGGATCTACAAGGGCGAGATTTTGGGCGACTTCCGCAAGGGCTCCACGGAACCCGAACCGCGCCGCGCTCCGCGCCGCGACCGGGACGGCGGAGACCGCCGGGATCGCCGGCCGGACCGTGGCGGCGACCGCGGGGGCGACCGTGGTGGAGCTCCGGTGCAAGCCGCGCCGCCAGCCCTCGCCGAACCCGGTACACGACCTATCGCGCCTCCTTTGGCGCAGCCTGTCCAGCCGAGCTGGAAGGCGGAACCGGCCGAAGGCGCTGCAGCCGAAGGGGCCCCGGAGACTCAGGAGTAAACGCCTATGTTGATGCCGATGAAGGTAAAATACCGCAAGCAGCAGCGCGGCCGGATGACCGGCGCGGCTTGGCGGGGCAGTACGATCAGCTTCGGCGACTACGGATTGAAGGCCATGGTCTGCGGCTGGATTACCAACCGTCAGATCGAAGCGGCCCGTATCGCCATGACCCGCCACATCAAGCGCGGCGGCAAGGTTTGGATTCGCGTGTTCCCGGATAAACCGGTGTCGAAGAAACCGGCCGAAACCCGCATGGGTAAAGGAAAGGGCGCGCCGGAGTTCTGGGTAGCGGTGATCCGGCCCGGAAAGATTCTATTTGAGATGGAAGGCGTGGCCCCGGAAGTGGCCGCCGAAGCGTTCCGTCTCGCGGCCCAGAAGCTGCCGTTGAAGACCAAAATGGTCTCCCGGCACGATCAGGCGTAATTACAGAGGCAACGCACCATGAAAGCCGAACAGATTCGAGAAAAAGACACGGCCGCGCTGGAGAAAGACGCCGTCGAGATGCAGGAACAGATGTTCCGCCTGCGTTTCGCGATGTCTCTGGGCCAGGGCGACGGACTGAAGAAGTACCGCGATTTGAAGAAAGACCGCGCGCGGGTTTTGACCGTGCTGCGCGAAAGGGCGAAGTAAGTCATGGCGGAAACCACCACATCCAAGAAGGGACAAGAGAAGCTCGGTCAGGTCGTTTCGACGAAGATGGCGAAAACCATCGTTGTTGAAGTGTCCCGCCGGGTTGCCCACCCGCTGTATCGCCGGATCGTCAAGAAGCGCAAGAAGTTCTACGCGCACGACGAAAAGGGTCTGGCCAAGGTTGGCGATCTGGTCCGCATCGTCGAACACCGCCCCCTGTCGAAACTCAAGCGCTGGGCGCTGGCCGAAGTCGTCCGGGCCGCGGTTCAAGTTTCCGGCCACAGCGCATAAGGATTAAGGAGAACCAGTCATGATTGGGATGAGAACAATCCTCGAGGTTGCCGACAACAGCGGCGCTCGAAAGTTGAGCTGCATTGCGCCTCGCGGCGGCGACCTGGGTCTCCGCGCCGGCCTCGGTGACGTCATTACGGCCGCCGTCAAGGAAGCCTCTCCGGACGGAACCGTGAAAAAAGGTAAGGTCGTCAAGTGCGTAATCGTGCGCATGCGCAAGGAGACCCGGCGCAAGGACGGCACCTACATTCGATTCGATACCAACGCCGCCGTGCTGATTAACGATCTCGGCGAGCCCGTCGGCACCCGCGTCTTTGGGCCGGTCGCGCGCGAACTCCGCGACAAACGGTTCATGAAGATCGTTTCGCTGGCGCCGGAAGTGATTTAAGGAATATTGGCATGGCAACGATAAAGATCCGAAAGGGCGACACGGTCAAGGTGATCGCCGGCGAGGACAAGGGCAAACAAGGCCGTGTTCTCGAAGTCCACCGCGATAAGAACCGGGTTCTGGTGGAAGGCGTCCGCATGATCAAGCGCCACACACGGCCGAATCCGCAACGCCAGATCAAGGGCGGAATCGCCGAGAAAGAAGCGAGCATCCACGTCTCCAACGTGATGGTCCTGAGCAACGGCAAAGTGAGCCGCATCGGCTATAAGACCGAGGGCTCGGGCGACGGCGCCCGCAAGGTGCGCGTGGCCAAGAAGACAGGCGAAACGCTCGCCGGTAAGAAGTAAGGAATTCCCACATGGCAACGCTGAACGCACGGCTCCGCGAACATTACACCAAGAACGTCATCCCGGCCCTGATGAAGGAGTTCGGGTACTCCAACATCAGCGCCGTTCCGAAGATCGAGAAGATCTCTCTCAATATCGGCCTTGGCGAGGCGACGGGCAACCCAAAGCTCATGGACGCCGCCGTCAACGAGCTTGGCGCCATCGCCGGCCAGAAGCCGGTTATCTGCAAGGCGAAGAAATCGATCGCGGCCTTCAAACTCCGCGAGAACATGCCGATCGGCTGCATGGTAACGCTCCGCGGCGACCGGATGTTCGAGTTCCTCGACCGGTTGGTCAGCATCTCTCTCCCGCGCGTCCGCGACTTCCGGGGCGTTTCGTCGAAGTCGTTCGACGGCCGCGGCAACTACACCTTGGGCTTGAAAGATCAGTTGATCTTCCCGGAAATCGACTACAACAAAGTCGACAAGACCAAGGGTCTCAACATCTGCATCACCACCACCGCGCGCACCGACGCCGAGGGATTGGCGCTTCTGAAACATATGGGCATGCCGTTTGCCGGCAAGCAGCAATAGAGGAGAACAAGAGATCTTCTTATGGCAACTACCGCCAAAATCGCCAAGGATCTGAAGCTCAAGGAGCTGAAGGCCAAAGATGAACCGAAGCACCGGGTCCGCCACAGGAACCGCTGCTTCCGCTGCGGCCGTCCGCGGGCGTACATCCGCCGCTTCGGTCTGTGCCGGATCTGTTTCCGCAAACTCGCGCTTGCCGGCGAAATCCCGGGCGTGATCAAGGCCAGCTGGTAATTACAGAGAGTCACGAAGGAAGGAATATCGAGAATGGTTAGCGATCCTATCGCCGACATGCTGACCCGGATCCGGAACGCAATGCAAGCGCGCCATGCCAAGGTCGACGTGCCGGCCTCCAAGCTGAAGCTCGAAATCGCGCGCATCTTGAAGGAAGAGGGCTACATCCTGAACTACAAACAGGGTGATGAAGGCTCCCGCCGTGTCATCAAAATCTATCTGAAGTACACCCCAGGCAACGAGCCGGTGATCAATCACCTGGAGCGCGCCTCCAAGCCCGGCCGCCGCATGTATTTGGGCAGCAAGCAAATCCCCCGTGTGCTCGGCGGGATGGGCATCAACATTCTCACCACTCCCCGTGGCGTCATGACCGGCCGCACCGCGCGCCGCGAAGGCATCGGTGGAGAGTTGCTCTGCACGGTGTGGTAACCACTCACTTCTAAACGGCGAAGCCGGCGTCTCTCCCCAGGGGCCCGCGAAGCAAGAACCGCAAGGAAATCAATAGCAAATGTCAAGAATTGGCAAAAAACCGATCCCGCTGCCGGCGGGAGTGAAAATCAAGATCGACGGCGGCCTGCATGTCGAGGGTCCCAAGGGAAAGCTCTCTGTGCCGCTGCCGCCCGGCATCACCATCGAAAACGATGGCAAGATCGTCAACGTGAAGCGCGAGAACGATAGCTTCCGCGCTGTCCACGGTTTGACCCGCGCGTTGGCCTATAACGCCATCACTGGAGTGTCGACCGGATTCACTCGCGAATTGGACATTGTCGGCGTCGGCTTCCGCGCCGAGACCAAGGGCAAGGACATCGTTCACTTCACCCTGGGATATTCACACGCCATAGAGTTTTTGTTACCGGCCGGTGTTGAAGCCAAGGTCGACAAAAACACGCACATCATCCTGACCGGCCACGACAAACAGGTGCTGGGCCAGGTGGCCGCCAATATGCGGGCGCTGCGCAAACCGGATCCGTACAAGAACAAGGGCGTTCGTTACACCGGAGAGGTGTTGCGCAAGAAGGCCGGTAAGAGCGGCGCTGGCGGAAAGGGCAAGTAATCCGAAAAGGACTCGAATCGTATGGTTAGCAAAGTCAATCGCGACGAAGTGCGGCGCCGGATTCACACCCGCATCCGCAAGAAGCTATCGGGCACGGCCGCGCGGCCCCGCCTAGCGGTGTTCCGTTCCCTCAAACATATCTACGCACAGCTCATCGACGACGGCGCCGGCACGACTCTTGCCGCCGCCTCGTCCACGGAAAAGAATTCAACCAACGGCGGGAATATCGCCGGAGCCAAGGCCATCGGCCAACTGATCGCCGAACGCGCCAAGGAAAAAGGAATCAAGAGCGTGGTCTTCGACCGCGGCGGATTTCTCTACCATGGCCGCATCAAGGCGCTGGCCGACGCCGCCCGTGAAGCCGGGCTGGAATTTTAAGAGGATTACACATGGCAACTGGACATAATAGGCGCGCGGAACCCAGCTCCGGACTCAAGGAGCAGGTGGTTTCCATCAATCGCGTGACGAAAGTCGTCAAGGGCGGTAAGAACCTCAGCTTCTCGGCGCTGGTCGTTATCGGCGACCCGGCCGCGAAAACCGTCGGCTTCGGAACCGGCAAGGCCAAGGAAGTGCCCGCCGCAATCAAGAAGGGCATCGAGGCGGCCAAGAAGAATCTACGCAAGGTCCACGTACTCGAGACGACGATTCCGCACCCCGTGCTCGGTCGCTTCGGCGCCGGCCAGGTGCTGTTGAAGCCGGCTCCTCAGGGTACCGGCGTCATCGCCGGCGGTCCGGTTCGCGCCGTCATTGAGGCCGTCGGTATCCCGAACGTGCTGACGAAGTCGCTCGGAACGCACAACCCCCACAACGTGGTGAAGGCCACTATCAACGCGCTCGAGCAACTCCGCGACAAAAACGCGGTTGCCGACATGCGCGGTTTGGCCGTGGAGAAGCTCTAGGAGTTCGCATATGGCCGCCAAGATGATCAAAATTCAGCTCTATCGCAGCCCCATCTGCACGCCGGAAACGCACAAGGCGATCGTGCGCAGCCTGGGACTGAAGAAAATCAATCGCATTGTGGAACGCCCCGACACCGCCGCCTTCCGCGGCATGGTGCTCAAGGTCCCGCATCTGCTCCGGATCGTCGAGTAGGAGACCACCAAGATGAATCTCAGCTCACTCAAACCGCCCGCTGGGCAAGTCAAAAAGTCCCGCCGCCTGGGTCAAGGCATGGGCACCGGCCGCGGTAAGTACGCCGGCCGAGGCGCCAAGGGCGCAAAGTCCATTTCCGGTTATTCGCGTATGCGTGGCTTTGAAGGCGGCCAAATGCCGCTGCACCGCCGCCTGCCGAAGCGCGGCTTCACGAACGCACCGTTCAAGACCGAGTACGCGATCGTCAACCTTGCCACCCTGGATCAATTGGCGGGTTCGGAATTCGACGCCGCATCGCTCAAGAAGGCCGGTGTGGTAAAACAACTACTCGATGGTCTTAAGGTTCTGGGACAGGGGGACATTACCCGCGCCATCACGGTGACGGCCGCCAAGTTCTCCGCCTCGGCCAAGGAGAAGATCGAGAAAGCGGGCGGTAAGGCGATTGAAATCGCTCCCAAAGCTCCCGCGGAAGCGAAGTAACCCTCACGCGTCTGGTTAGTATCGCGAAAGGATCGGCATGAAGTTTTTCGAAGCAGTGGCGAATGCGTTCCGAATTCCGGACCTCCGGAACCGGATTCTCTTCACACTCGGACTGCTGGCGATCTACCGGTTGGGTGGACACATTCCCACCCCCGGCATCGACGCCGAGCGGCTGGAAGAGTTTTTCCGGCAGAACCAGGGAACACTCCTTGGCTTCTTCGATCTGTTCAGCGGCGGTATGTTCCGCCGGCTGACGATCTTCGCGCTCGGGATCATGCCCTACATCACCAGTTCGATCATCCTGCAGTTGATGACCATCATGGTTCCGACGCTGGAAAAGCTGCAAAAGGAAGGTGAGTTGGGCCGGCGCAAGATCACGCAGTACACGCGCTATCTGACGGTGATCCTCGCTCTGATCCAGTCCTACATCATCGCCACGTCACTCCAGGGCGCCGGCAACTTCGTTGTCAACCCGGGTTGGGGATTCATTTTCCTGACGATGATATCGTTGACCACCGGCACGGCGTTCATCATGTGGCTGGGTGAGCAGATTACCGAACGCGGTATAGGCAACGGCATGTCGTTGATCATTTTCACCGGCATTGTCGTGGGCCTGCCTTCGGCCATTTACAGCATCTATCAAAAAGCGTTCGAAACGCGCGAGTGGAACATCGTCCAGGTGCTGATCATCCTCGCCGTCATGGTTGGCGTAGTCGGGCTGATCGTTCTTGTGGAACGCGGCGAGCGCCGAATTCCCGTGCAGTACGCTAAGCGCATGGTCGGCCGGCGCTTGATGGGCGGCCAATCCACGCACCTCCCGCTCAAGGTCAACGCCGGGGGCGTGATTCCGGTCATTTTCGCCAGTTCGCTGCTGACCTTCCCGCAGACTCTGACGCAGATTCCCTGGGTTCGCGATAACGCCTATCTTTCGGCGATGCTTCGCTCCATCGGTCACGCCGAGCCGCTGTACGTCATTCTGTTCATCGCGCTCATCATCTTCTTCTGCTTCTTCTATGTGTCGATTATTTTCAACACGAGCGAAGCCGCGGACAACATGCGGAAATCCGGCGGTTTCATCCCAGGCATTCGCCCGGGAAAGAACACGTCGGACTACCTCAATAAAGTTCTCACCAAGATTACCGTTGTTGGCGGCCTGTACCTGTCGATCCTGAGTCTCCTACCCGAGCTCATGATCTCCGGCATCAAGCTCCAGCATCTTCCGCTCATCGGCAACTGGATCGACGCGAACTTCCCGCGCTTTATCCTCGATGGGCTCGGCGTTAACTTCTACTTTGGCGGCACCAGCTTGCTGATTGTCGTCGGCGTGGCGATGGACACGGTCAACCAGATCGAAGCCCAGCTCATCATGCGTCACTACGAGGGTTTTACTCCGAGGGCCGGCCGCATTAAGGGCCGCCGCACTACGGCCTAACTTCCTAACCAGGGACGTTTCGTTCTTTGACAACTTTTCACACCGAGATCGCCAGCAAGACTGCTCCCAAGCGACCCCTGGCGGTGCTGTTGTTCGGTGCACCGGGTTCCGGCAAGGGAACCACGGGCAAGATGCTCGCCAAGCTCACCGGCTGGCCGCATCTGGCCACTGGAGACTTGCTGAGGGAGCAGATCGCGCGGAAAACGCCGCTCGGTCTCGAGATGCAATCCATCCTCGCGGCCGGCCAGTTGGCGCCCGACGAGTTGGTCAGCCGCATGGTTTGGGACCGGTTAAGCTGGCCCGACTGTGAGAACGGTTTTCTGCTCGACGGCTTCCCGCGAACCATCCCGCAAGCGGAGGGTCTGGCCCGGTGGTTCGAGGGCAAGGCGTTTCGCCCGGTCATGATCCACCTTTGGGTGGAGTACAATGAAATATTGCGTCGGCTTACCGGCCGGCGAACCTGCCCGCTCTGCGGGGCCATCTATCACATCGAATCCAACCCTTCCGGCGTGTGCGAAATCGACGGCGCCGAACTGAGGACCAGGGATGACGATACCGAGCAGGTGGTTCTGGCACGGCTGCAAACCTATCAGTCTCAAACCTGGCCCGTCGCCGAAACGCTGAAGGGAAGGGGGATTGCGGTGGAAGCGATCGAATGCGGGGAGATGGATCCGGAGGGAGTAGCGGACAGAATTGTTTCGCGCCTGGAACGGGTAGCCGGAAAATTCGAGAAGCGAAATAGCAAGGAAATCAGCGGAGCGCGATGATCATCCGGAAGAGTCCGGCGGAGCTCGAAAAAATGAGGAAGAGCGGATTGCTCGTCCATCGCGTGCTCAATAGTTTGGCGGATATGGTAACCGAAGGAATGACAACGATGGAACTGGAGAACGCCGCGGCGAAGATGATCGCCGACGCCGGCGCCCGTCCCGCGTTCAAAGGGTACTTCTCGGCCGCCGCCGGCACCCGCTATCCGTACGTGCTCTGCACGTCGGTCAACGAGCAGATCGTTCATGGAATGCCCTCCACGCGCATCGCGCTCAAAAAGGGCGACGTCATTTCCATCGATACGGGCGTGCAGCTCGACGGCTACTACGGCGATTCGGCCATTACGGTGGGCGTCGGCGAGATCACCCCGTCGTTGGGCCGCCTTCTGGAAGTGACCAAACAGTCCCTGGAGATGGCGATCGATAAGGTGCGGGAGGGCAACCGGCTCTTCGACATCTGCGCCACCGTCCAGAAGCACGTCGAGGAAAACGGGTACTCTATCGTGCGTGAATTTGTCGGTCACGGCATCGGTACCAGCCTCCACGAGGAGCCGCAGGTTCCCAACTACGTCGACCGCAACAACGAGAACCCTCGTTTGAAAGAGGGAATGGTGCTGGCTATCGAGCCGATGGTGAACCTCGGCAGGCCGCAATCGAAGGTACTTTCCGATCGCTGGACCGCTGTCAGTCAGGACGGTTCGGTGTCGGCGCATTTTGAACATTGCGTGGCCGTGACGAAGGACGGCCCCTGGGTTTTGACACGGCCATGAAGCATGCAGAGCGAATCCCAGTTGGAAGCGAAGGTTTTGGAGCTGCTGCCCCGGGCGCTGGTCCGCGTAGAGCTCGCCGGCAGCCGCCGGCAGGTGCTGGCCCACTTGGGAGCGGCCAAGGAAACGAATTTTGTACGATTGCGGCCGGGTGACGAGGTGACTGTGGCGGTAAGCCAGCAAGACCCGACCCGCGGGCGGATCGTAAGCGTGAAAAAGTAAGTTTCGACTTGAGGACAAATAAGAGGAAGTCATGAAAGTTCGGGCATCGGTCAAAAAGATTTGCGACAAGTGCAAGGTGATCCACCGCCATGGTGTGGTTCGCGTGATTTGCATCAACCCCAAGCACAAGCAGCGCCAGGGTTAATCGGGCGCACAGGATTCGAAAAGGATAAGGATTAAAGAAATATGGCTCGTATCTCCGGTGTGGATCTGCCAGCCCGCAAGCGCGCGGAAATCGGTCTGACGTATATCTACGGCATTGGGCGCACCCGCGCCAAGTCGATCCTGCATCGCACGGGTGTCGATCCCGGCAAAAAGATCTCGGACTTGACCGAGGACGAGGTCAACAAGATCCGTACATTGATCGAAAACGAAGGCGCCGTGGAGGGCGATCTCCGCAAGGAATACTCCCTCAACGTCAAGCGTCTGATGGAAATGGGCGCGTATCGCGGCCTGCGCCATCGCCGGGGATTGCCGGCGCGCGGCCAACGCACGCACACCAACGCCCGCACCCGTAAGGGACCGCGCAAGGGCACGGTCGCTAACAAGAAAAAAGCCGGCCTGAAGTAAGAGGAACAAGAGATAAGTCATGGCCAAAGCTCCCGCTAAGACCTCGAAGAAGAAAAATTTCAAGAAGAAAGAAAAGAAGCACGTGCCGATGGGCATCTGCCACGTGCAGGCGTCCTTCAATAACACGATCATCACCTTCGCCGACCCGATGGGCAATACGCTGTCGTGGTCCAGTTCCGGTTCGCTCGGCTTCCGCGGTTCCCGCAAGGGCACTCCGTTCGCCGCCCAGCAGGCTTCGCTGACCGCCGCCAACAAGGCGAAGGAAGCCGGCTTGCGTACGGTCGAAGTGCGTGTCTCCGGCCCCGGCGCCGGCCGCGAATCGGCCGTTCGCGCGCTTGCCTCGGCGGGCATCGAAGTCCGTAACATCAAGGACGTAACTCCGATTCCCCACAACGGCTGCCGGCCGCCCAAAAAGCGCCGCGTCTAACTCAAAAGTCCCTTGCACGATCCACCGGATCGTGTATATTCAAGTTTGGCGCGCAGACCCCCACCCGCCCTGCGCGTCAATCGGCCCGGTGGAGACCCGCCCAACCGCCCCTCCGCCGGGCCACTGAATTTTTGGGACGCCCTCCGCGTTTGCTAGTGTGGGGAGAATGACCCGCCGAAAAATAATCGCCGCCGCCGCTCCAGCGGCCGCCCTGCAGGCCCAATCGAAGGCCCCCCGTCAATACATCTTCGTCCGGAAGATCTTCCTTCGAAACTCCGCCGATAATCAATCCGGCAAGCTTGCCGAGTTTCTGGAGAAAGCGTCGATGCCCGCTTTGAAGCAGGCCGGCGCGCAGGGCATTGGGATGTTCGCATCGGCACTAGCCGCCGATGCGCCTTACTTTTATGTCATCGCCGGATTTCCCTCCATGGCCGCCTATGAAGCCGGCATGGCCAAGCTTGCGGCCGGCGATTACGCCGCCGCTACCCGCGCTTTCAATCAACTGGGCGGCCAGCGCTACGTGCGCTATGAGACGTCGCTCCTGCACGGTTTTGCCAGCTGGCCGGCGATCGTCACGCCCGAACCCGGAAAAACACCGCGCGTCTTCGAGCTGCGGACCTATGAGAGTGACAACACCTCCGCCGCAGCTGAAAAAGTGCGGATGTTCAACGAAGGGGAGATCGACATCTTTAAAAAGACCGGGCTGGAGCCGGTGTTCTTCGGCGAGAGTGTCTTCGGGCAAAAGCAGCCGAACCTCACCTACATGCTCTGGTACGACTCGTTGTCCGCGCGCGAGGCGAATTGGAGCAAGTTTCTCAGCCATCCAAGCTGGTTGAAACTTCGCGCCACGCCGGGTTGGAGCGACGCCGAAATTGTTTCGAATATCTCGACCGCGTTTCTCCGCCCGCTGCCTTTTTCGCCGATCCGATAGCGGCCTGCCTTATAATATGGCGGTGGTGAAGAAATCCTGGTTGATGACCGGCGGCGCCCTCGCGCTCGCCTCCCTGCTATGGGCGCAGAGCCCGGCCCGTGTTCCGAAGACCGTTGACGAAGTGGCCCGGCCGGCGGTGTGCTGCCGGGGA
>VFZO01000133.1 GCA_016871155.1 Acidobacteriota bacterium | reverse complement strand
TCCCGGCTTGAACCTCCGCGGCGGGTTCAGCAAACTCGGGAATTTCGAAAACGGCCGGTTCTTCCGCTAACTCGGCGGGCGGCGGCTCGAAAGCGTAAACCGGCTCCGGCTCCACCTTAGGAGGGGCGACGGCTTGAGCAGCGGGCTCAAATACTTGAACCTCCGCAGCGGGTTCAGCAAACTCGGGAATTTCGAAAACGGCCGGTTCTTCCGCTAACTCGGCGGGCGGCGGCTCGAAAGCATACACTGGCTCCGGCTCCACCTGGGGAGGGGCGACGGCCAACGCAACGGGCTCAAATACTTGAACCTCCGCAGCGGGTTCAGCGAACTCGGGAATTTCAAAAACGGCCGGCCCGTCTTCCGATTGGGAAGCAGGCAGTTCCATCAAATCGGCCGGCTCCGGCTCAATCTGCGTTTGCACTGAGACCGGAACGGCGGGCTCCGGTAGCTCCAGTTCCGCGACCGGTTCGGCGAAATCATGGACCTCGATGACGGCCGGCTCATCCACCACTTGGGGTG
The DNA here is from genome assembly GCA_016871155.1 of Acidobacteriota bacterium. Lineage (GTDB taxonomy): Bacteria > Acidobacteriota > Terriglobia > Bryobacterales > Bryobacteraceae. The sequence goes on along the minus strand of VFZO01000133.1, from coordinate 15,983 downwards.
GAGGCAGTTCCATGACGGAAGGCGGTGCAACATCGAGGAAAATGGGCTGGTCTTTTGCCTCGACCGGTTCCGGCTCCGCGGCGGATGCGAGCTGGATGAGCGTTGGCGAGGGATTCAGGGCGATGTCTTCGCCCGGTTTGGTGACACTCGCCGCAATTACCTCTTCAAGCAGCGCGCTGTGAATAGGTCCGGCCACGGCCAACGGCTTCTCGTCGGGATCGGTCAACCGCGCCAGCTCTTCTTCGAGCTTTAGAGCGGGAAGAGTGAGGGGACGGAGGATGACACCGTTCGAAGGTGGTTGGACCGGCCGCTCCATTTGAGCGACACGCTCAATCTCCTTTTGGAGAGCGACTGCTTCGGACGGAGGCAGAGTCTCGAGCGCCGGCGCCGGAGGCTCTACGATGACGGGTTCGGGCTCCTGCGCGATGGGCGCGGCTGGCGGCGGGGTTATCTTGTCGCGAATATCCCACTTTTCAGCGGCGTTGAGCGGTTTCGGCGCCGAATCTGCCACAGGAATGGCGACGTCTTCATGAATGACAGATTGAGTCGCCTCGGTGGTTTCTGCGCGTCTGGCGATCCTGGCAATGACTTCCGGACGGACCCAGTCCGCGTACTTGTTCTCAGCGGGGGGCGCGTCAGGCCGTAGCCGGGTGCGCCGGTTTCTGCGCGGCGCGGCCACATCCGGAATACTCGGGTCCTCAGGAGAAGGAGTCTGCGAGGTACGAGAACTCAGAGCCTCGGCGCGGGCCGCCACTTGTTCCAAATCCGCCGGGTCCGCGTGGGAGCGCATGGCGGCATCCACAGGAACGGGCGTCTTCGCGGCGGGTGCGGCCGGGGCAACCACGGCACGCTGGCCGGAATACTGGGCGGCAAAACCGCTCGGATCGAGCAGCATTTGCCGCTCCTGCTCCTCGCGGCGGACGCGCAGTTCAATATTATGTTCTCTCAGTTGTTCGTTGTTGCCTTTTAGGTAATCGCAAACCAGCGCCACAAACGCAGCACCTAGGACGACCGTAAGGCTTACGAAAATCTGGAGTTCTAGTGATCCGAGGTCCATAGCTCCACATGGAGTTTATCGGCGGGACCTTGGGAGTAGAATAGGCTAAAGCTCCCAAAAAAAATAGGTGTCGATCAAACTTAGGGCATCGGGCCCAGTAGTACTATCGGCGTACTGGTGTGCTCGAGTAGCGTAAGTAGGGAAATTACCCTACGGGATACCCAGAATTGGCCGTTGTCCGGTTCCCAAGGTGCCGGAACGCTTACGCTGGGGGCCATCCTCGGTTACATTCGGACGCTTCGCATTGCCGTTTGAGAAGTCGACCTCGGCGGTAGTAAATTCGAGCGGGCGATCTAGTACCATCTCAACGACGGTACCGCGACCGAGGACAACATCTTGGCCCCGAGTCAGCAAAACGGTCGCCAATCCGACGGCGGCGCCGGCGGCGGCGCCGATCCCAAGCCCCTTGGCGCCGTTGCCAGCGACCGAGCCAGCGATGGCACCAACCGACGCACCGGTACCAGCAACGGTGCCAACCTTACCGGCGTCTTCCGCCTTGGTGGACTCGCCTTTGATCCTGCCTTCAGACCGGTCTAAGTCCTCGCTGGCGCGGCCGTCCAGCGCGCCGACGCGTGCGCGGAAGTCGCGCGTTACGCCGTTCGGCAAAGTGAGCGAATCGAAGCGCAGGTACAGTTCAGCCCGGCCTTTCACGCGGCCCGCGCGCTTGGCCGAGGTGATGGTTCCGGCCACATAGGAACCGGGCGGGATTACGATCTTGCCTTCGGAGAGCACGGGAAAGGAGGTTTCGAGGTAGACACGGTCGCCCTCCGCAGCGTGCTTGGTCGAGACGCTGTTAATCATGACAAGCGGCACGCGCGTACCGGCCAGCACGCGGAACTGCGGGTCTTCCTGCTTGGGACCCTCCTGCGCAAAAGCGGCTGCGGCTGCGGCGAACGCGAGTAGGCGTGTCATGGAGATACCTTGCTTCATTGTACGGCCAATCGAACGGGCCTACTAAGAGAAACGCGGCCCGCCGTGGCTGGGTTTCCGGGAGTATCCTGGTTGCTATGATCCGATTCGCCGCACTTCTCGCCGCCGTCTGCTTCGCCGCCGACTTTGAGATTAAGGACGAAGCCGAATTCAAGAAACTGTTCCCGGCAGGCGCCAAGGTCACGCGCCTGGAGACCAATCTGCAATTCGTGGAGGGTCCGGCCTGGACGCCCGGCGGGTTCCTGGTGTTTAGCGACATCCCGGCGAACGAACTCAAGCGCTGGGACCCCAAGGGCGGCCTGACGACGTTCCGCAAACCGTCGAACAATGCGAACGGCAACACGGTCGATCAGCAAGGGCGCCTTGTCACGGCGGAGCACACGGCTCACCGAATCTCGCGAACGGCAAAGGACGGCACGGTGGCGACGCTGGTGGAGTCGTTCGAAGGGAAGATGCTCAATTCACCGAACGATGTGGTGGTGAAGTCCGACGGCACCTTTTGGTTCACCGATCCGGATTACGGTCTGGGCGGCCGCAAGAAGGAACAGGCTGGGAACTACGTCTACCGCTTTGACGAGCGGACGGGCGCCCTGCTGCCGGTGGTGAAGGACTTCGACAAACCGAACGGGCTGTGTTTCTCGCCGGATGAGAAGAAACTCTACGTCGCCGACTCAGGCAAGCCCCGGCATATCCGCGTTTTCGATGTGAACTCCGATGGGACCGTGGGCGGCGGCCGGGTCTTCGCATCGATCGACAAGGGAGGCCCGGACGGCATTCGCTGCGACGAGGGCGGACGTGTCTGGTCGAGCTCCGGCGACGGAGCGCAGATCTTCGCCGCCGACGGACACTTAATCGCGCGGATCCTTCTGCCAGAGGCCGCGGCCAACTTGACCTTTGGCCCCAAGACGCTGTATTTGACGGCGCGGAAGTCGCTCTACTCCGTGCCGGTCAAGGCAAAGATGGCGAAGCGGCCGAAGCGTTAACTTAGGCCTTCGGCTAGAATTTGTTTTCGGCGGATGCCACGCCATCGTCAGCGAGACCTGGATGTTGACTTCAAGGCTTCCTGGCGGCCGATCTACAATGGGCTGATGAATCATCGAGGACTACAAGTTCGCAGTTCATTCGGCGCTTGCTAGCTGGTATGACCTCTCGCCGTGCCTGCCTGGGCATGCCTTTCGCAGCATGGGCTGCGGAAGTTCCACGCCCGAATGTGGTCTTTGTCCTAGTCGATGATTTGCGCTGGGATGAACTAGGTTGCACCGGCCATCCGTTCGCTGAGACACCCCATGCCGACCGGCTCGCGAAGGAAGGAGCCAATTTTCGAAATGCTTTTGCCAGTACACCATTGTGCTCGCCGTCCCGCGCGGCTTTCTTGACTGGCGCTTACTCGCATGCCAACGGTGTAATCGACAACGTCGCACGCGATGCGCTCAGCCACCGTCTGGTGACTTGGCCGCGGCTTCTGCACGAATCCGGTTATCGCACGGCTTTTCTCGGCAAGTGGCACATGGGAAACGATGACTCGCCGCGCCCGGGCTTCGATCGATGGGTGAGCTTTCGCGGCCAGGGCGTCTACAACGATGGGGAGTTGAACATCGACGGCCGCCGTGAGCAATCTTGTGGCTACATTACGGACGTGCTGACCGATCACGCCGTGGACTTCGTCACGCGATCGGCCGGCAAACCATTCTGTCTCTATTTGGCTCACAAGGCGATCCACCCCAACACGCAGCAGCGAGACGACGGCACACGCATTACCCCGGACCAAAGCAACGCTCCCGAAGCGTTTATTCCCGCTGAGCGCCACAAGAGTCTCTATGCCGGGAAAACGCCCCCGCGCCGAGGAAACTACCTGAAGCTACCGCAAGGCAAGCCTGCATTAGAGCGGAATCCTCCAGGCATCACGCCGCTCGGCCCCGAATCGGCTACCTCGGACGCGGCCATTCTGGCTCGAATGCGAACGATGAAAGCGATCGACGACTCGCTTGGCCGGATACTTGAGGCGCTAGAAACACGAAGGGTCCTTGACAATACGGTCGTGATCCTCACCTCCGACCACGGCTTCTTTTACGGCGAACATTGCCTCGGCCCCGAACGCCGTCTGGCGTACGAGGAGGCGATTCGGATCCCGCTCCTAGTGCGCTATCCGCGCCGCTTCCGTGCCGGGAGCGCGCCCAAGCAGTTCGTGCTGAATATTGATGTGGCGCCATCCATACTGGCACTCGCCAGCGTCACAGCACCGGCTTCGATCCAAGGCCGCCCCTTCTGGTCCCAGCCTCATCGGAAGTCGGTTTTGATTGAGTACTTTTCAGATTCGACATACCCGCGAATTCACAAGATGGGATACGACGCCGTTCGCACCGAGCGATGGAAGTACATACGTTATCGTGACATTCAAGGCGCGAATGAACTTTACGACCTTCGGAACGACCCCTACGAGCTGCGTAATCGCCTCGGTGAAAAGGGAACTCCACTGCCAGAATTGGAACGCGAACTCGATCTGCTGCTGAACCAGACATCGGGGCTGCCGGCATAGAATAGAGGCCCCAGCGCGTCCGCTGGCAACTCCAAACGCTATCCGTTCAAGGCTACTGTTGACCAAAGAGCGCGCTTTGTAGCAAAGCGCACATCGATTTCTTCATGCCTGGTTCATGCGCACTCCGGAAGAAGGCGCCTGGCTGTGACAAACGGGCACGTTTCTCCCATCGACGCTGGCACCGGCTGCCGTCAAGAAGGCCGCCCGCATGGATGGGAACGAAGCGGGATTCGCTCTCGCTCCAGATACTGCGAGGCGCCGTACTCGCCGAACGGCCAGCCTTGGGGTCAAGCGAACGCCAGAAGCGCTCGCTGAGCCACTTCGGCTTGCGGCCGAAGGCCCTGGAGGCGGCGGCGCCGCATAGAACTCTTCCGGGGGCGGCTACAGTGCTGCAGTGAGTGAGACCTGGATGAGGGGCTTGCCGCCGGTGGGCTGATCAAGAGCTATTTGCCGAGCCGCCGCCCGTAGATCTCGCGATGCAATCCCTGTGCGGCGGTGACCATCTCCGGGTACGGGGCGTCCACAACGTTGAGGAAACCAATGTTGTAGTTCTCACCATCGCGCGGCCGGCCAGTGATGGCCTGGTCCGTTAGCTGGAACCAGTGAGCGCCGACGAAGTTCGGATGATCGGCCACGCTCCGCAGGTAGCGCCGGAGTGCTTCACCGCGCGCCTCCTGAGAGGACACGGACTGCAAGCCGGTCGAGAACATCCCGCGATCGAGAGCGCCGAAATGGAACTCGCCGATGATCGCCGGACGGTCAACACGCTCGAGCAGAGTCCAGCTCGCGGGCGCGATCGCCGCCTGATACACATTGACGCTGATCACGTCGGCCTCGGCGGCGGCGGTGACCACATCCGGATTTACCTGATGAATGCGGCTGCCCAGGTAAAGATGGTTCGGGTCGATACGGCGGATCTCTTCGCGCACGACGCGGTAGTATTCGCGGGCGAAGGCCGTGGTCAGCTCCGCCAGATCCGGGCGCATCCCTGGCGTGATGATCGCCGGAGCCGCAAGCGCGGACCAGCTCGCAAACTGCGTGCCCCACGCCGTGTTCAGATTTTCGATCGTCGAGTAGCGCTTCTCGAGCAGAACTCCGAGCGCGCGCCGTGCCGCCGAAACCGCCGGGTTCTGGCCCAGAGCCCCCAGCACAACCCCGTATCTCGCCCGCTCGTTGCCCGGGGCTCCCCAGTTCATTTCGTTATCAACGAAGTGGCCCAGGCAGTAGGGATCGCCGATCACGGGAGCGAGCACCGGGAGCAATCGCTCGCGGACACTAGCGGCGAAGCGCGGGTCGAACGGATCGGGCAAGCGATCCGTTCCCTGGCCCGCGTTTGGAACGGTATTGTAATTTCCAAAGAGCGTTGTGGTCGTGACATATGGCAGCCCGCGCCGATGAAGGCCGTTGTCAGACCAGTTGCCAATCGTGTTGAAGCCCCAGGCCTTCATCCGGGCCAACGTGAGAGATCGCCAGGCTGCCGCGTACTCCGCGCCGTGTTTGCGTTCCAGGTTTGCAGCATGGAAGTTAAATGTAACGCCGCTGCGGATGGGGCCGGAGACCGCGGTGGCTGTGGAGAAGTGCCGCGTGAGCGGATCTTCCCCGGAAGGTATCCAGGTGAACATCTCCTCGCGGCCGGTCGTGAAGGTTGTTTGCGCGAGGCCCATCGAATTGAAGCCGGTCGAGAAGAACAAGTACCCGTGAGGATCCACCAGCCACCAGCGGCCTTCGTGCTTTGCTGTCCGGAAGTAGCCTGTTGCCTCCAACCGGGGTCCGGCAGTGAATCCACCGAATTCCGATCGATCGTCGAAGCGATCCACACCCATAAGCGATTCCGCCTCGGCATGCCTTTGTCGTTCGAGATCTTCTTCGGTCTCGATCTTGCCGGGCCAGGTGTCACCTGTGAATTGACCAAAACGATCCACGATTCCTGTAAGCGGGAATGGAGCGCGCAGCCGGACGTTGTCCACGATCAACGTGAAGCTTTCGGCTGGGGAGGCAAGAAAAACCTGCATCTGCGCGATGTTACCGGTATTCAGCACATGTGTACCAGTGCTGCCCAGATTGCGCGAACCGGGCCACACGGGAAGGCCGCGCATTCCCCAAGTCATGGGGTCGCGATTCGCAAGGGGGAAGGCGAAGGTCGCGGTCGCGCCCGGTTCAATCGTTCCGGAGCCGGTGCGCCACGCGACAACGGAATCACTGCGAATCTCGTCATCGACACGGACACTGAAGCGCACGGCGGTGGTGCCCGGGTTGGTAATGTCATACGCGATCTCACCCCACTCGCGAAGATCCCACGGTGCCGGAGGCCGCAGGAACAGGGCCGGCCACTGCACCTGCCGGAATTCGATCGCCAAGGCGCGCTGGCCATGTGTCACACCATCAGAAGTCAATCGAATCGCAGTGTCGCGAGGCGCCACGACGGACATATCCGTGTCCGATTCAAAGGAGTTCAGCAACCGTTCCTCTTGGGCAGCAGCGACAGCCGCCATCGCCAAGATGCCTACTCGTGACACCCACGTCCAAGCCATGACTCGCTGGCCAGTGTAGCATGCAGTTGTTTTGAGGCGGACGATTGCTGGGGCAATACGCAATCGTGACTTGAGCCTGGACTGCTGTTTTGGGTTTACCGGAGCCCATCCGCCGGCCCCGGACAACTCACTTCCGCTATGGCGTGACGCTCTACTCCGCAGGCGGCCAGCCTTACAGTCGAGCCAAGGCCCGCAGCGCTCGCTTAGCCCTTCGGCTTGAAGTAGAAGACCATGGCAGCACCGGCCGCGACGACGACATAGCCAAGATAGAGCATGGGATTTGGCTTGTCCTTCGGGGGATGCATGGCCATGGTCATCAACACGTTAATCAGGGGCGCTCCGCCGAAGACGATGGGCATTACATAGTTCGGCACGCCGCCGTTTCGAAACGCCCAGATGATGCAGATGGCGCCGGCCGCGCCCAGCGCGCCGCCGGCCGTCGCGAACCAGACGCCTCGCGAGTCGAACGAGCCCAAGCCGCCGGAAGCCTGCAACGTGATTACCGGAACCAGAACGCCGAGCATAAAATACGCGCCGCCCACGCACAGCAGCGCGCGAAGCGGATTGCCGAGTTTGATCTGCCCTTCATGCAGGATAGGTCCGTAGATCCCCCAAAAAAGCATTGCGCCAATGGCAAAGACGAGCCAGAGCATCGTTTTCTTTTTCTCCTTGGTGGCCATGGATGGAATCCCTTATTGTACGCGGGTCCGGACGGTCAAAATTGCAGACGAAGTCCCAACTGAATCTGGCGGGAGGAGGTGATGGTGTTGCGGATCAGTCCAAAACTGCCGATGGGACCCGTAGTGATCGACTGCGCCTGCAGGGTCGGAATTCCAAAATTGGATCGATTGGCGAGATTGAACGACTCGGCGCGGAATTGCAACCGGGCCTGATCGTTCCAGCGCGGCAGCGCGAACGCTTTGTAGAGAGCGAGGTCGAACATTCGAAGATTAGGTCCGATGAACGTGCCGCGGCCCAGGTTGCCGAGTTGTCCAGCGGGCGCCATGGTAAACGCCGCCGGGCTGAACCATTGTTCCGGCCGCCCGATGACAGCCGACTGATGGGTGAAACCGTTTACGATGCTGGCCCGGTCCTGCCCAATGCCGGGGCCCAGCGACGGCGCCCACTGCGAACGCGAACGGTTGCCTGCCAAAAACACCGTTAGAGGCGTTCCGCTGCGTACGTTCGAGATGGCCGCCAACTGCCAACCGCCCAACAGCGGTCTGCGGCGGAACAAGGGCAGTTCCCAGGTGAAGTTCACGAGCCAGTTGTGCTTGGCGTGATAGTCGGCCAGGCCCTTGTTGTAGTTGAAGCCTTCGAACTCCGGCATGGCGGAGGTGGTGCCGTTGGTGGCATCGGAGAAAAACGTGGACGCCTGCGTGGTGTCGAGATTTCTAGAAAGCGTGTAGGAGCTCTGGAACTGGATGTCGCGAGAGAGGCGCTTGCGAATCTCCAGAATGCCGGCGTGATACCAGGAGTTGCCGTCGCTCGATTTCAACTCGATGGTCGCGAAGTTCGGATTCCGGCGGGGCGCGCCGGCCGGAAAGACCAGCGTGCCGTCGGCCTGGCGGACGGGCTCGACGATGTTGACGTCGTTGGAGCGCCAGAGATGAATGCCGCGGGAACCGGCGTATCCGGCGGTGAGAACGATATCCCAGGGAAGCTGGTGCTGGAGACTGAGGTTCCAGGTCTGCGTGTAGGGGTTCTTGATATTCCATTCCACGGGCCGGATGGTATTTCCCACACCGCGTTCAAACGGAGGGACCGGGAAGGTGGGGTTGGCGATCAGCACCCGCGGTGTAGCGGGCGGATTGGTAACGGTGACGATCAGATGCTGCTGGATGTTCGTGTTGAACAGCAGCGCATACCCGCCGCGCAGCGAAGTCCAGCCGGTGCCAAAAACGTCCCACGCGAATCCCAGCCGCGGCGAGAAGTTTTTCTTCGCCGGGTTGCGGTACAACTGGCCGGTAGCGGGCGCCCGGTCCGTAAAGAGATTCAGGAGGGCGGAGTCCCGGCCGTAGATATCGACCGGCATGGTCATGAACTCGTAGCGTAGGCCGGGGTTCAATGTAAGGCGAGGGGTGATGCGCCAGGAGTCCTGCAAATAAAAGCCCATGAGCGTGAAGCGCCAGTACCGGTCGAACTGCGCGGCGGGCGTCAACCCCAGGAATCGCGCCGGAGTGTTCGTGAGGAACGAGCGAACGTCGTTGAAGGTGTGGGTACCCAAGGAGAACGTGGGATTCACCATGTTGTCGCGGTAGCGCTCTGCAAGCATGCCAGCCTTCACCAGGTGGCGGCCGCGCGTCATGGTGGCGCCGGTCTCGAACCCGAACACATTCTGCGTCAGGCGCAGATTCGCCGACGCCTGCGTGCCGAAGCGGGGCATGCCTCCGATGTCGATGTTACCGACCAGCCCGCGGCCCGGCACGAACGGTTGCAGCGGCGAGGCGGTATTGGCGAAGACGTTCTGGAACGTCGTGGTGCGGCTGAAGGACCCGCGGAAGTGGAACAGGGTTGTGGGGGACGCGACGTGACGGTACTCAGTGGTAACGAATTGATTCTTGGAAAAGAACTGACGCGGGAATTGAGGAAAATCCGTGGGCAGGTTCTGCGTGGCGTCGTCGAAGGTGTAGCGGGTGAAGAACTGGCCGGTGGTGCCGATGTTCCGGTCGTAACGGCCCTGGAAGAACTGCTGGTTCACAGTCTGGGAGAACCCGAAGATATAGTCGGCCAGGCCGCCGGGACGCCCGGCCCCATTCGCGCGGGGGATCTCGTTGAGGTATGGCAGAATGGCCGGGCTCACGGGAACGGTGACGGTTTGGCCGGGCCTGGCGGGATCGGGCAGGACGCCGCGGCGGGCGTTGTCGTCGGGAACCTGGGAGACGATGGTGCGGCCCAGCCGGTCGCGCAGGCCTTCCATGGTCACGAAGAAGAAATCCTTGTCCTGGCGCAGAGGGCCGCCCAGCGAACCGCCAAATTGATTGCGCTTGAACTCCGGGCGTTTCGCGGGGTCGAAAAAGTTTCGCGCGTCCATATTGTCGTTGCGGTGGAAGTGGTAGAGGCTCCCATGCAGGTCGTTCGTGCCGGACTTGGTTATCGCGTTGATCTGGCCTCCGGAGTTCCGGCCGAACTCGGCGGAGTAGTTGTTCACTTCGACGCGGAACTCGCGAATAGCCTCCACTCCGAGAACGGTCCCGGCGGCGGAACCCGCGGGGGCGTTGGTAAAGTCGTTCTGCGGCGTACCGTCGATGAGGTAGACGTTCGAACGCGGGTCCTGGCCGTTGACGCTGATGCCGAGGCCATGGGCCACGACAGAGCCGCCGTCGCGGTGCGGAAAGGCGACAACACCCGGCTGCAACAGTGCAAGGTCGGTGTAATTCCTGCCGTTCAGCGGCAACTCGCGAATGGCGGACTCCGGCACCAGATAACCCAATTCCGCCGTGGAGGTATTGATATGAACGACACCGGCTGAGACGGTAATTTCCTGCTCCACCGTGCCTAACTCCAAGGCAATGTCCACGCCGAGCGTTTCGTTGACCGTCAGCTCAATGCCCTTGCGAACCAGCGGCCGGAAGCCGTTGGCGGTAACGCGCAGATCGACCCGCCCGGCCGGCAGTGCGGCGGCCACATAGATTCCGGCGCGGTTGGAGACACTCTTGCGAACCAGTGCGGTGCTGGGCTGCGTGACGGCGATCTCCGCGCCGCTGACGACACCACCGCTCGAATCCTTGATCGTTCCCGTGATCGTGGCGGTGGTCTGCGCTAGAAGCGGTACAGACAAAAAGAGAGAAAAAATGCGTTTTGACACCAAGAAAACCCGTGAACCTTTAGCGTAACAGACGACTCTCTCTGGACAGGACGGACGCACGCGGCGAAACGTAACAGCCCCGGGTCCATCCCGGTTTTTACACGAAAACTGGAACGGCGGCCCCAGCGCTTTCCAACGGGTCGATCTGTATTCGTGATAAAGATCATTTGTTCGCCCTTGCACAATGATTGTCCTGCTCGTCGTACTCTTCTACCTTCTTCATCAAGACTTTTGGAACTGGACTGAGGCCCGGCCGCTGTTCTTCGGGTTTCTGCCCAGGGGCCTGTTTTATCACGCCGGCTACACGCTTTCGTCCGCCGGGCTGATGGCGTGGCTGGTGCGGCGGGCCTGGCCCGCGCGGCTGGAGGCGTGGGCGGAAGAGGAGAGCGAGTGACGGCCACGCTCTTCGTCCTGGCTTATCTTTGCATCGCCCTATACATTGGAATTTTCGCGTTCCGGCGCGAGCGGGGACAGGCCGAGGACTACTTCCTGGCGGGGCGCGCCATTGGACCGTGGGTCTTCGTGTTCAGCCTGTTCGGCACCCATATGACGGCGTTCGCGATTCTAGGCTCCTCCGGACACGCCTTCAACTTTGGCATTGTGACCTTCGGCCTGATGGCGTCCAGCTCTGCACTCATTGTCCCGCTGTGCCTTTTGTTTCTGGGAACGCGGCTCTGGGCCATCGGCAAGAAGTTCGGCCACATCACGCCGGTGCAGATCTTTCGCGATCGCTGGGAGTGCGGCCACATCGGGACCGTCATATTCTTCCTGCAAGCGGCGTTGTTGGTGCCCTACATCATCATCGGCGTAATGGGCGGCGGAACGGCATTAAACGTGATCAGCGGCGGAGCGATTCCATTCTGGGCGGGCGGCCTGCTGGTGGCGCTGGTCGTGATGAGCTATGTCTTTTTCGGCGGCATGCGCGGCACGGCTTGGGTAAATTCGTTCCAGACGATTCTGTTCCTGACGTTCGGCCTGGCCGCCGTGCTCATCATCTCAAACGGCATGGGCGGCTTTTCGGCCGTCGCGGAGAAGCTGCTGGCCGATCCAAAGACCTCGCCGCTGCTGTCCAGGGAAAAGTATTCGCCGCTGGCATTCTTCAGCTACACGTTCAACCCGCTTTCGGCCATTGCGTTCCCGCATATCGCCATCTTCTGCCTGACCGCGAAGAAGATGGATCAGTTTAAGAAGACGGTGATTTTCTATCCTCTCTGCATCCTGTTAATCTGGCTGCCATGCGTTTGCCTGGGCCTCTTCGCCAATTCGGCAACGGAAATTCCCGCTATTGCCGCGAAGCTCGCCGAGAAGGCCGCCACCGCCCGGCCCGTGGTGGCCGACGACGTGATGCTGCGCCTGCTGGCGCATTATGCGCCGGAGTGGCTGGCCGGCATGCTCGGCGCCGGCATCATGGCCGCGGTCATGGCGTCGGACTCGCAGATTTTAGCGCTCTCCACTATGTTCTCCGAGGACATTTTCACCTTCTACGGCGCACATGAAAAATTCGGACAGAAGGCGCAGATCGCCACCGGGCGGCTGTTCGTCGTTCTGGTCACCGCGTTCGCCTATTTCACGGCGTTGAACGCAAAGGCCAGCATTTTCGACCTGGCGGTGCAGTTCTCCTTCGCCGGCTTCTCGGCGATGATGCCGCTCTACGTGGCAGCGCTCTACTGGAAGGGCAGCACGAAATGGGGCGCACTGGCGGCGACGCTGTGGGCGGCGGCCTGCACGGTTGGCCTTTTCTTTGCACCGCGTGGCTTCACGGTGTACGGGCTGCTGCCGGTTGTCCCTATGACGCTAGGTTCGGCGCTGCTGATCTGGGTGGTGTCGCTGCTGACGCCGAAACCGGCCCACCGAACGGTATCCCGGTACTTCTCTGTATAATGCACAGATTCCATAATGCCGGCCGAACCCAAACCCTCTAACCTGGTCAAGGCTCTGATCTGCTTCGTCGCGGCGATCGGGTTTGCCTTTGACATCTATGAAATTCTGGTTCTCCCGCTGATTCTTGGGCCCGCGCTGGCGGAACTCGGAGGCTTGAAGCCGGGTACGCCCGCGTATCTCGATTGGGCGGGCTGGATGTTCTTCGTCCCGGCGTTCGCCGGAGGCGTGTTCGGGCTCCTCGGCGGGTACCTGACGGACTTGTGGGGCCGGCGGCGGGTGCTGGTGTGGTCGATTCTGCTGTACGCGTTCTCGGCGCTGGCCGCCGGATACTCGACCTCACTGGAACAGTTGCTGTTCTTCCGCTGCACCACGTTTATCGGCGTCTGCGTGGAGTTCGTCGCGGCCGTGGCATGGTTGGCCGAACTTTTCCCGGAGGAGAAGCAGAGAGAGAGCGTCCTTGGCTTCACGCAGGCGTTTTCGTCGGTGGGCGGGTTAATGGTGACCGGAGCCTACCTGCTAGCGGTTACCTTCGCCGCCTCGCTTCCGGAAATTCACGGCGGCCACTCCCCCTGGCGCTACACACTGATTTCCGGCCTGCTGCCTGCGATTCCTCTGATTATCATCCGCCCGTTCCTGCCGGAGTCTCCGGCCTGGGCGCGCAAGAAGGCCGAAGGCAAACTCAAGCGGCCCAATCTGGCCGATCTGTTCCAACCGCAATTCGCGCGAACGACGTGGGTCACGATGATTATGTTCGCCGCCAGCTACGCCGCGGCGTTTGGCGCGATTCAACAGCTTCCCCGGATCGTACCCGGCCTGGCCGAGTTGCAGGGGCTGGCACCGCCAATGGTGCAGAAGGCCGTGGGCGGGGTGCAGTTGTGGCAGGAAATCGGCGGCTTGATCGGACGCGTGGTGCTGGCGATTCTGGCGCTCTATATCGTCAGCCGCCGGACGCTGATTCGTATTTTCCAGGTTCCGGGGCTGCTCGTGCTGCCGTGGGTCTTTTTCGTCGGCACGGGTACCGATATCGCCACTGTGCAATGGGGCATTGGATTGGTTGGCCTGCTCACGGTCGCGCAGTTGAGCTTCTGGGGCAACTACCTGCCGCGCGTCTATCCGACGCACCTGCGGGGCACGGGCGAAAGCTTCGCAGCCAACATTGGCGGGCGCATGCTGGGCACGTCGGCGGCACTGGTGACGGCGCAACTGGCCAAGATTACGCCCGGTGCGACCCCATTTGCCAAGCTCGCATTCGCGTCGGCGTGCGTCGGCACGGCGGCCTATGCGATCGGTCTGATCGCCAGCTTCTTCCTGCCCGAACCGCCGAAGGATTTGCCGGAGTAGCTACACTGGGGATGTGCGGCAGTTTTTCGTGCACAATTTCGGATGCCGGGCCACTCAGGCCGACGGCGCGGCGCTGGAGTCCTTGCTGGCGCAGCGCGGGCTGACGGCTTCGAGCGGCTATCAAAGCGCTGATCTCGTCGTACTGAATAGTTGCACTGTGACCTCGGCGGCCGACGAAGACCTGCGCCACACGGTGCGCCGCGTGCACAGAGAGAACCCGGCGGCCCGCATCCTGGTGACGGGCTGCTACGCACAGCGCGCTCCGGAGGAGATCGCGGCGCTGCCGGGCGTGGAATGGGTGGTTGGAAACTCCGACAAGACTTCGATCGCCGACATCGTCACGACGGATCATTTCCACGGGCAGATCCATGTACGCGACATCTTCGAGCAGCACGACTTCCTGTCGGCGCCAGTGGACGACGCCGCGGGCGACCGCGCCCGGCCGAACCTGAAGATCCAGGATGGCTGTAACAACCGCTGCTCGTTCTGCGTGATTCCGTACGTGCGTGGGCGCAGCCGCTCGATGCCGGCCGATCAGGTGGTGGAGCAGGTCCGCGGCTTGGCCGAGAACTACCGGGAAGTCGTTCTTAGCGGCATCAACCTGGGCCGCTGGGGCCGCGAACCGGGCGGATCAATGCGGCTGGCAGGGCTGGTGCGGCGGCTTTTGGAGGAGACCGGAGTGGAACGGCTGCGGCTCTCGTCGGTGGAACCGATGGACCTGTCCGATGAGCTTCTGGCGTTAATGGCCGCGTCCCCGCGCATCGCCAAGCATGTGCACGCGCCGCTGCAATCGGGATCCGGCGCCGTGCTGCGGAGGATGTACCGCAAGTACCGTCCCAGGCACTACGCCGACCGCGTGATGAAAGCCCGCGAGCTAATGCCCGAAGCGGCGATCGGCGCCGATGTGATGGTGGGTTTTCCCGGCGAGAGCGATGCGGAATTCCAGGAGAGCTTTCGATTCATCGACGCTCTGCCGTTTTCTTATCTGCACGTCTTCACCTATTCCGCGCGCCCGGGGACGCCAGCCGCGGTGGCTCCGGGACAGGTTCCCATGTCCGTGCGGAAGGACCGGAACCGCCAACTTCGCGAGCTGGCCGAGCGAAAGAACCTGGAGTTCCGGCGAGGGTTCGCCGGAGCGATGCTATCGGTCGTGACGCTGGGCGAAGGGACCCGCGCGCTGTCGTCGAACTTCTTGCGCGTGGAACTTTCGCAGCCTGCGCCGGCAAATCAGTTGCGCGACGTGCGCATCGGCGCCGTGAGCGAGAGCTGTTTGCGGGAACTGGATCCGCTGCGGGTGTTGTAAACCCGGCGAGTTTCGAATGCTTCGTTCGTGGATGAGAGTAAGTGATTTATGCCTTCTGCCCTTTCGCGCTCATATAGTGCAGCAGCGCTCCACCTGGCCTGTAGCTAAAGGATGCGGTTTAGCTGGCAGGATGCGCAAAAGTCAGCAAGCTCCATACGAACAGACCAATGCCGCCGTCTCATACTGCGGTTGGATCGCTTCCTCCATGCCGCTCACCAGCATCGCAGTCAGTTTGTCCAGAGTTGGTGATCGCAGCGCACATGTGACTCCTAAGAACTTGTCCCAAGAGCACATCATTTTCGATACTAAGCAAATCGCGGTCTCAACTTGTGGAGCATCAATGGCGGTCTAACAAACAGGGCATAGTCTCTTGAAATCAAGAAATTGACCAATCTATGAGACCGCTTCTAGGCATTGATCTGATTGCACGGCCGAGGCCTGCGTAAGCGGCCATACAATCAGGCAGGATCACTGCTGTCCGGTTAAAAGTCGAACAGAATCAATTGGTTGGCGGTGTTAGGTAAATCGTCTTGGGAGTCGATGTCGTGGAAGGCCTGTAAAATGGGCATTTTTTCGAAAAGCGAGAGGCTGAGGAC
>VFZO01000132.1 GCA_016871155.1 Acidobacteriota bacterium | reverse complement strand
ACGGTTGGGGACAAGCTCAGTCCAAAACTTCAACATTTGGGTTCATGGCGATGACAAGCTTGTTCGAGGGAGTGGGCTATTTGTTGGAGAAACAGGGGTGGCAGCCAATCACCATTTCCTGACGCCTCGAGACGGGAACGCATTCAAGTTCGTTCAGGGTCGCTACCGGCTTGAGGTCTATGCCCACCTGCTGGGAGACGAAGAAGCCCACCTGCTCTTTTCGCAAGAGCTCGAAATTGTGTCAGAAATCGCGGCCCAACTCACGGAGCCTGGAGCAGGTCTTTACTTTGACTGGGGGCCGGACTCTTCACGCTACTTGACACATGTGGAAACACGTCCCCCATCGCTTGATGCGACGGACTTCCTGCAAATACTGAATTCCCCGCGGCTGCTATCCACCAAAGATCCAGCTAAGCCGTTATGAGCGCTCGAAGGTTCACAACCCATCCGCAGTCAGCACCGGGTGACTTCTACGTGGTCAACAATGAATGCATTTCTTGCGGTGCCCCGCACGCGGTAGCGCCGGACCTAATCGGATGGGCTGATAATGTCGATCCATCTCACTGCATTTGGAAGCGGCAACCGGCAACATCGCAGGAGACGGACCAAGCGATCGACGCCGTCTTAGCTTCTGAGGTAGCCTGCCATCGTTACGCCGGAAATGATCCGCGAATCCTCGGCCGTCTAGATTCGATGTATTGTGATGCTTCCCAACCGGTCATACACGACAGGGTTTGCGATTCGAGCGACAAGGTGCTCTCGCCGAACTTGAGCGGGATCGTCGGCCACCCTTCTGCTCTTGATAGGTTTCTTGCCGCATTGAAGTCGATCTTCCGCAGTTGAGCCGATCGCGTCGGCGCGTTGTGTCGTGCGCCACAGTTGATCTGCCCCCGCTATAATCGAACTAGGAGCAAGCCCATGCATAGCGAATACATCGAACAGCGCCACGGAGGCTACTATCTAGCCGGGACGCGCATTTCGTTGGATTCCGTGGTGTACTCGTTCAACGAAGGGCAATCACCGGAGGCCATTCAGGAGGACTTCCCGTCACTGAAGCGGGCTCAGATCTATGGCGCGATTGCCTTCTACCTGGATCACAAAGCTGAGATCGACAAGTACCTGGTGGACACCGAACGTGAGTTCGAGGGGAACGCCATCCCGCTGGAACAGGCCAACCCCACTCTTTGGGCGAAGATCCAACGCGCGAAAGCTGAGGCAGCCCAAGGCGAGCGGCGTTCTTGAGCATCCGGTTCCAGGCTGACAACGACCTCAAGTTCGGAATCGTCAAGGCCATCCGGCGGCGAGAACCTACCGTTGATTTCCTGTCTGCCCAAGAAGCTGGCCTGGACGGTGTTCCCGATCCAGTGTTGCTGGACCGTGCAGCAGCAGAGGGCCGGGTCCTGGTGTCACATGATCGGCGAACGATGATCGACCACTTTCGCGACCACCTGGCGGCGGGCAAGGCCAGCCCGGGATTGCTGATCGTGTCGCAAGGCTCGGCCATCGGTGATGTCGTGGAGGCCGTGCTCTACGTGTGGGCACTTTCCGATCCGGCCGAACTTCTAGATCAGGCCTACTACCTGCCGTCGATATCGCGGCACTTCTTTACTCGCTGAGCCCGTCTGCGCGTATGACGAGTGGCACCTCCGGCCTCTTTCGTGGATGACAGCGCATCGTATTCAAACGAAGCTGGATAGGGCGATATTCGCGGCCGGTTGGCAGACAACCCTTTATGTTCCACTACCCCGTCTCCCCCAACTGCTGTGTCGCTGAGAGACGTCGAAAGACGCCCGGTGTCGCTGAAAGACGTCCTAAGACGTCCCATGCCGTTTTCCCGCCCGAAGGGGCTGCGGTCTGGCGGCGATGATCTGGGTAGTGGAACATAAAGGAACGGCGGATGAGCCTCGTGGATTTCGAGGGCATCGTCCATGAACTCAGCCGCTTGCGCTGGCGGAAACTTGGGCTGGCAAGTCCGCCATTTGGCGGATGCCCGACAAGAACAACCGCGCCGCGCGACGCGTGGTAAAGGATCACACGCGATCACAACCGGTTCAGCGAACTTCGCCCGAGCCGCGAAAATTCGTTGAACCTTGCACGCTGCCGCCGTATTCTGGGAGCAATCGCGATGTCCGTCTACAAACAGAAAGGCTCGAAGAACTGGTGGTACAAGTTCACCTGGCGCGGACGCCAGATTCGCGAGAGCACGAAGCAACCGAACAAGCGCGTCGCCGAGCAGATTGAAGCCGCGCATAAGGCAGGGCTGGCGAAAGCCGAAGTTGGCATTCGCGAGAAGAAGCCGGTGCCGACGCTGCGCGAGTTTATCGACATCGACTTCGCGCCCTTCGTGGAGTCGCGGTTCGCCAGCAAAGCCAAGACCCTCGAATACTACCGGATCGGCCTCAAGAACCTGCGGGAGTTCGATCTGCTGGCGAACTCGCTGCTCGACTCGATCACCGGCGACAAGATCGCCGCGTTCATCGCCAAGCGCCGCCAAGCTGGTCTCGCCATCGCCAGCATCAACCGGCAACTGGAAGTCCTGCGGCGGATGCTGAAGCTCGCTGTCGAATGGGGCAAGGTCGAGAAGCTGTTGCCCAAGGTAGAGATGCTGAGCGGTGAGAACCATCGGGAACGCGTCATCAGCCCCGACGAGGAGAACCGCTATCTGGCCGCGGCGTCCGCGCAAAGCTTCCTCCTTCGCGACGTCTCGACGATCCTGCTCGATTGCGCCCTACGACCCGAGGAGTGCTTCCGAATGCGCTGGGAGGATGTCCGGGATGGCGCGCTGCATATCCTCTTCGGAAAGACAGAGAATGCCCGCCGCACGATCCCAATGACGCAGCGCGTGGCAGCGCAGCTCGACATGCGGCAAACAGACGCGACGTCCGAATGGGTGTTCCCCGCGCCGACCGCCACCGGACACCTCGAGAAGTCCACGCTGAAGAAGCAGCACAAGAAGGCGTCGGCCGCCGCGAAGGTGGAGCCGTTCACACTCTACACCTTTCGCCACACCTGCCTGACGCGCTGGGCCGCGTTCATGGACCCGTACACGCTCGCCTACCTCGCCGGCCATAGCGATTTCTCAACCACGCGCCGCTACGTCCATCCGCAGGCCGACACCATCAAAGCCGCCATCGAGAAAGCGAGGGGTGGGCATAGAATCGGGCATAGTGAAAGTGAAACGGCCGAGAGCGTGAAGCCCCCGGCCGCGAAAAGTCCAAATGATTGCAATGGGATAAATGGTCGGGGCGAGAGGATTCGAACCTCCGGCCTCCTGGTCCCGAACCAGGCGCTCTAGCCAGGCTGAGCCACGCCCCGACGGTGTCTTTCCGACCTCTTTATCATAGCGTTCTGGATGAAGGGCCGCAAGTTGCGATACGATTGTCGTGAACTTATGACTCGCCGCAGCCTGCTTTCCACCATTCCCGCCGCCTCGTTTGCGCCGTTGGCCGCCGCGTCCAGGATTGACACCTCCGCCGGCTTCCGTCTGGGTGTCGCCACCTACTCGCTGCGCGGGTTTGTGCGGCCGCAGGCGATTGAAATGATCAAAGAGCTCGGTGTCGACACGGTCTCGCTGAAGGAGTTTCACGCCAAGATCAAGGGCGACCCGGCCGAATGGCTGCAGGCGCGGAAGGACCTGGAGGCCGCCGGAATTCGCGTGGCGTCGGTCGGCAACATCTCCATGACCGTCGACACCGACGAGGAGATCGAGCAGAACTTCAAATACGCCCAGGCGTTCGGCGTGGAGGGCATCGTAATGGCCCCGACCAAGGCGACGCTGCCCCGGATCGAGAAGTTCGTCAAGAAGTACAACGTCAAGGCTATGATCCACAACCATGGGCCGGAGGACAAGCACTTCCCTACTCCGCAGTCGGTTCTGGACGCGGTGAAGAACATGGACGAACGCATGGGCTGCTGCATCGACGTGGGCCATACCGCTCGCACAGGCGTGGATGTGGTCGAGTCCTTGAGGCTGGCGGGCAAGCGGCTGCACGATATCCACATGAAAGACCTGGGCGACATGATGGCCAAGGAGTCTCAAGTGGCTGTGGGCGACGGCAAGATGCCGGTCGCCGCGATCTTCCGTACGCTCAAAAAACTGAAGTACGCCGGCAGCGTGAACTTGGAATACGAGATCAACTTCAAGAACCCTCTGCCCGGCATGCAAAAGAGCTTCGCCTATATGCGCGGCGTGCTGGCGGGTATGCAATCCTAGTCCTACGTTGGGGATGCAGAACATTGCCGCTGACCTTCGTTACGGCCTCCGGCTGTTGTGGAGGCACCCTGGGTTTTCGACGCTAGCGCTGCTAACACTGGCCCTGGGCATTGGCGCGAACACAGCGGTTTTCAGCCTCGTGCGCGGCGTGCTGCTGCGGCCGCTGCCGTATCAGAATCCCGAAGAGCTGATCTGGATTGGCGGGCACGAGGCGCGCTTCGCCAACGAAAAGGCCGGGATCTCCTATCCCGACATGCTAGACGCACGAGAGCAGGCGCGAACGTTACAGGGGCTGGCAGCCTACACGTTCTTCGCGGAGAAGCTGATTGTTACGGGCACGGGCGAGCCGGAGCAGATCGACGGGATACGCGTGACGTCGAACTTTTTCGACGTTCTGGGTGTGCGGCCCGCGATGGGCCGGGCATTTCAGGAGGGCGAGGACAAGCTGGGCGGCCCGCGGGTGGCGATGTTGAGCCACGAGCTGTGGATGCGGAGCTACGGCGGGCAACCGGGCATTGTGGGCTCGACGGTTGTCCTGAACTCGATCTCCCATCAGATTGTGGGCGTGATGCCGGCCGGTTTCGGGTTTCCGCGCGGCACGGCGATCTGGGTACCGATTCAATATGGAACCCAGGTGACCAAGATGCGGGAAGCCCGCACGTACCTGGGCGTGGCGCGAACGAAGAGCGTAACGCTGGCCGGGCAGGAGTTTGCGGCAATCGCGGGGCGGCTGGAGCAGAACTACCCCGATACGAATCGCGGGGCGCGTTTCGACGTGCTGCCTTTGGCCGAGCATGTAACGGGCGGTGTACGGGGCACGCTGTATTTGCTGGGCGGAATCACGGCGTTCCTGCTTCTGATCGGGTCGGCGAATATCGCGAATCTGCTGTTGGCTCGGGCGGCGGGGCGGCAGCGGGAGATCGCGGTGCGGCATGCGCTCGGCGCGAGCCGGCGGACGATCATTCGCCAACTCCTGATGGAAAATATCGTCCTGGCGGTGATGGGCGGGGCGCTAGGGAGCCTGCTGGCGTGGTGGGCAATCCGCTCCCTGCGGGTGCTGAACCCGGCGCAGTTGCCGCGGGTGGACGAGTTGACGCTCGACCCGGCCGTGCTGCTGTTCGCGATGGGCATCTCGGTGACCACGGCTCTGCTGTTCGGCCTGGCGCCGGCGATGCAGGCGTCGCGCGGCGATCAACAGGAGGCGCTGAAGGACGCAGGCGCGCGAGGCGCGAACGAAGGCGCGGGGCGAGCCCGGCTGCGCAGCCTACTGGTGGTAGCGGAGGTGGCGATCGCCATGGTGCTGCTGTGCGGCGCCGGGCTGCTGCTGGAGTCGCTGCGGAAAATGCTGTCCGTGGATCCGGGGTTCCAGGCGGCGAATGCGATTACGACGGAAATGACGCTGCCGATCCGGAAGTTCCGGACGCTAGACGGCTGCTCGGCCTTCATCGAAAGTTATTTGGAGCGGCTGCGGGCGCTGCCGCGAGTGGAGGCGGCAGGTGCGGCCGTGGCGCTGCCGATGGGATCGGTCTACAGCTATTACGAGTTTCGAATCGCGGGGGACGCGCCGCCGCCGGTTCCTCCGATCGCGGGTCAGACGGCGGTGACGCCGGGCTACTTCGAGTCGATGGGAATTCCGCTGAAGCAGGGCCGGCTGTTCCAGGCGCGCGACACGAAGGACGCGCCCAAGGTCGTTGTGATCAGCGAGCCGATGGCGCGGCAGTACCTGACCGGCCGGGATCCGGTTGGCCAGCGGCTGCAGATGCTGATAGGCGGGCAGGTGACGTTCGAAGGCGAAATCGTCGGCGTGGTGGGCGGCGTGCGGCACGAGAATCTGACGCAGGCGCCGCGGGTGGAGTTCTACGTGCCCATGGCGCAGCATCCGTACCCGCTGGCGAACTTCGTGGTGCGCTCGCGCGATTCGGCGCCGGAGACGGTGGCGGCGGCGATGAAGCAGGCGCTGCGAGATATTGACAAGGACATGCCGCTGTACCGGGTGCGGCCGTTGGAAGATGTGGTTCTGGAATCGGCGGCGGAGGCGCGGGCGCGCGGATTTCTGACGGCGCTGTTCGCGGCCGCCGCTTTGCTGCTGGCAAGCATCGGGATCTATGGCGTCATGTCCTACGCGGTCAGCCGGCGCGCGCAGGAGATTGGAATTCGAATGGCGCTGGGCGCCGCGCCGCCGGAGATTTTGCGCATGGTGCTGGGTCAGAGCGGGAAGCTGGTGCTGATCGCGCTGACGATCGGACTGGCGATTACGCTGGCGCTGGGCCGTCTGTTGCAAACGATGCTGTATGGCGTGGAGTCGTTCGACGCCCGCGTACTGGGCGGGGTGACGGCGCTCCTGCTGGTTGTCGCGCTTGCCGCCACGGCGGTGCCGGCGTGGCGGGCGGCACGGATTCACCCTTCCAGCGCACTGCGCCAGGGCTAAGTCGACTCGGAGGATCCATTTTCTTGTAAGACTGGAATTTTTCCAGAATTGCGGTACACTGGAAGTACCGATGCGGGGATCCGTGGATGTTCCGATTGCGTCGCTAGCGGCATTTTTGGCGCTGGCGAGTATCGCGAGTGGCGCTTGGGCGACTACGGCAAACTCGTTTGGCGGCAATGATTTACAGGGTTTGCACCGGATCGTGTCGGTTTTCGCCCTGCTAGCTGCGGGCGCGGTCATGATCCGCCTTCCCAGCGCTCGCGCACTGATCGGCGCCGGAGTGGCCGGCTGTTTCCTGGCCGGGGGCCTGCTGGAAGCCCGGCAAGGAGGCGGCGTGGCGGGACTGGTGCACGCGGTGGCGGCTTCGGTGCTATTTACAGGGTGCATGCGAGGGGTATTACTTGCCACACCTGCGGCCGATATGAATTTTGTGATCGACTCCGGTTCTCCTTCCTTGCGCATACTGGCGAAGCTGACGTGGTATGCCCTGCTGATGCAAACGGCGCTGGGAGCCTTGTACCGGCACAACCTGGTTGGGTTGATGCCGCATGTGGCCTGCGCGCTGCTGGTGATGGGGCTGGTGATGTACGCGGGCATCGCGGCGTGGTCCACCGAAAACGCTCCGAAACCCGTGACGCGGACGGCCATGGTGCTGCTGGTCGCAACGGGGTGCCAAATGCTGTTCGGAATCGCGGCGTATCTCTATCGCGCCGAGGCGCAACCGGCGGCGCCCATGTTACTCTGGTCGGTGATTCACGTCGCTGTGGGAGCAATGACCACGGCCACCTGCGCGTTAATGGAAATTCAAATCTCGCGATACGTTCGCCCCGCCGTGGTGGCTCTGTGAAGCACTATCTGGCTTTAACCAAACCGCGCATCACGTGGTTGATTCTGGTATCCACCGGGGTCGGCTATTTCGCCGGGCAAAACGGGCCGGTGGCCTGGCTGGTGCTTTTGCATACGATGATAGGCACGGCGCTGCTCGCGTCCGGTACGGCGGCGTTGAACCAATGGTATGAGCGGGAGGCGGATGCCCGGATGCGGCGCACGGCATGGCGGCCCATCCCGGCCGGCAATCTCCCAGCCGCGAATGCCTTCTGGTTTGGCGTTGCGCTATCGGTGGCAGGCTTTGTAGAACTGGGGCTGGGCGCTAACTGGCTCACCGCCGGACTTGGCCTGTTCACGCTGCTCAGCTACCTTTGCCTCTACACACCGCTGAAGAGCGTGTCACCGATTTCAACCACCGTCGGCGCCGTTCCGGGCGCCATGCCGCCCTTGATCGGCTACGCGGCCGCCAGCGGTGTGCTGACGAACGAGGCGTGGGTGCTCTACGCCATTCTGTTCCTGTGGCAGTTTCCGCATTTCTATGCCATCGCCTGGATGTACCGAGAGGACTATGAACGCGGCGGTATCCGGATGTTGCCGGTTGTGGAACCAGATGGCGACTCCACGGTCCGGCAGATGCTCGCGTTTTCGATTCTGTTGGTACCGGTGAGTCTGCTGCCTACCTGGCTTTCGATGGCCGGGCCCTGGTATTTCGCGGGGGCGCTGTTGTGCGGGCTGGCGTTTGCCGGCGCGTGCGTCCGGATGATAAAGGACCGCAGCCTGCTTCGCGCGCGAGGCGTGTTGCTGGCGTCGGTGATCTATCTGCCGGTGATTTACGGATTGCTGGTGCTCGACCGTACATGATCCGGCGGCGCGCTTTGCTGAGCTCCGTTATTTTGGCGGGCTGCACCAGGCGCGACGAACTACCGGTGTTGAGCCGCGTTCCGGCCTTCACCTTGACCGATCAGAACGGGAACGAATTCAGGAGCGCCGTGCTCGAAGGACGGCCGTGGCTGGCCTCGCTGTTCTTCACCTCCTGCAACGGGCCGTGCCCGCGCTTGAGCGCCGCGCTGTTCCGGATTCAGGAAGCCACCTACCAGTTCCCGCGGCTGCGGATTGTGTCGTTCACTGTCGACCCAGACAACGATTCGCCGCAGGCCTTGGCGGCCTACGGGCGCAGGTACAAAGCGGATCCGGCCCGTTGGACGTTTCTCACCGGCCCCATGCCGGTGATCACGCGGCTGTCGAAAGACGGGTTCCTGAGCGGCGCTATCGACACGGAACGGACCCATTCCACGCGGGTGATGCTGGTGGACGCGGCGTTCCAGTTGCGCGCCGCGCATACGCTGGACGAACAAGAAAACACCGCGCCGCTGTTGAAGGACATCCAATCGCTATATGGAAATTCGTGATCTGCCGGCTTTGAACGCGCTCCTGAACGGGACGGCGTTCGTGCTGTTGCTCATCGGCTACCGGCTAATCCGGCAGGGGAAGCGCGAGGCGCACCGGAAAGTCATGCTGGCGGCGTTTGGGATTTCGGCATTGTTTCTCACTTCGTACCTGATCTATCACTTCAACGTCGGTTCGGTGAAGTTCCAGAAGCAAGGGGCGATTCGCTACGTCTACTTCGCCATCCTGCTGTCCCACACCATCCTGGCGGTACCAGTGGCGATTCTGGCGCCGGTCACGCTGATCCGCGGTCTGCGGGAGCGGTTCGCCGATCACGCGCGCATCGCCCGTTGGACATTCCCCATTTGGGCGTATGTCTCGGTCACCGGCGTAATCGTCTACGTTATGCTGTATCAACTGTGAAACAGCTTCTACCGCTTTTCGCCCTGGCGCTAAGCGCCGCGCCGCCCAACGTAGTGCTGATCGTCTCGGACGATCACGGCTGGACCGACTACGGCTTCATGGGCCACAAGCACGCGCGAACACCGCACATCGACAAGCTGGCGGCCGAATCGCTGCTTTTCACGCGCGGCTACGTACCAACCAGCTTGTGCCGCCCGTCGCTGGCCTCCATCATGACCGGGCGGTATCCGCATGAGCATCTCATCACGGGCAACGATCCGCCGGGCGACGCGCGGAACCCCGCGTCGCGCGCGGCGATGGTGGATCTGTTCAAGAAGTCGAAAACCCTGGCGGGCGAGCTGACGGGACTCGGCTACGTATCGCACCAGAGCGGCAAATGGTGGGAAGGCGAGTGCAACTGCTGCGGCTTCACGCAGTGCATGTCGCACGGCGATGTAACCAAGGGTGGACGTCATGGCGACGTCGGCCTGGAGATCGGCCGCCGGACGATGAAACCGGTGTTCGACTTCATCGATGCGGCGGGCGCGAAGCCTTTCCTGCTCTGGTACGCGCCCATGATGCCGCATACTCCCCACAATCCGCCGGAGCGCCTCTTGGCAAAATACGCCGGACTGCCCCCGGCGCAGGCGAAGTACATGGCGATGGTTGAATGGTTCGACGAAACGGTGGGCGAATTGACGGCATACATCGACAAGAAGGGACTGACGTCGAACACGCTGTTTGTCTACGTGGCCGACAACGGCTGGACGCAGTTGGAAGGGCAGCACACGCTCTACGCGACGCGGGCGAAACTCTCGCCCTACGATGCGGGGCTGCGGACGCCCATCTTCTTCCGTTGGAAAGGCAAGATCGCGCCGAAGCGCGACGAGAAGACGCTGGTGACAAGCCTCGACATCGCGCCGACGGTGCTGGCCGCGGCGGGTGGGAGGATTCCGGCCGAATGGCGCGGCCTGGACGCGCGGAACACGCGGGACCGCCGCCAGGTATTCGGCGCGACGTTCGCCCATACTTCGGTGGACATCGCAAACCCGGCGGCGAACGTAAAGTACCGCTGGGTGGTGCGCGACAACTGGAAGCTGATCGTGCCGCACGAGCCGAACTTCGACGTTCCGATCTGGGAGAAGCTGCCAGATAAGCTGTGGGGCCGGGCGCCGGAGCTATACGATCTAGCGGCGGATCCGGGCGAGAAGGAGAACCTGGCGGAAAAGCGGAGCGGCGTGGTGCGGGAACTGCGTGAGCGATTGGATCGCTGGTGGCGGCCGTAGGGACGGGCATTTGGCCGTAATTCGCACCGCGCCAGCCGTCAATATCCGGAGCCTTCTCAGTTCTTGCGTCACTGGCTTGTGAAACGCCGGAGGTCCAGCGGTCACTACTTTTCGTGACAGTCTCATTTTCCTGTCTGTGAACCGGACGGCATCAAATCTCGAAAAGCGGTTGCACTTGGAATTCCTGAACAGCGCGCCCTCGCAAGCATTTCGGCTTGGGATATGATCGAACTGAACTTTTGCTCGGTCTTAGGCGCTTACCCAACTGGCCATGGCATACGGTGACAAGAAACTTGAAGGCGGACATTCTTCCGGACATCCGGAAGTCGAGGCGTTGCCAATTCTGGTTTCTCCGACGACCGACGGCAAGGGCGTCAATAAATTACGCGAAGAGCTGATCTCGGTCGCCTGTTGGAAGCTGGACGACGTCCGGTTCGCCTTCGATTCCTCGTTCGTACTGCCGGCGGCCAAACCGGAGTTCGGTGAGCTCGCTTTGTTGCGTACGGCGTTTCCCGGATCGCCGCTCTCCCTATTCGGGCATGCCGATCCCGTGGGGGACGACGAATACAACAAGAAGCTATCGGGGCGGCGGGTACGAGCGATTTATGCGATTCTCGTTCGCGATGTGGCGATGTGGGAGAAACTGTATTCGAATGCGGATGGGACCGGAGATGCGTGGGGCTTATCGCAATCCCAAACCATGTTGAAAGCGCTAGGATTCGACCCCGGCAATGAGGCTGGCACGAAAACGGCGCAATCGACGCAAGCCGTGAGGGACTTTCAGAGCGCGAGCGGCTTGACGGCGGACGGAGAACCAGGGCCCGGTACGCGAGCCGTCCTGATTCCTAAGTATTTCAGTTTTCTCTCGAATGTCGTGCTGACGAAGGCGGATTTCCTGTCTCGAGGCGCCGATGCGGGCGGCAAGGGCGACTATCAGGGATGTTCGGAATTCAATCCGGTAATGATGTTTTCCGGCGCCGAGAACAGCACGCTCTCACAACCCTCCAATCACGCGGAGCGGAATCGGGAGAACTCGGTGAACCGGCGGGTTATCGCATTGTTTTTCCGGCCCGGAATCGTGGTACCGCCTGGTAAGTGGCCCTGCCCCCGCGCAGAAGAGGGAGCCTCGGGCTGTGTGAAACGATTCTTTCACGACGCGCCGGTGCGGAGGACGTTTCAAGCCAAACGCCGGGAGTTTGTGACAACTAAGGACACATTCGCCTGCCGCTTTTATCAAAGAATCGCCGAGACCTCGCCCTGTGAGGGCGTGCCGCTTCCGCGGCTAAAGGCCGATCCGCTGATTTTCGTATCCGTCTTTCCGGCTCCACCGGCGCCCGCGCCGGCCGCTCAGGCGGCGCCCGCCGCGCCAGCTGCACCGGCGGCCCCCGCCGCCGCTCAGGCGGGGGCCGCCGATACGACCCCGGACCCCGTGCTTGGACCGGGAAAACTAACCGTGCTGGTAAAGCGGGAAGGGCTGGTCTACAAACCCGCGGCGGTCAAGCTGACCACGGACATTCCCTTTGATGGAACCGGGCTGTTCACACGCTCCGATGCGAACATCGATTTCTTCCGGAAAGGGTCGAAGACCGCGCTGAAGTTCGACGGCAAAGACAATCTATTCACAGGGGCAGAATTGGCGCCGCCCGGCGGTGTGGAGCTGGAAGCCGCCGGGTTGGTTGCAAGTACGAAGGTGGATGAAATCACGCTAACGCTGACCCTGAGCGGGGGAAGCGTGGCCGCCGGGCCGCCATCAACCACGCAAGCGACTTCGGTGGAAGTGACGCTGGATATATGTGAACCCCGCATCGATACTGCGACCGAGCCAGTGAAACTGCCCACGCTCGCCACGGGTGCGGCGGCGCCGGCGGCGGGCGCCGCGAAGGATAAGTTCTTCCTGGGAAGACCGCTGCCGTTGCAGACCGATCCGAAGATCGATGAGCGCGCGACGTTGATTGTGCAGCCGGTGAAGCCGGCGGGATTCACCGGGAAACTGATCCTAAGGACGGAAGACGACAAAATACTACTGTTCGATGACGAAGAAACGAAGGCGGGAGAGGCGGCACGGGTACTGCCGGTGGAGATCGACATCGCCGGTATCCCGGCGGATGGAAAGAAGTTTTTTGCCGAAGGGGCCAAGCCTGGCGTCGCGGCACGCGATAGCGGGGTCATTCTTGGGTTGAAAGATGTTACCGATATTGCGGATCAGGTGAAGGTGACGGTCTGTCATACCGAAGTCTGTAGTAACAAGAAGCCGGCCGACCTGAAGCTTGTAGCGCAAGTCCCCGAGAAGCCGGAGCGCAAGACGAAATCGACCTTTGTTCCAGCGCCCTTAATAATGGGTAAAGACTACGATATTGAGATGCGTCATTTCATTGAGATTGCCAAACCTGGCGCGTTTCTATGGAAGACTGCTTCCGATAAGGTGAAGTTGAAGGATACCGCAAAAGAAGTCGTAAAGTGCCACGGAGAGAAACTGAGCGCGGCGCTGAACGACGTACTGATCGAACTGTTCCTCACGACGGACATTGGGAAATTGAAGAAGCGGCATAAGCTGACGTGCGTGACCGTGGAGATGAATCCGGTTTCCACTGGAAGCAACCTGAAGGACACGGACGATATCAATTTCATACCGAATCCGGCGGGCTGCGTGATTCTGGCCGGCGCCGATGCCGGAGATACGAAAAAGGTCCCGAAGTACGAAATCACGAAAATCGAGCCCGACCTGGCTTGGACGGATGACGACGACCGGATCGCCTGGTGGATTGTGGGCGGTGAAGCAGCCGGAGCGGAGAAGTACGATGGCAAGGCGGATTTTCATAACGATGAGAAATCCAAACGAGGTAAGAAGGTCCAGGTTTTCGGCACACAGGCGGGAGACATTTTCTTGCAGCCATACTCAGGCGGTTTTGGGTATGGAATGATACGAGCGAATGTAGTTCCGATATTCAAAATGAAATACCGGGTGAACCGGATTTTCACAACGGCGCAGGCGGCGCAAGCGGCGATGCCGGCCTTCGCGGCGGTACCGGCACAGGCCGCGCAGGACGCCTTTCCAGGCAGCGGAGCCGTGGCGGCGCAACCCGCGGTTCCGGCGCTTCCGGCCGTCGCAGCGCGCCCGGCGCAGCCGGCGATTCCGAAGAGAGACGCGCATGGGCCAACATCCACTCACGAGGACGCCAAGAAACACATGGCGGTGGCGAATATCTATTTGCGCCAGGCCGGGCTCGAGATGATTCCGGATGATTCGGCGGAGATGGCCAGTCCAGCGCGGGCGGCGAAGCCAGCGCTGCCCTTCGTCGCGGCACAGCCCAAGATCGACGCCCAGGTTGCTACGCCGGCCACCGGGGGGATTGCAGCGCAACCCGCGGTGCCCTTCCGGGCGGCCATTCCGGAGATGGCGGCGGTGGCGGAGGTGAAGGCGTCGGTGCCCAACACCAAAGTCGGCCTGCCGGCACTGGACTCCAAGATCGTAGAGGTGACGCAACACTCCCCCGGACATTTCGATGTGGAGGTGAACGACGTCGCGATGGTGTTGCTTGCAACCGATCCAAATTCCGAACGGGCGATCCGAATCAACTGCCGGAATGAAGTTGTCAGCCTCGCTTATATTGAGTCGGGTCCGGCGGGAACTTTGGCGAATGCGCTGCTTTGCCCGATGAACCACGCCCCGCACCCGCGGAAAGATCCGCCGACGAATGTTGGAGCGACGTCGACGTTTTCGGACAAAGGGACCACGTCGTCATCGCTAAATCCGAAGACCGGGATTCCGCCAAGCGTACCGGTCAGCAAAGTCGACATGACGGTATTGGGCGTGCTGGGTGTGGCATGGAAGGGGGACAGCCCCGCGGTGCGGCATATCGATCTTTTGTGGGGCGCGGTCGTGCCAAACGTCAACATCGATACGAGTCCCAGCACACCGCCGGCGATCACAGCCGAGCGGCGCATTCTGGCCTATGGCAACACGATTGCGCATGAGCTTTGCCATGTCTGGGGTTTGGGTCACCGGGGACCGGCCACCGCCTCTGTCCCGGACGGCGTGGCAGTGCCGCCGGACGAAAATCTGATGCACGGGAATAACCCTCCGCCGACGGCGGAGAATCTGGATATTATCCAGGTGAAGGCACTGCGTTTCAGCGAAGTGATGTTCCGTAACCCGTAGCCGCAAGGAAGCATTGAGTGAACGAAATGACACCGGAAGAGATCGCCATGGAAGTGGAGGTGCTCCAGTCTTCCCCGCTGCGAGAGAGGATCGCCGGGGCGGCGTGCCGCATCGCAGCCGATGGGACGGCGGGGGCGTTGGGTTCGCTGGCCAGACAATTGCGATCGAGAGAATTTCTGGGACGATTGGACGCGATCGACGATCCGAGAGAAGCGGTGAATAATATCCGGAGAATATTCGGCGAGTTTGAGCGAAATCCGAGTGAGACCTCGGCTCGGGTATGTGTGATTCTGGGGAACGATCCCGAGTTCACGAGTCTGCCGGTCCGGCTGAACTTCCTGCTCCCGGCGCTGGCCGCGGTCCGGCCTATGAGTGATGCGGCGGCGGCCATTTTCCGGCGGACGAATGCGGAAGGCTACTATGCTTTGAATGCGCCGCTGCTGACGCGAAATGGAAGCGCCGCCGCGCTGGGCGTCTTTGAGGAGCTGATCTCCAGTGAACGGATTGACGATGCCGACAAGGTGTATTTACTGCACCACTCGATCGTCCCGGTGCGCACCGGTCTACCCATTCTGGAGTTGTGCGTACGGCTGGTGAACGGACCGCTCTCCGGGTTGACCGCGGCGGTGGTGGAGAGCGTCTTCGACTATCAGGAGAGGCCGTGGTATGGAAACGCCCTGCGGCCGCCCCGCCAACCATCCTGGGACGCCGCCTCGGTTGAGGCCCTTCATTACGCACGAAGGTGGGCAAACGAACTGCTGGCAGGTGGCACGCTGCCGGCGAATTTATCCGATGCCGTGCGCAATTCCGAAACATTGATCGCGCGCGCTATTGCAAGATATCCGGGCTGAGGAATATGGTTCGCCTGACCTCGTTCGCGTTCGCCTCGATGCTAACATTCAGTCAATCGCCCGGACTGCGGAGTTCGCTGGCAATCCTGGCCGAATCCAATGATCGCGCGGCTTTGCAACAGGCGAGTGTTGAGGTGGCTAAGTCAAACGACCGAAGGGCCATGGCAAAGTTGCAATCGCTGCTTGCAACGGAGGAGTTCCTTGCGCGGGTGGACAATTTGAATGAGCCGCAGGAGAGGCTAGTTCATATCTCGAAGATCTTTCAGGCATTGCGGGAAAATCCTTCCCCAGCAACCGGGGCACTCTGTGTGGCGTTGTCCACCGAACCGGGTTTCCTCGCGATTCCGGCGAGGCTGACTTTTCTTCTCCCTGCGCTGGCCGCTGTCCGCCCGATGAGCGCACCGGCTGCGGCCGTATTTCATCATACGAGCCGGAACGGATACCACACTCTGAACGCACCGCTACTGGTCGAGAACGGGAGTCAAAGGGCGCTCGCCGTCTTCGTGGAGATTATCGGCGATCACCGCCTCGATGCGCTGGATCGTGTGGATCTGGCCCATCGGTCGATCGTTTCCCGCAGAACGGATGCGGCGTTGCTGGGAACCCTGCGAACACTGTTGGATGGCGAATTGGAGCCGGAGGTTCGCAACGCGGTGACCGAATCGATTTTCGACGATCAACCCAGCCGATTCTTTGGACGGCAAGGACGGCAACCATCGCCTCCTGGATGGGAAACAGTTTCGAAGACAGCCCGGCGTCTAGTGACTGTCATTGGGCAAAAGGAGTTACGCAGGGCGGATACGCCCGCTCACGTGCGGAAGTCGATTAGAGACGTCTTGCAGCGTTTGTAGCCGGCCCGGGCAGGTCTCCGGATGCACCGGACGAGGATCCGGCGCACGCGTGACGAAGGGGATGCAGGACTACACCCGGGGCTCTCCCTGGGGCACATGCCGCGGGGTCCCGCGTGGGGTCGTCCCGCATGGGGTCCCGCATGGGGTCAGTCACCTCTGCCACCTGCGGCGCGTAAAACGGCGCGGGTACATTCCACACCGCAACCCCAAAAACCCGC
>VFZO01000131.1 GCA_016871155.1 Acidobacteriota bacterium | reverse complement strand
GAGGCCTGGAACGGGTTGGGACCCTGAGTAAAATTCTGGCCGAAATTGAGGTTGCCGCTGGCGCGCGTGTTCTGCAACTGGTTGATGAAGTAGGTGCGGAAATCCGCGCCAACCTTCAGCGAGTGTTTGCCGGCGATCTTGGTCAGCGAGGACTGCACGGAATGACCGAGTTGCGTCGAAAAGTTTTGCACGCCGTTCCCGATGCCCGACATGCCTCCGATGCTTGTCGGCGGGATGGCCCGCACCTGCTGCGCATCCCGGAAGCTGGCCGCAATGCCGATCGACGTCACATCGAAGCCATCGCTCCACGCCTGGCGCGTTCCGAACATTCGCGAGAGGCCATAGTTCAGGCTGAATATCAGCGATGGGCTGATAGTGTAGGTATCTTGCAGGGTAAAGGAGTGGCGGCGCTGGGTTAACGGAGGGTTGGTCGGGTTGCCCAGATTCGCGAAATAGTTCGGCTCGCCCACAAACGGATATTGGATGGAGTAGCGGCCAAAGATCTTGTGGCGGTCACTGAGATTGTGATCCAGGCGCGCGTCGCCGGAATCCGTTACGTTCCTGCGCGATGCGCCAATATCCAGATTGCCGGCGATTCTGGAATTCGTGGGCGACGGGTAATACTGCCCCAACGCCCGGGAAGTGGCGGCGATGCGCGGCGAAGGCACGACATTTCCTGGAAACGGCGAACGGGTGAAGTTTCCGGGCGTCACCTCCCGCAGGGTGGCCGGATCGTAGACGACAATCAGTGCGCCGGCGCCATTCCGGGTCGCAGAGAAGTCGCCATTCCGTTCCAGCGTCGAAGGTACGGTGAACGCTGAGGTCGCTAGTTGCGACTCTCGAAAACCCTCATAGTCCATGAAGAAAAACGTGCGGTCCTTGCCGTTGTACAACTTCGGCAGAACCACCGGCCCGCCGAGGGTAAATCCGTATTGATTGCGGCGGAGTGCGCCCAGTGGCACGCCGGCCCGATTGGCAAAGAAGCTGTTCGCGTCCATTTTGGAATTGCGAAGGAACTCATAGAGGGTGCCGTGGAACTGGTTGGTGCCGGCCTTGGTCACTACGCTGATCACACCGCCGTTAAAGCGGCCGAATTCTGCGGAAAGGGCGTTGGTTTCGACTTTAAACTCGCTCACCGCGTCGACGCTCGGCGTGTAGATCAGAAAGCTGTTGCGCGGGCCGTTTCGCGGCGTCGTGTTCGGCATTCCGTCGACGGTCACTTCGCTGGTAAAGTTGGACGCGCCGTTGATTGACGGGACGCTGCCACCCAGGTGCACGAACCCGGCCGATGGCGTAGGCAGGACGCCCGGGGCCAGAGCGGCGAGGGAGAATGGCTCGCGCCCGTTCAGTGGCAGTTCGATGATTCGCCGATTTTCGATCACTTGACCGAGGGTTGCGTTGGTCGTGTTCACGAGCGGCGCGGACGCCTCGACGGTGACCCGGTCCGTGGCCGTGCCGACTTCAAGCATAAGGTCCAACGAAACCCGGTCACTCACCTGCAGCAGGACGCCGTCCCGCGTCAGCGGTTTGAAACCGTTCTTCATTACTTCCATGCGATACGTTCCGGGCGGAAGGAGAGGAAACGAGTAGATTCCGCTGTTCGAGGTGGAGAACTTACGGGCAATATTGGTCCCCAAATTCACGATCGATACCTCCGCCCCCGGCACAGCGGCGCCCGAGGCGTCGGAGATGAGTCCCTGGAGTGTCGCCGTCGAAGACTGCGACCAAACGCTGGTGATTGCGAGAAAAAAGACACGGAGCATATCTGATGTATCAGCAAATATACAGAAGCCAGACGGGCGTGTCAAGCCGACTTCGCTAAACTGATGTATCAGTGAAACCGGCCCGCAACCCGCAAAGCTTGTCCGAAATGGTGTACCAGAACCTACGGATCCGAATTCTTTCCGGCGAACTGCCGCTGGGCGCGTCGCTGTCCCGGCGTCAACTGGCCAACGATTTCAACGTGAGCATCGTTCCGGTCGGTGAGGCGCTTCAACTGCTGGAGTCGGAAGAGTTGGTCGAGAGCCGGCCGAGGGTAGGCACTCGAGTTCGAATTCCGGATTCCGACGATGTTCGCGGTTACTATGTCGTCCGGGAGGCTCTGGAAACGCACTCGGCGCGATTGTTCGCTGAAAAGGCCAGCCGGTCGGAGCGCCAGGAGATTGTGACTCTAGCGGCCTGGTTGGACGACGCCTATGGAAAGGCCGCCCGCCAGCTACTTTCTACTGGCGAGATCTTCGAACTGCACCAACGCCACATGCGTTTTCACATGCGGGTCGCCGAGTGCACTGGCTACCGGGCGCTGCGACAGGCGATGGAAAGGAACCACGTCCTGACACTCAATTGGCTCTACGACACCGCGGCTGACTGGCACCAGCTTCCGGAACGCTTCCATGCTTCACTGGCAGGTGAACTCATATGCGGCGATCCGCTTCGAGCCAGCGAGGCCATGCGCCAACACGTGACCTACGGGCGAGAAGAACTGTTGGAAAAGCTGGATCACCGGCTGCGGCGAATGGCCACGGCCACTCCCTAAAGCGAGATCCGCGCTCCGCCCCTGGCGCGCGATTCGTTCATGGTCAAGGCCAGTGCCACGCCCATCGCCGATTCGACCGGAGAGCACGTCTCCGGCTTTTTATTTTGGTTCACGCAATCGGCAAAATACTGAATCTCGGCAGCGTAGCCGTCCACCTCGTCCAGGGTCAGCTCCTCCGCCTCGCCGTTTGCCCGGTAGAGCTTCGGCGGACGGTTATCGGTGGAATAGTCCAGCGTGCCGCCCTCCGCATTCACCGTGTATTCCATCGAGAAAGGATAGGCCTTCGGGTGATGCCAACCGCCGCTGACGATCACGGAACCGATATCGGCGTAGTGAAAGTTGGCGGTAACGATGTCGAGCCCGGCGTTCAAATTCTCGTAGCCGGTGGCGGTGACGGCGGCCGGCTTTCCGAACAGGTGGTAGACCATGTCTACGTCGTGAATCAGCAGGTCAAACACACCGCCGCCGCTTTTGTCCGATTCCTTCAACCATTTGCTCCAAGCGGGCGCCGCACAGCGCCGGCGGAACAGGGCGGAACGGACCGGACCCAGCGTGCCGGACTGCAGCTCCCGCCGCAGCGCCGTATAGGCGGGGAAGAACCGTAGAACCTGCGCCACCATCAGGACAACGCGCGCCTTTTCGGCCGCCTCAATCATCTCCGCGCATTCGGTCACCGTCAGGGCCATCGGCTTTTCCACCAGCACGTGCTTGCCCGCCAGCATGGCCGCCAACGCCAATGGCTTGTGCAGATCTGTGGGAACGCACAGGTCCACGGCGTCGACGTTTGGATCAGCGAACGCCTCGGCGGGTGTCGAGTATTGCGCCACCTGCGAGAAATCCAGCTTCTCGCCTGGTCCGCCGAGATTCCCCTGGATGTCGCTAAGATCGCCGGACCGTCGTTTCGGGTCCGCCGAAACCACAGCCGCCAACGTGGCGCCTTTCACCTCCTTGAGCCCCTTTAGGTGGGTGCTCCCCATGAATCCAAGTCCGACGACGGCGATGCGCATAACCATCCATTATTGGTCGGCAACGGCGCCATCGGCAAACTTGTACTCCGGGCGCTTCACCGGTTTGTAGGGATGCGCGGCGGCAACCTTTTCGTCGAACTCGCAGCCCAGACCGGGTTTGGAGGGGAGATCGGCGAAACCGTTCTTGTGCTCTACGCGCGCGCCGCCGAACAGGTCCAGCAGCCAGGCATCGTCTTTGATGGTGAACTCCTGAATCGTGCAGGCGGGCGTGGTGGCGTCGACGTGAAGCGACGCCAGGGTCGATACCAGGCTCTGTGGATTATGCGGCGCCATCTCGATGCGATAGGCCTCGGCGATCGTCCCGATCTTTTTCATTTCCAGGATGCCGCCGGCGTGGCAGACATCCGGCTGGACGAAGTCCACCAGATGCCGCGAACACATTTCGGTGAAGGCGTATTTGGTGAAGTGGCGCTCACCGGTCGCCAGAGGTACTTTCGTTTTTGCGCGCAGATGCGCCAATTCTCCGAGGTCCTCCAGTTGCGTCGCCTCCTCCACGAAGAACGGGCGCAAGGGCTCGATGGCGGTGCAGAATTGCACGGCCATGGTTGTCGTCAGCCGGCCGTGCGGATCCAGGCAGATGTCGAACTCCTCGCCCACCGTTTTGCGCACCGCCTCCATCTTCCGTACGCCGTCCCGCACGGAACCGAACGCGTCGATCACGCCGTTCTTCGGACTGAGAAATCCGGACTTCGCCGCGGTGAATCCGAGCGACTTCGCGCGCAGATAGTCCTCCGGCCTGTCTCCGACGTCCAGGTACAGGCGCACCCGCTCGCGCGCCGCGCCGCCCAGTAGTTTGTAGACCGGCACTCCCAGCGCCTTGCCAACGATGTCCCAAAGCGCGATCTCGATCGCGGAGATGGCGGAGTTCAAAATCGGCCCGCCACGCCAACGAGGCACGCGGTACAAAGACTGCCAGATGCCCTCGATGTCCGATGGATCGCGCCCGATCAAAAGGCGCTCATTGTCCATAATGGCGGCGGAGAGCGTCGCCTCCTTCGACGTAATGGACCCTTCACCGAGGCCGGTAAGGCCTTGATCGGTGTAGACCTTGCAAAACG
The DNA here is from genome assembly GCA_016871155.1 of Acidobacteriota bacterium. Lineage (GTDB taxonomy): Bacteria > Acidobacteriota > Terriglobia > Bryobacterales > Bryobacteraceae. Next base: position 12,023 of record VFZO01000131.1, on the reverse strand, counting down.
CCCAATTCACGCTGCCGACGTTTACGATGAACGTCTTTAGGCCTGTGATCTTCAGATGGAGAGGTTTGGTCTTCTCGTGCGCCGTCTGGGCGAAAGCGAGGGCGGGCAAGGTTTGTAAGAAGTTCCGGCGCAGCATGACGGCGTCATTGTATCGCCTTACCATGTAGAAATGAGTTTCCTAGACAACCTGGAAAACGCGCTCAATCAGATGGAGCGAGGCAACGACAAGGAGGCGGAGCGCGCAGACCGGGAACGCCGTCTCATCGAACTCGAGGCGGCCAAGGCCGTGGCCCCGCTGGCCGAACAGCTAAAGCGAAGCCCGTTTACCGACGCGCTCCTCACCGAATGCATGAAGCTTGGGCACGCGCTGCGGCTGCGGATTGGTCCGGCGTGGATCGGCTCAAACCTTCGGCTGGAGGCTCGCGAAAAACGCCTGGAGCTGCAGCCCACGCCGGAAGGAATCGTTGCCGTCTATAGCGTGGATGGCGCCGAGACACGGCGGGAGGCCGTGGATCTTTCGGGCGACGGAGCGGAGTTGGCCCGGGACTGGCTGCGGTAGTCCAATGCCCCGCGGCCCGCGATACACTATCACCCAAATGCCTACCAATCCGCGCCGCTCTTTCCTCGTCACGGCCGCCACCGCTGCCGCTTCTTCCAGTTGGGCGCAAGCGAGCGATCGCTTGCGCGTTGCGATCGTCGGCCTTGGCGGCCGCGGCACCGCACACATTAAGGAAATTCTGCCGGGCAGTAACGTCGAGGTCGCGGCGCTGGTGGAGGTGGACGGTGCGCGAGCCGAGGCCGCGTCGCAGGTCGTTTTCGAGCGGTCCGGTAAGCGTCCCGTCATCTACTCCGACATGCGCCAGGCGTTCAACGATACGTCGATCGACGCCGTAACGGTGGCGACAACGAATCATTGGCACACGCTCACGGCAATCTGGGCGATGCAGGCAGGCAAAGATGTGTACGTTGAAAAGCCGGTCTCCCACAATATTTTCGAGGGGATCAAACTCGTCGAGACGGCGCGCAAGTACAACCGCGTTGCCGCCGGCGGCACACAGCGGCGTTGGTGGGGCCGATTCCGGAAAGCGATCGAGATCATTCACTCCGGCGCTCTCGGCGACATCTATCAGAGCAACTTCGTTTTCCCGGGAAACCGCGACTCCATCGGGTTCAAGCCAATACAGAAACCGCCGGCGAATCTGAATTGGGACCTGTGGCTGGGCCCGGCTCCAATGCAGGACTATCACGCCAATCTGGTGCACTACAACTGGCACTGGTTTTGGGACTTCGGTAACGGCGAGCTGGGCAACAACGGCATCCACTTGGTCGACATCAATCGCTGGGCCATGCGGAAACGTCTACCTGTAAAAGTGCATTCCACGGGCGGCCGCTTCGGGTACAAGGATCAGGCACAGACGCCGAATACGCAGAACGTTACCTGGACCTTTGACGATGGGTCGCACATTGTCGGCCAGTTGCGCGGGCTCTACACGGCGGAACCGATGTCCTGGGATTTCTACGGCACCAAAGGTCACATGCATATGATGTCGGACGGGAAGTTCTCCATCCGCATGGGCCGCAACAAGCAAGCCGAGCCGGACGTGGAGTCGCCCGCGAACCTCGACCACTTCGCGAATTTCGCCGATGCGGTTCGCGCTCGCAATCCGAAACTTCTCCACGCCGAAATCGAAGAGACGGCGCTGTCGACGGCACTCTGCCATCTCGGCAATATCTCGTACCGCCTGAAACGGGAACTGGCTTTCGATCCGGCGAAGATGCGCTTCAATAATGACGCCGAGGCGAACGCGATGCTCTCGCGCAAGTACCGGGCTCCCTACATCGTGCCCGAGCGGGTGTGAGCTACATCCTAACGACTTGAAACGCGAAGCGCTCCGGCGGTAGCGCGGAGACGGGGTCCGGTGTCATGCTCGCCCAGGCTTGATAGGCCGAGGCGGCGACGCTCTGGTGCAAATACATAAGGAACTGGTCGGTGCAGCAGGCCAACGGCGGCAGGTGCCGGAACGCCAGCCGCAGTCCCAGGGCCTGATTCAACTGCACGTCTCCGAAATCGACGTGCTTGTCCTGAAGCAGCGCAACGAAACTGGTCCTGCCGGCGTGCGGCCATACGTCCGGGCGCAGCAATCCGCGTAGAGCGGCCGACATCTCGAAGGTGGTCTCGCACTGGCGAATCCACTCGAGCACGGCGTCGCCCCAGCGCCATTGGGCGCGCAGCCCCAGGTACTGCTCGCTGAACTGAACAGCCAGGTCGTAACGGCGGCGATCCAGTTCGGCGTCTTCGACGGTTCCGAACGGAATCAGCGCGTCCGTCTCCACCAGTTCGGCCGCCATGTTCATCACCTTTTCAAGGCGCCGTGCCGGCGGCGGTCCATCGGCGATCAACAAGGGAGGCAGCTCATGCGTCTGGTCGCCGCCAATCTCTACGAATTTTCGAGTTCCGACGATGTCCATGGAACACCTCGCGCTTAACATATCGGTGCTACGCGGAGAAGCTTTAGGGCCTCTGCTTACAAGACGCGAAGGGCGGTTGAAAGTTCCATCAGCTATTCTGAACGTTATGACTCGCCGCGTTTTCGTGGCCTCATCGATCTACGCAATGAACGCAGCCGAACCCGCCACGCCGCCCATCGCGGCCCGCAAACCGAAATCCATCACGCTCCACAACGAGACCCGCATCGACGATTACTTCTGGCTTCGTGAGAAATCGAATCCAGAGGTGCTGCAGTATCTGCAGTCGGAAAACAAGTACTTCGAACGCTTGATGGAGCCGGTGGCCGGGCTGAAGGACACGCTGTACCAAGAGATGATCGGACGCATCCAGGAGACCGACCTCTCGGTTCCCGAGAAGCGCGACGACTTTTACTACTACACCCGGATTGAAAAGGGCCAAAACTATCAGCTCTACTGCCGGAAGTACGAGACTCTCGACGCGAAAGAGCAGTTACTGCTGGACGGCAACGAACTGGCCAAAGGCCACGGGTACTTCCGTTTGGCGAACTTCGCCGTCAGCCCCAACCATCAGGTGCTCGCCTACTCGATCGATACTGGCGGAGACGAGGTCTACACCACGCATTTCAAGGACCTGAAGACGCAGGCCACGCTGCCGGACCAGGTTCCGAACGTCTATTACGGCACGGTCTGGGCGAACGACAACCGGACCATCTTCTACACGACGCTGGACTCGGCCAAACGCCCGTACCGCGTCTACCGCCACATTCTCGGCGAAGCCACCAGTCAGGACCAACTGGTATTCGAGGAACCAGACGAACGGTTCTACGTCGAAGTTCGAAAAACGCGCGACGATCGCTACGTTCTGATCGCCAGCGACAGCAAGATGACGTCGGAGGTTTTCTATCTCGACGCCGATACGCCTGCGGCCAAATTCGCCACCGTGGCCGGACGGCGCCATGGAATGGAGTACGCGGTTCACCATCACGATGGCCGCTTCCTGATCCTCCACAACCAGAACGCGCTGAATTTCAAACTCTCCCGCGCAACGCCAGGCGAAACCGATCCAGCCAAGTGGACCGAGTTGATCCCCCACCGGCCTGACGTTCTGCTTGAGCGGATCGATGAGTACAAGAGTTGGCTTACGGTCACTGAGCGCGAGAACGGCCTTCGAAGGATTCGAGCCCGGAAGTGGGACGGCGAGGACGATCACGTGATCGCCTTGCCGGAACCGGTCTACGCCCTCCAGCCTGCCGGCAATCCGAACTACGACGCCAAGACGATCCGGTTCACCTACCAGTCGCTGGTCACGCCGTCCTCGGTCTTCGACTACGAGCTGAGCACGCGCCAACGAACGCTGCGCAAGCAACAGCAGATTCCCAGTGGATACGACCCCACGCTCTACGCGAGTGAGCGCCTGTTTGCCACGGCTTCCGATGGCGCGAAAATTCCAATCGCGGTCGTATACAGGAAGGGTTTTCGAAAGACCGGCAAGGCGCCGGCGCTGCTCTACGCCTACGGTTCTTACGGGATCAACACGGAGGCGGCCTTCGACCCCTCCCGCCTCTCGCTGTTGGACCGCGGCTTCGTCTTCGCCATCGCTTCCATTCGCGGCGGCTCGGAGATGGGACGGAGTTGGTATGAAAACGGCAAGCTGCTCAGCAAGAAGAACACGTTCACCGATTTCATCGCCGCGGCCGAGCACCTTGTCGCTGCCAAATACACCAGCCCTTCGCGGCTCGGAATCATGGGCGGCAGCGCGGGCGGATTGCTGATGGGCGCGGTCGTGAATCTGAAACCGGAGCTCTTTCACACCGTGCTGGCGCTGGTGCCGTTCGTCGACGTATTGAACTCCATGTCCGACGCATCCCTGCCGCTGACCGTCGGCGAGTATGAAGAATGGGGCAATCCGGAGGAGAAGCCCTTCTACGAATACATCAAGTCCTATTCGCCGTACGACAATCTCGCGAAACGGAACTACCCGAACATCCTGGCCACAGGCGGTTTGAACGATCCGCGCGTGCCGTATTGGGAGCCGTCCAAATGGGTGGCGAAGCTGCGCACCTTGAATGCCGGCAAGAACCTGCTCGCGCTGAAGATCAACATGGGCGCCGGGCATTTCGGCAAATCCGGACGCTATGCCGCTCTGGAAGAGAAAGCGGAATATTACGCATTTCTGCTCATGACCATGGGAGTCACAAAATAGCAATGGAATTTTCAATTGGCGTCGACCTGGGAGGTACCAATCTCCGCGCCGCCGCGGTCAATCGCGAAGGAAAAATCCTCGAAAAGATCGCCGTGGATACGAACTTCGAAGGCGGGCGCGACGCGGTGATTGGCGACATCGTGAATGGCGTCAATGCGCTGCGGACGAAGCTCTCCGGCAATCGGCTGGCCGGCGTCGGAATCGGCGTCCCCGGTTTCATCCGGTTGAAGGAAGGGTTCATCACGAACTCGAACAATCTTCCCTATCTTGAGAACTTTCCGGTGCGCGACGCCATTGAGAAGCTGCTGGGTACGCCAATCATTCTGGAGAACGACGCCAACGCGGCCGCGCTGGGCGAGAAGTGGATGGGCGCCGGCATGCACGTGGACGATCTGGTTCTGCTGACGCTCGGCACGGGCGTCGGCGGCGGCATTATCGTGGACGGCCGCGTCCTGCACGGCATGGACGGAATGGCCGGCGAATTGGGCCACATGACCGTGGACCCGTTCGGCCCGCCATGCGGCTGCGGCAACCTGGGTTGCCTGGAAAAACTCGCCTCGGCCACCGCGGTGGAGAGCGGCGCGATGCTGATGAGCCTCTCGGCCGGCCCGCTGACGAGCCGGGAAGTGTACGAGATGGCGATGGACGGCAACGACAAAGCCAGAGCGCTGTTTCACCAGATGGGCCGGGCGCTAGGCATCGCGCTGGCCACGCTCATCAACACCTTCAACTTCCCGCTCTACCTGCTAAGCGGCGGCATGCTGCCCGCCTGGAATCTCTTCTTTCCTCCGTTGGAAGAGCAGGTGAAGCTGCGCTCCTTCACCTACCGCAACACGCGGACGCGTATTGAACAGGCGACGTTGGGCAACCAGGCCGGACTGATCGGCGCCGCCTATCTGCCGTTCCAGGCGATGGAGCTGAAATGAGCGCGTATTGGCTCGGAGTCGACATCGGCACTGGCGGCTCGCGCGCGCTGCTTGTCGACGAGCTTGGAAAGATTCGGGCTGCGCGCACCGTGGAGCATGACGGCATGCGCATGGAGAAGCCGCTATGGGCGGAGCAGCATCCCGATAACTGGTGGGCAGCCGCCCGGCAGGCGATTCGAGAGGTTCTCGCCGAATCCGGCGGAGGGGACGTGAAAGGTGTCGCGCTTTCGGGGCAGATGCATGGCCTGGTGATTCTCGACGCTGCCGGGGCGGTCATCCGTCCCAGCCTGATCTGGTGCGATCAGCGCAGCCAGGCGCAGGTGGATGCGATCAACCAAAAGGCCGGCCGGCAGAAGATCCTCGACTGCATTGCGAACCCGGTCCTCACCGGTTTCACGCTGCCGAAACTGCTGTGGGTTCGCGACAACGAACCGGCCAACTACGAGAAAGTCCGGCGCCTGCTGCTTCCCAAGGACTACATCCGCTACAAGCTCACCGGCGAGTTCGCGACCGAAGTTTCGGATGCCTCCGGTACCGCACTATTCGACGTTGTGAATCGCCGGTGGTCCTTGGAGCTCGCCGGGATTCTCGGAATCGATCCGGCCATACTGCCCACCGTCGTCGAGTCCCAGGAACAGACTGGCGTCATCTCCCAGGCGGCCGCGGAAGCCACCGGCCTTCGCGTGGGTACGCCCGTTTTCGGGGGCGGCGGCGACCAGGCGGCCAGCGCCATCGGCAACGGGATTGTCGAACCAGGCATCGTCTCGGACACCATCGGCACCTCCGGCGTCGTGTTCGCCCACATGGACAATGTAGCCTACGATCCTGCGGGCCGCGTCCATACCTTCTGCCACGCCGTGAAGAACAAATGGCACGTGATGGGGGTAACGCAAGGCGCGGGCCTCTCGCTGCAATGGTTTCGAAATCAGCTCGCGTCGAACGCGAGCTATGACAGCATCACCGCCGCGGCGGCGGAGTCGCCGGCCGGCGCGAAGGGGCTGTTCTGGTTGCCCTACCTGATGGGGGAACGTACACCGCATCTCGATTCGCAATGCCGCGCCGCCTGGATCGGTTTGACGGCCGCGCACACCAGAAACGACATGGCCCGCGCGATTCTGGAAGGCGTCTGCTACTCGCAAAAGGACTGCCTGGACATCGTGCAGAGCCTCGGCTGCGCCGTGGAGTCCGTGCGTCTGTCGGGCGGTGGCGCCAGGAGCGCTTTCTGGAAACAGCTCTTCGCCGGCGTGTTCAACAAGCGAATCGTCGTGTTGGAAACGCAGGAGGGCTCGGCTTACGGAGCGGCCCTTCTCGCCATGGCCGGCAGCGGCCATTTCGCAGGCGCCGTGCAGGCGTGCCGCGCCACGGTGCGGGAGGTCGAGACCGTGCAACCGCCCGCGGAGGCGGCGTTCTATCAGCGCGCCCACGCGGTGTACCGGTCGCTCTATCCGGCCCTTCGCGAAGCATACAAAGCGATCGATGTTCTGTGAAGTCAGCCTGCCGGTCCCGCTCGATCCTTCGTTCACCTACGAATTGCCGCTGTCGTTGCGGCACCGCGTTCAGATCGGCGCCCGGGTGGTGGTGCCGTTCGGCAAGCGAACACTCACCGGCGTCGTAATAGGCCTTCACTCGAACCCGCCGCGGAACAAAACGCGCGCCGTGGAGAAGCTTCTCGATGAAGAGCCGGTGCTCGATACAGCCCTGCTCCGCCTCGGTAAGTGGATCGCTGGATACTATTGCGCGCCGCTCGGGGAGGTGCTTCGCTCCATGGCACCAACGACGGCCGAAACCACGCGTTCCAAGATCTACGCGTTGACGGACTACGGCCGCGACGTCGTCCGGCAGTCGCTGTTCGGCGAACAGGACACAACGCCCCGGGCCCGGCTTCTTCGAATGCTGGATGCGCGTCCGCTTTCGGCAGCGTACCTGAAGACGAAGATTGAGGAAGCCGCAAAACTCCTGAAGTCACTCGAGCAGCAAAAGCTGGTGGCGATCGAAGAGGATGTCACCGCCAAGGACCCTATGCGCGCGCCCTCCGCGATGCTGCGCGTGCGGTTTGAGAAGCGGCCCGGAAACGCCAAACTTCCGAAAGCCGAGCGGGAATTGGCGGCGTTTCTCGAGTTGCATCCCGGCGAACATCCGCTGGCATCGTTGGAGGCCAGCGTGAAGGACTCCTCACGCGCGGCCCGCTCCCTGGCCAGGAAGGGGCTAGCCGCGCTTCGCGTCGTCTCCGAGTTCACGCCCGCCGCGGAGCGCCCTCCGCACCGGTTGAACGGCTCGCAGTCCGCGGCCTACGAGTCCATCAAGTCCGGACTGGACAGTGGCCAGTTTCATGCGTTCCTGCTGCAGGGCGTCACCGGCAGTGGCAAAACAGAGGTTTATCTCAGCGCTATCGACCATGCCTTGGGCCTCAATAAATCGGCCCTTCTCCTGGTACCGGAAATCGCATTAACGCCCGCCGTCGCCGGCCAGTTCCTCACGCGGTTCGGCGACCGCGTGGCGATTCTGCACTCCGCGTTCTCCGGCAACGAACGCGCCGAGCAGTGGCGCCGTATTCGCAGCGGCGAGGCCGGCGTGGTGGTGGGCACGCGCAGCGGAGTGTTCGCACCCGTCAAGAACCTGGGCCTCATCATCGTCGATGAGGAGCACGATCAGTCCTACAAGCAGCAGGAAGCGCCGCGCTACCACGGCCGGGATGTCGCCGTCGTTCGCGCCAGCGAGTTGAAGGCCTGCGTCGTGCTGGGCTCCGCGACGCCCGCACTCGAAACCCGGTACAACGTCGAGCGCGGAAAATACACGCTTCTGGAACTGCCGGACCGCGTGGAGAACCGGCCGATGCCCCAGGTGGAGCTCGTCGACATGCGGGCTGAGTTTTTGGAAACGCGGAAGCCGCATACCTTCTCGCGCCGCTTGGTAGATGCGCTCCATGAGCGGCTGGAGTCGGGCGAACAGACGATGCTCTTGCTCAACCGGCGCGGCTTCTCCAGCTTCGTCGCCTGCCGCGCCTGCGGAGAACGGGTCCCCTGCCCCAACTGCGCCGTCACGCTCACCTACCACCGGCGTGATCGACGCCTGCTGTGCCACTACTGCAACTACGCCGAGCGGGTTCCGGAGAAATGTCCCAAATGCGACAGCGAGTACCTCAACTTCGTTGGCACCGGCGCCGAGAAGGTGGAAGAGGAGTTGCACCAGGCGCTGCCGAAGGCGCGAATCGCCCGCATGGATCGCGACACGGTCACCACCAAGCGCCATTTTGAAACGATCCTACACGGGTTCCGCGACGGAAACTACGACATTCTCGTGGGAACGCAGATGATCGCCAAAGGCCACGACATTCCAAATGTCACGTTGGTTGGCATAGTCTCGGCCGACATCGGCCTGGGCCTTCCGGATTTCCGGGCTGCGGAGCGCACCTTTCAACTTTTGACCCAGGCCGCCGGACGCGCCGGGCGCGGCCTCATTCCAGGCCAGGTAATTCTCCAGACGTCGAATCCGGAGCACTACGCCGTCCGGCTCGCAGCACTCCAAGACTATCCGGCGTTCTACGAAAAGGAGATTCACTTCCGCCGGGCCATGCGCTATCCGCCTTTTGCCGCTCTGGCCAACGTTCTAGTTCGCGACGAGATGCAGGAGGAAGCGCTGCGCAAAGCGTCGGAGTTGGAAACGCTTCTGAAGCCGGAACCGAAGGAGATGCGCGTAATGGGACCGGCGCCCGCGCCGGTTCCCCGGCTCAAGAATGAGTTTCGCTATCAGTTGCTGTTGAAGTCGACCGATCGGAAGCTGCTGAACGAAACCCTGCACCGGATTCGCCGGGCGGCGGTGGAAAAAAAATGGGGGGCTACCTCCCTGGTGATTGACGTCGATCCCGTTTCTCTGTTGTAATAGCCCGCGCATGCGGACCGTCGCGCAGCCCTACCAACTCGTGGAGACGAACCTTCGTCATGCCATGGAATTCTACGCGCGCGTCACCGATTCTGGTCAGATCAAGGACCTCCCCGGCGTGGAGGCCATCAGTTGCGGGCGGAACTATCCGGTGTTCAATTCGGCGCTCCTGCGAACGCCGGCCGCCGATACAACATCTCTCGCCAAGCAAATCGCCGCCCCCACGGAATATTTCAATAGCATCGGCATGGGCTGGTCCTGCTGGCTTTGTCACGATCTGCTAGTGGGCGGATCACTGGCCGCGATGAACAGCACCTGCGCGTCGTTTGGAATGGAACAGGTCTTGACCGCCCCTGGCATGCTGGCGGAAGCTCTACGGCCTCCGGATCGCAGGCCGCCGAAGATGGAGGTTCGTGAGGTTAACGATCCTCCGTCTCGACTGATCTTCGCCCATCTGGTTTCCATTATTTTCGAACTGCCGTTCCAAATGACGCTCAACGTATATGGCCACGCGGGCATTTGGGAAAAAGAATATGCAGGATATATCGCGTTTGCCGGCGGAAAACCTATTGCAATAGTAATGCTGAATTGCGCAGGAGACTGCGCCGGATTTTACTCAGTTGGCACCGTTCCGGGGCATCGCCGCCAGGGCTATGCCGAATCCTTGATGCGAATTGCTCTCGAACTTGTGAAATCACGCTGGACTTTCGACTCCTGCGTGTTACAATCATCATCCGCGGGCCGCAGGCTGTACGAAAAAATGGGTTTTCGGGAAGTCACCCGTTTTTCCGTTTTTCGATCGCGGGCCGCGTAGAGGGTAAGACTGGAAAGAGGAGATAACCCACATGGGAATGGTTGATGAATTCAAGCAATTCGCGGTGTCTGGAAACGTAATGGACTTGGCGGTCGGCGTGATCATCGGCGGCGCCTTCGGCAAGATCGTCAATTCCTTCGTCAACGACATCATCATGCCTCCGCTCGGCCTACTAACCGGCGGCATCGATTTCAAGGGCCTATTTCTCGCACTGGACGGTAAAGTGTACGAGAACTTGGACGCGGCGGCCAAAGTGAAGGCACCGATCCTCGCCTACGGTAACTTCATCCAAACGACAATCGAGTTCCTCGTGTTAGCATGGGCCATCTTCCTTATGGTCAAGGCCATGAACAGGGCTCGCCCGGGAAGCGCCAACCAAGCCAAGGCCGGCGGCTGATTTTCGAGAGTGGCCCAGCGCGGCCGGAATACCGCGCTGGGCCGCCATCGCTCTTACCTTCCTGGAATCGCCAGGCCGCCGATCTGATCGTGGCGATCGAAGAGACCCACGATGCGCGCAAGACCTGTGGGGAGTTCCACTTCATACAACACCGACGATGCAACGCCGCGTACCCGTGCCGCTACATAGCCAATATTGGTGCGGGGCGAAATGTCAAAGCCAGCCACCTCGGATAGATCCGCCTGCAGCATTCCGACCATGTTCAAGCGGCCGTCGTTCGGAGGTATCTGGGTGAGCAGAGCCCGAAGTTCCGCGTCGATGTTGTAGAGTACGGTCGTGGTGGCCCCTGCCACGCTATTGGTGTACGCCGACGCCACGACGCGATAGGGAGCGTTGTTGTCCGAGTTCAGCCGCATGTCGACGGCGACCACCACGCCTGTATCCGGATGAAGCCGCAGATTCTGACCCGTGTTGCTCACCACGCGAATGCGGTCCACGGTCGGATTGAAGTCGAACCCGAATTCGGTTCCATCCAGCGCCGGCGTAAACGGACCGCTACCCACAGCCGTGGCCGCGCCCGTGGCCGTATCGATCACGTAGACCCGGCTGCTCGAACCCAGGCCGTAGAGCCGCCCGTTGGCTGGACGAAAGTCGATTCCCAGCAGCGATTCGCCGGGCATAAGACCACGAATGGTGCGTGTCTCCTCGGTGAACCCCGGATTGGCCGTGTCGAAGCGGACCAGAATGTTGCGCGAATCCAGCGCGTACGCCGTTTCGGCTCGCGCCACTGTGATAGACATACAGGTAATGGCCAGCCCGGCCAAGAAGAATTTCATCGGTTTCAAGCTCCTTGCCCAGTCATACGAGGCAAACTGGAAATCGGATGAGCCGTCGCCCCGGTAACATAGCCTGAAGGGCTTCCGTGAAGTGACGGCGCCTCGGCCCGCAATGTGCGCTCTGGCGCCGTCGAGAACTCTTCTTATCGCTTCGAGAGCAGGTCGCGGATCTCTGTCAACAGAACGACGTCCGCCGGCGGAGGAGCGGGGGCTGCCGGCGCGGCGGCTTCTTCTGCGGCCATTCGCGCCTTCATGTTATTGACCATCCGGACCACCATGAAAACCGCGAAGGCCAGGATCAGCGTGTTAACCCACATTTCCGTTTTGAGCCGCGCGTGCGAATCTCCCGGATGCTCGTCCGCATCAATATCCATAGGGGTTTGAAGGCAGCGAAGACCCCTGCGGAGGACAGCACCCAATGGGTGACAAACAAAACCAGCCCTTTCAGCTCTCGTTCAACGGCCTTCTCAAGATCGACTTCCAGGGATCGCGCGTTACT
>VFZO01000130.1 GCA_016871155.1 Acidobacteriota bacterium | reverse complement strand
CCTCTTTACGCCGTCGCGGCGGTTCGACATGGTTTTTGGCAGCAATGGAACCAGTAGTTGGGCCGGCTTGAGCATGTTCACGGACGCAGGGAACCCAGCGCTGCAGGTCGCGCTAACGGGGACCGGCTACTTCAACTTCGAAATGCGCTACGATCCGGGCACGCAGCGCGCCTCCCTCTTTGTGAACGGAAATCAGGCTCTAACCGGCTACGCCGGGCACACCCAGTTTCTGTCCAACGGCGTCGCATTCGGAGTGACCGGCAGCACGCCGCAGGCCTACTTCCAGAACGTCCAGTTTTCAATCAACGATCCGCAAACCGGTGTGCCCGAGCCAGGCACCCTGGTCCTGGCCGGGTTGGGCTGTGTGGCTACGGGCATCCGCTACCAGCGTGGGCGAAAGAGCGCTTAATCGCTTTGCGAGGCCGGCGTGGAGCAATTCCACGTCGGTCTCGCTCAGCCGCATCGTGCCCCGGCGAATCGCTTCGTAGTCGGCGGCGTCCCAACGCGCTTTCATAATGCCCTCCTCGGTGTGGCGGTTGCTGCGCTGCAGCAGGTGGACCAGCTCGTGGACGATGACGTGCGCCAGCACCCGCGTGAACATCGTGGCACCATTGACGTTGCGGACGCGGTCGAGGAAAATCCATAGCTCGCGGCCTTGGCCGAAACGGGCCTGCGCCAAAATCCGCTCGGGGGTATCCGGTGGCGCCTGATCGATCAATGCGATCCGGATCACACCGAAGCGATTCCTGCACTGGCCGCACCAGTGGAGCGCCACACCCGCGCGCGCCAGCAGGCCTGCGGCCTGTTGGCGAGCCATCGCCGCCGGCGGCGAGGAGACAGCCGCCGAGCCGGTGATCGACACCGGAATCTCGTTCGCGGCGGCGATCGCGGTGGCTAGGATGGCCCGTAGTGTGTTGTTCATTTCGTCCCTCGCCCTGTGGAGCGCGAATCGCGGGAGGGAAGGGCCAGACTGCGATAGAGTTTGGGTGTGAGAGCGATATTGTGTTTCGCGGCCGTGGCAACGGGCTTCGCCGCGCCCGATGAGTTCACAACGAAGATCCGGCCGGTGCTTACGGCGCACTGCGCGAGCTGCCACAACCCCGCGAATCCACGCAATCGCATCGACTTTCTAAAGTCCGAGTCGGTGACCGATGTGGACACTCGGCGAGTACTTTGGCGCGATGTGGCCACCCAGTTGCGCAACCGGACGATGCCTCCGGGCGAGGCGAAAATTTCCGAAGCGGACCGTTTGTCGGTGGCGAATTGGATTGAAGAACGGCTGCGCACCACGGGCTGCTCGACGGGCGACTATGCCGGGTACGTGGCGCCCCGTCGATTAAACCGCCGCGAATGGAAGAATACGATTCGCGATCTGTTCGGGCTGGATGTGGCCGCGCCGGATCTGTTCCCGGCCGACGAGGCCGGCGGCGCGGGCTTCGACACCAACGGCGAGACGCTCTACACTCCGCCCATGATGCTGGAACGGTATATGGAGGCGGCCTCGCACGTGCTGGATCGCGTGATCGTCACGCCGCCGTTCAACCGCGTTGTGCTCTCTCATGAGATGAATCCGGCGACGGCGCCCCCTGCGGGAATTAAGCCGTCCCGATTCCTGGCGCCCGGTGAAGAACTGTCGGCCCCGGTGTCTGTGTTCGCGGAAGGTACCTATTCGCTGCGGGTTTCTGTGGAGAGGCCCAAGTTGACGCCGTTCACTGTAACGGTTCTGCTGGATGGCGCGCCGCTGAGCACGCTGAGCTACGCGCGCGATTCGGGCGGAGGGGCGACCGCCCGCCTGGCGACGGCGACCCTGAGCCGCGGCCCGCACACGGTCACGGTCGTGAACGGATCGGAGCGGATTGAATTCTATAGTCTGACCGTGGACCAGCGGCCGGCCGAAGTGACGGCCGAACGGCGTGCGCTGCATTTCCGGTTGCTCGGAATGGAAGTGGGGCAATCCCCGGTGGATAAACGCGCGGCGGCGCGGAAGCTGTTGGAACGTTTTCTGGCGCGCGCGTACCGCTCGCCGGCAGATGCCGCGGAGGTGAACCGCTTTATGGCCTTGTACGATCGCGGCGCTCTCCGCGGGGAGCCGTTCGAGGAGAACGTGAAGCTGGCGCTGAAGGGCGTGCTGATTTCACCGAGGTTTCTGTTCAAGGCGGAGAACAACGATTCGAAGCCAGGCATTCGTCCTGTGGGTCAATACGAGATGGCGTCGCGGCTCTCGTACTTCCTCTGGTCGACGATGCCGGATGAAGAGTTGCTTCGCTTGGCCGGAGAAGGGAGGCTGCAGGACGCCAAAGTCTTGACGGCGCAAGTGGACCGGATGATCGACGACCCCCGGTCGCGCGTGCTCGCCGGCGGCTTCATGGGCCAGTGGTTAGGCACGCAGGAGATCGGCGGCCGCGCGGTGCCGCTGCTAACCGAGCTGCAACACTTCTATACGCCGGAGGGCGCGGCCGACCTGCGCGAGCAGCCCGAATTGTTCTTCCATCACATTCTGACGGAGAACAAGCCGCTGCTGGACCTGTTGACGGCGAACTACACATTCCTGACCGAGCGGCTGGTGAAGTACTACGAATTGGAAGGCAAAGTGAAGCTGCCGCCTGGGCCGGGTTTTCATCTCGTGCAATGGCCGGACGAAAGGCGCGCCGGCGTACTGGGTTTCGCGTCCGTTCTGGCGATGACGTCGCACTACAAACAGGCCAGCCCGGTGCTGCGTGGCGCGTGGGTTCTAGAAACGCTGCTCGGCACGCCGGTGCCGCCGCCGCCTGCCGGCGTGCCGCCGCTCGAAGCCGCCAAGAGCGGCGACAAAAAAATGACCGTTCGGGCGATGCTGGCCAAGCACCGGGAAAACGTATCGTGCGCGGCGTGCCACAACTTGATGGACCCGATCGGCCTGGGCCTGGAGAACTTCGACTGGATGGGGCGGTGGCGCGACAAGGACGACGATGGCGGACCGGTGAATGCCACGGGGGCGCTTCCAAGCGGCGAATCGTTCAATGGGCCCGTGGAACTGCGCGCGGTATTGCTGAAACGCAAGGAGGAATTCACGCGGCATGTAACCGCTAAGCTGCTGGGCTACGCGCTGGGCCGCGGACTGCAGGATGGCGACCAGTGTACCGTTCAAAAACTGATGGATTCGATGGCTCGGAACGGATACCAAACCCGGACGCTCATTCGCGATATCGTATTGAGTACACCCTTCCGAAACACGCAGGCGGACGCGGTAATGAGTGAAAGCCGCGCACCGGCAAAGAAAGCCCCTAAACGGTTGTTGGGCACGAAGTGAGAAGCGAGGTCAGAATGCAGACACGGCGAAACATCTTGCGCGGGCTGGGCGTGGCGATGGCCACGCCATGGATGGAGTCGGGCGTATTGGGTGCCACTGGTGGAGCGGAGCGGCTGAGCGCGCCTCCGTTGCGGCTCGCCTGCCTGTTCATGCCCAATGGCGTTTGGCCGGACCACTGGACGCCCGCGGGCGACGGCGAGAGTTATGAAATCACGCCGCATTTGAAACCGCTGGAAGGACTGCGCAGCGAGTTTCTGCTGCTCGAAAATCTCTGGAATCAGAACACCGTGGGGCGCAATGGGCATTGGCCGAAGGTGCCGGCCTGGCTCTCCGGAGGATTCGTCGAACGCACAACGGGCGGGGACCTGGATTCCGGCGGCACGACGGTGGACCAGCTTCTAGCGCAAAAAATCGGGCATCAGACGCCGCTGCCGTCGCTCGAGCTTGGCATCGACGCTCCGCGCACCGGCATCGACACGGCGGGCGGCGGATTTCCGCGGGCCCTGGGTTCGTTCCTATCCTGGGCCGATCCGAAGACGCCCGTAGCCAAAGAGATTGTGCCGCAGTTGGCGTTTGACCGTCTGTTCCGCAACAAGCGCCGGCCGGTGGGATCGGGCGCGGATCCGAAGGCGCAGGAGATGCTGACGTCGTTGCAGCGCGACGATTCGTCTGTGCTGGACGCGGTGCTTGATCAAGCGAAGTCGTTGCGAGCCAAGGGAAGCAAGACCGATCAGGCGCGGCTGGACGAGTATTACGAATCGGTGCGAAGCGTCGAGCGGCGTCTGGAAGCTTCGATGAAGCCGCAGAAACGGTGGATCAATGAAGGCAAGTTTCCGCTGGACCGCCCCGTGGCGGGCCTGCCGCAGACGCATCTGGAGCATGTTCGTTTGATGCTGGATATTCTGGTGCTGGCGTTCTGGACCGATTCCACGCGCGTGGCGACTTTCATGATGGGCGATGCGCAGTCCTCGCAAGACTACGGCTGGCTGCCCGGCGTGAAAGGCAATTTCCATGGTTTGTCGCATCATCGGGACATTCCGGAAACTCGCGCAATGTACGAAGCCATCATCAATTGGCACACGGCGCAACTGGCCTATCTGCTCACGAAGATGAAGGACCTGAAGGAAGGTGACGGCTCGCTGCTCGACCACTCGATGGTTCTATTCGGATCTTCGCTGAAATGTGGGAACCGCCACATCGAAGAGAACCTGCCGCTCCTGCTCGCCGGCCGCGGCAACGGGACGCTGCGGCCGGGCCGGCGAGTACGGTTCGAACGCAAAACGCCCTTCTGCAACCTGCATCTCTCCCTCATGCACCGTATGGGTGTGAAGGAAGAAAGCTTCGGGGACAGCACCGGGATTCTGCAAGGCTTGGGTTAGAACAGTTCGCTATCGCAGCGTGCCGAGGTAGAGGTAGTCATTCGACGCCTTTGCCGAATGGCAGCCAATGCAACCCGTCACTCTGCCTTCCGCGCGCACCGCGCCGTCCGCCGTCCGCTGCAGCCAGTACCAGTCGCCGTTATCGGGATCGAACCCCGGCACCTTATACATCAAGGTAACGGCCGCCAACGTTTTTTCTGGCGTGTAGTTTTCCTTCAACACAATAGAGCCCGGCGCCAGCGCGGGACGCTTTCCGTTTACGCCTTCCAAAGCGATATCGTTCACGTACGTGCTGATAAATGCGCCATGAGGCGATTGGCCAGGCATCTGCGCCGTCGTACCCGGGAATAGCTTCCATTTTTTCTGGTAGTCCGCGCTGGTCACGGCGCTCCACACATCGGCGGCGCGCGGCGCGGGGCGCGACAGGCGGCTCGTGTAGAGGAAGTCGTTGCCGCGTTCCTTCTCGTGGCAGGAGATACAGCCCTCCACCTTGCCTTCTGCTGCTGCGGTTCCATTCGGAAGCTGTTGCAGGTAGTACCAATCGTTGTTCGCCGGGTCGAAGCCCGGAGACTTCATCATCACGGTCAACGCTGCCAACTCGCGCGCCGGCGTGTAGTTTTCCTTGATCACCGTTGCGCCAGCCGGCATGCGGCCCGATCCATTGTTGACCGCGTCAAAGGCGATTTCGTTCATCCAAATGGAGACCGAGGCGCCGTGCGGAGCGGCGCTCGCCTGATTCTCCGCCGTACCCGGCCACAGCCGCCAAGTCTGGCGATAGTTCTGCCGCGCGATGTATTCGCGGACCGCGGCGGCGTTCGGTGCGGGTGCCGGCGCCGGGGTGGCAAGAAACAAGTAGTCGTTCGCCCGCGAACGCGCATGGCAGTTAATGCAACCCGCTACGGCGCCAGATGTACCCAGGCTGCCGTCGGGCCGGCGCGTCGAGTAATACCAGTCGCCGTTGGCCGGGTCGAAGCCGGCAATCTTGTACATGATGTAGCTCAGCGTGTGCTGACCGCCAGGGCCATGCGCCTCTTTCATGACCATCGAGCCCGCCGGCAGAACGCCGGCTCGCTTTTCGATCGCCTCCCGCGCAACTGGGTTCAGGTAGGCCGTCAACAACTGCGCGTGCGGAGCAATGCCCTGGTACAACTGATTCTTGCCGGGAATGAGGGAAAAATTCTGCCGGAAGTTGTTGCGGAAGACATAATCCCAAATAGTCGACGCATCGGCGCGCGGCAACGCCTGCGCCGGTTCGACGGCTCCGTCGACCGATATCGTCACACGCTCGGCGGACATGTTGTTGCCGATACGAACCTGCACCGGCACGTTCATCCCGGCCGTTATACCGGCCGGCACCACGACGTTCAATTGGTAGAGACCCGGCACGTTCGCCGCCAACCCCGAGTACAGCACTTCGGCGGAACGGCCCCCAATGGTTACCTCGGCCGCCGAATTGGTGCGTCTAAACAGATCGCGCGAAACCTGGCCAGCAGCTACGGAGGGCGTCACCGTGCCCAGCCCCGTGGCGTAAAGACTCACCACCGATCCCACGCGGGCGGGCCGGGACATCGCCCCCGGAATCGCTCCCGGCGGATTCGCGTAGGAGCCATCGGAGTTCATGGCAAGCGCCATACCGGCACCAGTGCCGTTCAGCGTAAATAGGCCCGGCGACGTGGCCATAAACATGACGTTCATCGCCGGCGACGTCCGGCTGTCCCGCTGCACTGTGATCGCAACCATCTTCGTCGCTTGGCCGAGTTCCAAAACGGACCACGGCGCCTGCACGTTGATCTGCGAGGGAGAAACGTAGAAGATCGCGCCGGGCCGCCCATCGAACAGGACCGAGACTCCGCCCAGGCTCGTTGGCCACGGCGTGTCGTTGGCGCTCATTGGCGCGGCCGCCAGGTTTTCGCCAAACACCGTGAGAATTACGCCGGGCGCCAGGCCCGCGCGAGACAGAGTGGCCCCATGGACGATGCCATTCGCATTGATCGAGGGCGCCTGGCCCCAAGCAAGAGCGGCGCCGGTCAGCAGAGTGAGGAAGAGACGCATGACGTTCCATCCGTCTCGCCCGCGGGTTATTCCCTCCGCGGCAGTTTTTTTTCGACTACAGCCAATCCATCCGGATCCATCCGCAAAGGCTCGCCGAGCCGGCCCCGTCAATGGCCAGCCGGCGCGTCTTTGGAAAGGGAATATCCGGCATGGGACCCTTGCGGATTCCTGGCAGCCGGCCGAACTGCATGCGCATCTCCGGCGTGTTGGCCTTTGGCAGCAGCGCCTTGGTGGCCAGGCCCGTTCCCCAGCCGAGCGGCAGCAGCAGGCTCTCCGGCGCCAGCTCCTTCTCGGCCCTGGCGACCTTCTCGGCCGATTCCTGCAACGGCTTCAACGCCGAAATGGCGGCGTATTCGGAGTTTTGCCCGATCCAGCGGCGAGCTTGGAGACGAATGGGCTCCAGTGCTTTTTCCGGCAACGAAACTCTTCCGTCGAAGGTTGCGCCCGGTTTGGCCATCTCGACGAACTGCTGGCCCGGTTTCCACTCCGAAGGCTTCTCCTTGCCGCGCAGCACCAGCACCTTGCACTGGTAGATGCGGAACGGATCGGCGCCCGCCCGCGCGTCGCCGCAGCCAAACTGAGGGCGGCCCAGAACCCCGTCTAGGCGTGACGGCTTGGCTTGCTCCCGCCAGAGCGACTCGGTCGTTACATCATCGAGCGAGCCTAACAGCCACGCGGTTCGCAACGCGCCTTTCAATGCGCTGCCGCTCAGGATTCCGCGGCCGGCGCTGCGGGTGAAGCGGGGGATATAGAGATCCTCGTTGCGCGACTTCTCCCACGTAGACGCGAGCCCGGCCGACGCGAAGGGGATTTTCTCGCTGGCGTAGCTTTGTGCATAGCCGCCCCACTGGGCCCATTCCAAACGCTCCGACTTGCGAAGCTGATCGAGATAACTCTCCAGGCGCGGGTTGCGCGACAGCAGTTGGAAGATCTTCACCTGGTCCAGCACGCGGACCTCGTTCTGCCACACCATGTAGTCGATGGGCGTAAGCTCCTCGCCCGAGCCGGCGAGCGTCGGCGTGATGACAGTGAAGCGGACGCGGCGGGCCGGCGTCATTGCGGGGCGCTCCAGGGCAGGGTCAGCCCGCCGCCAAAGCGGAGCCCGAGCTTGCCGCCGCCCGGGGCGTACCGGCCGGCGGGTTCGGCGGCGGAGGCCAGGATCGAGCCTTCGCGAAGATAAATCTGGGTGGCACTCATTCGGCGAATAGTGGAGTAGGCGCCGGCTTGCCAATCAATGACCGAATCCTCGCCGGGTACGAGCAGCCCCAGGGCACACCAATGGCCAGTCTCCTCCGTCACCGGCCATTGCACCTGTTGCAACAAGTGCGAAAGCATACCCTCGCGGAACCGGGGCCGCCGGGAGCGTCCCCAGCCGGCGGCGCGCCAGCCACCGATTCCGTCGTCGGCCAGGAGCCGGAAAGCGGCTTTCAGCCGTCCGATGGCCGTCTCGTCGTCCGCCGCAGCCAGTGTCCAAAGTCCGCCGGAACCGCCGAAATCGTAGCCCAGCGCGGAACGCGTCTCCACGGCCGTTCCGTCGAAACGGTCGACGCCCGAACGCCTTCGTTCCAGAACGCGAAACGGGCCGCCGGCGCCAGCTCGGTCGGCGGGCAGCAGGGAACCGCTGGCCAGATCGAGAATCCAGCGGGACTCGTCGAACGACTTCGAGCCGAGCTGAGCCACGGCCTGCACTGGCGCAAACCGGGCCGCGCCGAGTCGAAGGCGTTTCAAGCCCCGGTACTCCTCGCGCGACTCCATCGGGATCGGCACGAAGTGAACATCGTTGTGTGCCGGCAACAGGGACGCCAAACGCACCCGGTCCTGGCGCCACTCATCCGCCCAGCCGAGCCGCGCCATGGCGGAACTGAGCGCGGCGAAAAGGCTGTCGCTCGCTACGATGGACGCGGGCTGATCCGGCCCCGATTCGCCGCAACGCCAGGGCGTAACGGGCTGCAGGCGGACCAGGAGTGCAGGGCGGTCCAGGCTCGACGCGAGACTCATGCTATTCGGCCAGACGAACGTGGAACTCATCGGATAGGAAGGCGGCCTGCAGGCCGTCGATGCCGTCGCACTTGACGACTTCGTCTTCCTGCGCCCCTTCGGCGTAATAGCGGCGTCCGCGCCAGGCGGCACGGACGCCCTGGAACGTAACGCGGCCGGAGCCGCGGGAGCCGCCGCCGCCGAGTGCCGAATCCTCCAACAGGCGCAGACCTTGGGCGACGATGGCCGGAAGTTTCTTGTCGTCCTCGTTCAAGATGTCGATGACCATGCGGACGCGAAACTTCGCCCCGGCCGGTACGCGCTCCAACGTGCGCGGATTCGCCTGGGACGTGATGCGGTCGATGGCGTTCTCGCTCTTCACCTCTGTCAATTCGTCGTCGAGGCGCTCGCGCATTTGCGGCGTGATGGACTCGGGATCGAGCGGCGCGTCGTAGATGGCGAGACGCGCGGGCGTGGCGTTCCTGGACTCGAAGCTGTCGCCCTTAACCCGGTCCATGCGCCCTGGGGCGCGGCCGAAGAGAAGGCAGACTGGATCGTCTGGGCGGTCGCTTTGATGAATTCGGACCTCCTGCCCGCGGCGGCGTGACAGGTAGATCATCTCTTCCGGGGCGTTCAGGCCCAGGGCCTGCTCCAGCAGGCTGCGCAAACGGCCGCGCAGGGAAGAGCCCGGCACCACCGGGCGCCCATAGGCGTCCTTGACGACGGGATTGTCGGCGCCGCCGATTTCCAGCGAGCCCTTGCCCGCTCCAATATGCAGGCCAGTGACGCAGACCAGCGACGCGTCGATGATGAGTTTTCCGGTAAGGCGAAGTTCGGGGACTGACATGTGGGGTTCCGGTTATTCGTTGTAGGCGATGATGGCTTCAAACAGATCGCGGAAGCGATCGTAGCCTCTGGATTCGTTCTTGCGGGTGACCTGGAGCAGCAGCTTCTCCACTGGGTCCAGGCTGCGCAGAGAGTGGCGGGCGATGGTGTAGGCCAGTCGCGCGCGCAGCATGACGAACTGGTGTTGGCGGTCGCCTTCCATCGCTCGGCAGGCGCGGCGCACGGCGCCGTACAGGCGGCGAAGTTGGGATCTCGTACCGGTGTCCAGGTCCCGCAGCCGGGCAACGATCAGGTGCGCCTGGTTGTCAAGATAGAGCGAATCGGCGACGAGCTTGTCGTACTCGATTTCGATGGGTCCGTCGGGTCGCCGGTCCGGACGGCGGTCCCGATCGCGGTCCCTATCTCTGTCGCGATTGTTAGGATTCGAATTTCCGCCAGCCTGCTGCGGCTTGCGGTCGCGGTCGCGATTCCTGTCCCGCTTTTCGTCGCGGCGTTCCGGCCGCTTGTCCGGCCGGGACCCGCGTTCCGCGGGTTTTTCGACGAGCGGCGCCGGAGCCTCCGCCTCCACGACGGGCGCGGGCGTTGCGGCTTCCGGTTCCGGTGCCGCCGCCGCGGCCTCGACAGGTGTCTCGTTGCTAGTTTCGTCCGTCATGCTTATCCTCTCCAGCCACTCTCGAGCCTCGCCCAATCCAGGGCGGCCTTCCCCGCGGGCCGCAACTGCTTCTGGCTGGCCCCCCGGCCCAACAAGTCTTCCATGAACGCGCGCCATTGGCGCTCGAAATCCGGGCCGCCGCGATCGCGGGCAAGGCGGCGCAGCCGGCCATGAAAACGCCATGGTTTGTCGACGGCCCGTTCCCGGCGGCGGGCGCGAACGCTGGCCAACTCGCCGGCCGCGCCTCGAACGCCGTAAAAATCTTCGAGCTCGGCGAAGACCTCCGGCGGACAGCGATACGAATCGCGCAACTTTCGCATCCGCGCCTTTAGCGCTTCGGCGTCTTTCAGTGCGGGCCAATCCAGGATCCGCCCGAAGATAGCGATGGAGTTGCGGCCCGAGGACTTGGCGGCTTCGAGCGCCGCGCCGTTTCGACGCCATACACCGGGTAGCGATTCGCCCGCTTCGGCCAACGTAAGCGCCGCGCTCACCGTGGAGCCATCGGAGATCGCGTCGCCGCCAGGCAGTTGCCCAGCGAAAATTCGAAAGACGCGGTGGAACTCTGTGGCGACGCCCAACAACGCGTCCCAGGCGCCCGCCACCGCGAAGTCGTCGCCGCCGCTATAAATCACCTGCACGCGTCCGGTGTGTTCCGGCATGGCGGCAATGCGGTCCAGCTCGCCGGCGACCACGCCTTTATAGAGCACGGCCAGGTATCGAAACGCCTCGTCGGTCTCGGCTAACGCCAAGCGCGCCGCCGTATGATCGATGTCGCAGCGCAGAACGCCCCAGGCGCGCCGGCCGTTGGCCGATTTGGCGAGGGCCTCTGGCGTTCCCGCAGTGAGCGGAATATCCGGTTCCGAAGGTGAGGCCGGAGAGAACGCCGCGAGCCCGGCCTGCGCCAAGGGCGCCTGACGCCGGGCGCGAAGTCCGTCGCGCAGCCGCTTCCAGATGGCGGGCCAGGGCCCGAGGTTCTCGGTCGTCGCCCATACGACATCCACGGCGCCCGCCGTTGAGGCTGCCACGCGCGCCCGCAAACCGCCCAGGTGCTCCTCGGCTTTCGGGATAATGGGTTCGGGCAGGACCAGCAGGAACTCGCCGCCGCCGGAATAGCCGATTAGAAGCTGGGACAGGCCTTGAGCCTCCAGCAACTCGCGCGGCGCGCGTTCGGAGGTTTCGGCCAGCCAATGACTGCGGCCGGTAAGTCCGGCACTGGTTCGAGCGCCGGCGACAAACCGTTCCATTCCGCGAAACTGAGCGTAGAGAAATACTTGAAGCGACATGATGGATCCGATTGAGGATGCCGCGAAGAATCACTGTAACACGCGCGAGCTTACTGTGGCCGCCCCGGCGCGCCTGGACCTGTTTCTTTTGCAGCAGCTTCCGGATTATTCAAGAGACGGTCTGATGCGGCTTCTGGCGCGCGGTGGAGTCCAGGTGAACGGGGAGTTACGCGTGGCTGGTCACCGGTTAAAGGGCGGTGAAACGGTCCGCTTGCAGGGAGATCTGGAGCGCTTGCGTATTCCCGCAGGCGAGGGACGGCTGGACATACTGTTTGAGGATGGCGACCTGATTGCCATCGACAAACCTGCCGGCCAATTAGCGCATCCGACGGCACAGGAACGCGAAGGCACGGCACTGAATCTCCTGCGCGGCTACTGCGGCGTGCGTGTGAGCCTGCTGCACCGGCTGGATCGCGGAACGTCCGGCGTGCTGTTGGCGGCCAAGAACAAGACCGCCGCTTTCCGCTTTGGATCGCGATTCGCCAGCCGGGAAGTGCGAAAGAAGTATCTGGCGATCGTGCGCGGTATCCCCGAATGGTCACGGGTGACCTTGCACCACTCCATCGAGCGCGTGAGCGGACGCACACCGGCCTGGAACGTCGGCGGACACCGCGAGGCGGCTACTCGTTTGCGAGTGATCGGACCGGTTCAAGGAGGAACGTTGCTTGAGGCCATTCCGGAGACCGGCCGGACCAATCAGATCCGCATCCATTGTGCCGCAGCCGGATTTCCGATCGCCGGCGACACGGCCTACGGCGGCACCGCCTCCAGCCGCCTATACCTGCACGCCTGGGAACTCCGGATCGACGATTTGCGCATCGTCGCGCCGGCGCCGGTGGAGTTTCAGCCAGCTCCAATGGAGCGGTAGAACTCAATTCCTGATAAGGTGCTGAGATAGGTGGACGATCTGAAAGATATGTTTCGCCGCCTGGTCACGGGAGCGTTGCCTGCCGTCCTGGCCAGCGTGTCCCTGTTTCCGGTCACGTATCGGTTTGAGCATTATTCCGCGGCGCATGGACTGACGAATCAAAACGTTCGTGCCATCGCCCAAGATGGCGCCGGGTTGCTTTGGGTGGGGACTACCAATGGACTGTTCCGCTTCGATGGGAATCGCTTTCAGCGCTATGGAACCGAGCACGGGCTGGCGAACCCATCGATTATGGCCCTGTTCCTGGATTCGGAGGGTAGACTCTGGGCGGGTACAGCCAATGGAGTCGGCCACTTCGCCGAGGGGCGGTTCCAGCCGCTCGACGGCGTGGACTCGGACGCCCAGCCTTCATGCATTGACGGTGCCTGCATGGCGGAGTTACCCGACAAACGGCTGGTCGTCACTGGCGGAACGGGCGTATTCCTCGTCAAGAACGGCAGGACCGAGCGCCGCTTGGCTGTCCCCGGCGACAGGTATCGAGGGGTTCTGCCCGACGGACCAAACCGCCTGTGGATTACTACCAACCGCCGGGTTTTGCGGGTCGAAAATGCATTAGGGGATTCCCCGCACACCAATTCGTCGCACGAAGAAGTGGGGCTGCCGTCGGACCGGGATTGGACGGCGCCGGTTCGCGACTCGTCCGGGAGGATCTGGCTGCGCTCGCGCGGCGGACTCTTCGTGCTGGATCCGAACCGGAGCCGGTTTCGGCGGGCGGCCGTCGCGGTCTCCAGTTCCGGACGGATCACGCGGCCGGTCGCGGGAATGTCGGGCCAACTGTGGGTTCCGACGAATGACGGCATCTGGCGGCGTCAGGAGACCGGCGGCGTCGAATCGTGGATTCTGTTGTCGAGCCGGAACGGAATGCCGGCCGATGCCGTTCAGACCGTGTTCTGGGACCGTTACGATACGCCCTGGATCGGTACCGAAGCGCATGGACTCCTGCGTTGGAATGGGTATCCCAACTGGACGAGTTGGCGGACGTCGGACGGCCTGAGCCACGACGGGATCATGTCGTTCGCCAGCGATTCGGCGGGCAGGATATGGGTGGGATCCTCCGAGGGATTGAATCTGCAAAGAACGGACGGAAGCTTTCAGATTTTCGACCGGAAGCACGGGTTGGCCGACAACGAGGTCCGGGCCTTGGCCGCTACGGGTGACGGCGCCGTCTGGGCGGGTAGCGGACAGGGAGGTTTGACAAGAATCGGGCCAGACGGCGCAATCAGCCGCTACGGCCGGGAGGACGGTCTCGGCGACCTGATGATAACGACTCTGCGCGCCGACGCCGAAGGCGGAATTTGGGTCTCCACCCGCGCCGGTCTGTTTCGAGGGAACTGGCGTGCTCCGCGCGTCTCCTTCGCGCCCGCGGAGACGCCGTTTTCCAATCCCGCCCGTACCATCTACAAGACCCACCGTTCCTTGGACGGTTCGCTGTGGGTGGCCTCAAGCGTCGGCTTGGCGCGGCAGCGCGACGGGCGCTGGTCGGTCTGGACCCGGAAAGACGGACTTGTCACCGACGGAATGGTATTCTTCGCCGAGCGCGAGCCCGGTGAAATCTGGATCGGTTATACGGGTGTGAACGGCATCGCCCGCCTCCGCCTTAACGAAGATGGCAAATTGTTGGACCTAACTCACCGCGGCCGCAAGCAAGGACTGCTTAGCGACAACATCAGTTTTCTCGAAGCGGCTGAGGGTGAGCTGTGGGTCGGCAGCGACGAAGGCGTGGAGGTGCTGGATCGCGGTGGCGGCTGGCGGCGCCTGCGCGGCGAGTCGGGGCTGATCTATCCCGACATCATGCTGGGCGGCTTCTACGCTCACCCGGACGGCCGCCGGTTCCTCGGAACGAATGGCGGGTACTCTGAGGTCCGCCCGCTCCCGCGAACCGACACGGCTCACCCCGCGGCCATTGTGGACGCAAGTTCCGGAGGGTTGGCAATTCCGGTCGGAGGAGGTGCGGAAACGGAGTTGCCGCAGCCAAACCTGCTAGTTTCCTTCGGAGACTTACGCTTAATGCCGAATCCAATCTTCCGCTACCGGCTGCGATCCAACGATTCGGATGAGGCCTCTCCAATGTGGACAAACGCAACGCAGCCCAGCGTCGAGTTCGCGAGTCTGCGCCCTGGCTCCTATGTTTTAGAGGTACAGGCCGGCGGCGACGCAGACCAATGGAGCCCAGTGCCCGCAACTCTCCGGTTCCGCGTGCCGCCGCCCCTTGTGCAGACCTGGTGGTTCCAGACCATTTTGATCGGCACCATTTCGTTGACCGCATTTTTGCTTTGGCGCCGCCGGCTCAGCCGCATCGAACTGCACAACGCCGAACTCGAGCAGGCCGTGGCCGAGCGCACGCGCGTTCTCCTCGAGCAGGCGCAGTCGATCGAAAATCAGAAGGCGGAGATCGAGGCGTTGCTGGCGCGGGCGAATCAGTCGAACGAATTGAAGAACGAGTTTCTGGCCAACATGAGTCACGAGATCCGGACGCCGATGAACGGCGTCTTGGGAATGACCTCGCTCGCGCTTGCCACTGAGCTGACCGCCGAACAGAGAGAGTACCTGGAGACCGCTCAGTCCTCGGCCGAGAGTCTGCTCCGGATTCTCAACGACATTCTGGATTTTTCGAAAATCGAGGCGGGCAGGCTGGACATCGAGGTCGTCCCGTTTTCCGCTCTGCGGATCATTCAGGATCTGGGCCGCACGATGGCCGTCTACTCCCGCACACGCCCCGTGGTGTTGCGAATAAACATCGGCGCCGATTTCCCCGGCGCATGGGAGGGCGACCCGGTCCGCCTTCGGCAGATCCTCTCCAATCTGCTTTCGAACGCGTTCAAATTCACCGGTACCGGCGAGGTGGAGTTGCGCGCGGAGCTTGTGGGTCCAAACGAAGCGCGATTTACCGTGATTGATTCTGGCATCGGTATCCCGCCCGGCAAACTGGAGCTTATCTTTGAGCCCTTTCGCCAGGCCGATGGCACCACCACGCGCCGCTACGGCGGAACAGGCCTGGGGTTGGCGATCTGCCGCCGGCTGGTGACGATGATGGGAGGCCGGATATGGGCCGAGAACAATCCCGGAGCGGGAAGCCGGTTTTCCTTTACGGTTCCTGTCCGGCGGGCTGGGGTCCGGCCCCGCCCGGCCCGGCCCGCACCGCCGCCCGCCACTGGGGCGATGCGGGTTTTGCTGGTGGAGGACGATCCGGTGAGCCGCCTGGTGGCGTCGCGGTTGCTTCAGAAACGCGGCCACGAAGTGGTGGAAGCGTTCGACGGAGCCGATGCGGTTGCGGCCTGCACGCGCTCGCGGTTCGACCTGATTCTCATGGACGTGCAGATGCCCGAAACCGACGGTCTGACGGCGACGCGCCGGATTCGTGAACTCGAAAGTTCCAACGGACGCCGTACACCGATCGTCATGCTAACGGCCAACGCGATGAAGGGAGACCAGGAAGAGTCCCTGGCGGCCGGCGCCGACGGGTACTTAACCAAGCCGCTGGAGATCGAGAAATTCGACGCGTGTTTGTCGTCGATACGGACAGGGCGGTAGGCCCGTTCCCGCCCCAGCCGCTTCCCGCGAGACTGGCTCTCTTCGGCTTCAAACGCGCACGGGCCTCCCAGTCTCGCTGAACAAGCAGAGTTTGGCAGCGGGCAACGGCTGCCGTGCGAGTCCTAAAAACTCCGTCCCGGCCGGTACCCCGGCCGCGCCCGAATCAGGAACTTCTTTCCCACATCATTCACGAGTTCCACGCTGATCTTCCGGAAGCCTTCGTTGGAATTCTGCTGCGGATAGTAAGTGACGGTGTAGGAGTTGCCCAGGTCCTCGCGAATGTCTTCGAACGCCTCCACCTGTTTCTGCCAGGTCTTGGCGAAATACGCTTTACCGCCCGTCCGGGTCGCCAGCCGCTTGAACACTCCGCTGGAAATGGCGTCCTTGCTCGCCTCGCTGGTCGAGATGACGTAGATGGGGATGCCCTCGTCCTCGGCGACAGCGCGAACGTCGTCCGGCGCCACCATTGACGCGTTGTCCGGACCGTTCGAAAATACGATGACGATCTTACGGCCTGGCACCTTGGCGGCATCCCGCAGAGCAAGCAGCAGGGCGTTGTACAGGGCCGCGTCGTCTCCGGCCACGGCTTTGCGCAGACCCTGAATGGCGGTGTTCCGGTCTTTGCTCAATTCGGCGGCGCGTGTCAGGTTCCGGCTGAACGTATAGACCGCCACCGAGTCGGCGCGGTCCAATCCGCGGACGAAGTCGGCGATGGCGTCCGAGGCGTAAACGAAGCCCCGGTACATGTAGTTACTGGTGTCGAAAAGTACGAATACGTTGGTGCCGACGAACGCGTCG
>VFZO01000129.1 GCA_016871155.1 Acidobacteriota bacterium | reverse complement strand
CCTTCGAATACAAACTTGCCAGGCTTGTCGCTCGACACGGTCTTGACTGTATCGACCGGGGCGAATGTCGAGCCGCAATCCCGGCGAAATCCGAGATGCACACCTAAATGGGGATTGCGCTTTTCGAAGGCGGCAAACTTGGCGGCTAGCGAATGCTCCGCAGCCAGAGGCGTAAGCACCACGCGATCCAGACCGCGCATCAGGCTCGAAGTTTCGGCCTTCACTGCCAGCGGACCTGCGGGCAACCGCACCACAACGAACGCTGGTTGGGGCAGCATGCCGGAGAACTCGCGGCCGCCGAGAGTTAGCTTGCCTTCCTGTGGCCGCTCCGGCGGCGCCTGAGCGAACTGGCGTCCCGGTTCGACCAGCCCTTGAATTTCGGGATCGCCTAGGGCGCGGCGGTAGATGCGTACCTCGTCCAGCTCGCCCCGGTAAAATTGCTCAGTCCCTGGGATTTTACCGAGATGGAGGTCCATCTTGGGATTGTCGAGATTGGCGTTGTAGACTTCGCCCCGGCCTACGGCGAACCCGTTGACGAAGATCCGGCCTTCGAATTTGCCGCGCTTCACAACGACCGCAACGTGGCTCCACGTGTTGTTCTTCAAGGTGCCCGGAGGAGTGGAAACGGACCCGTTCGACTGCCCGTCGGGACCCGACGACTCGAACCGCAGGACACCGCGGTTGTCGGGCATCTCGAGAAACCACCCATGACCCCAGCCCGTGGTGCCAAGCGCCAGCAGGCCGGTTTTTCGAAGGCCCTTAGGCTTAATCCAGGCAGCGACGGTGAAATCGCCGTCCCCGACATTCATGCCGGCAGTGCGCGGCAGCGACAGCGCGTTCTCCGCCGTTTCAATATGGTAGGCCTTGCCAAACGGCGACTCGCGGGGCTGATCTTCGAAATCGAGCGCGAGCCCAAGCGATTCGCGCAGCCGGGACGTTTCGACAGGAATTTTCTTCGTCGGCTCCGCGGAGTTGTGAATGTCAACCTGATAGATACCCGCCTTGGGGATCGTGACCGTCTGCTTGTCCTGGGGATTGGGGACCACCACGGCGCCCGCGACTGCTTCGGCCTGGGCCGGAACACCCGGGTCGATCATCAATCCATCGATATATTTCGCCGCCGTCACCGTAACACGGAAACGGCCGTAGTCGGGCAGTTCGCGGAGCGAAATCTTGAAATTAGCGCGCGGCCCATAGGTGCCGTCGCTGCCGAACAACTCGTCGGAAGGGATCGCCGGCCGCAACAGGAGGGCGCCTTGGACCGTGCTGTACGCGTCCCCTTTGGGATAGCCGCCCTTGCCGCGCATGCAGGCGAAAACCGAGTGATAGATGCTGGAATAGTCGCGCCATCCGCGAACGGTCGCGTTGCCGGCATACCCTTCGATGAAGCGGTAATTCGTCCGCATCGGCTTCTGCGCAACTGGAAAAGGCTTCACGGGCGTCAACTGGGTGACCGTGTAATCCTTGTTATCGAGCAGCGTGCTGTTGGCGCCGAGTATGAGGTCTTCCGGAAACGGCGCGGGGTTGATGGACGCGCCCAGATCCACGCGGAAGCTCTGGACGGCGGGCTTCTTTTGGGGATCGACGATCGAACGGTTCAGCGCCTCCTCCGCGATCTCAAAATACGATTCCGTCAACAGCGGATTCAATTGCAGCGTCTCTTTGTTATTGACAAAGCCGTCCTTCGAGACGGCTTCCGGCGGGAGCGATTCGGTGAGGTCGTCCTCCAATTGCAGCAGTTCGCGGAGCGTGTTCCGGTACTGCGAAATGGTCAGCCGGCGGACCAAACCGTTCTTGGGTGTGGGCCGGGAGCGGGCGATGCTCAATGCGCGGGTGGTCCACTCAACCATCTCCTTGCGCTCTGCCTCCGTGGGCTGCGGCATGCCTTTCGGAGGCATTGACCCTTCCCCGACGCGGTGAAGAATGGCTTCCCACAGCTTCAGGTGCCTGTCTTCCATCGCGGCATTGAGAAAATCGACGCGGACACCCGAAACCTGGTTGTCGGCGTTGTGGCATTGGAAGCAGTTTTTTTGGAAAAACGGCTTGGCGACCGTCTCAAACGACGGCTCCAGCGCCATCTGGGCGCCTTGGGCGGGCTGCACGAGACGCCAGGTGAGCGTTACGGCGCTCAAAACAAGGACTACGAAGAATGTCTTGGGTGAAAACCGGCGTTGCATGGTGTAGGGTCGGCGGCGAACTGGGTTTCGAGAGTTACGGCTATCTTATCCCAGCGGGCCCGCTAGTTTTCCATGAAGTGGTAGGCGATCATGTGGCACATCACCATGTGGGCGTCTTCAATTCGGCCCATATGCGGATTGGCGATATGGATATGATGCCGGGCCATGGGGCCGAGTTTGCCGCCGTCGCGGCCGGTGAATGCGATGGTCTCGCAGCCAATGGCGTTGGCGGTCTCCATGCCTTTGACCACATTCGGTGAGTTGCCCGAACCGCTGATTGCCAGAAAAACGTCGCCCTGGCGGCCAAAGTTCTTGAGCTGCTCGGAAAAGATGACGTCGTAGCCAACGTCGTTGGCGTACGCGGTCAGCGTCGGAAAGTTGTCGTTCAGGCTGAGAATGCGGAACTTCTTCTCCTTGCCGAAACTGGCGCCCTTCAAAACGTCGCAAACAAAATGCGAGGCCGACGCGGCGCTTCCGCCGTTGCCGCACACAAAGATCGTGTTCCCGTTGTCGCGAGCCTTTTCGAAGATCTGGATGACCTGCCGAACCTGCCAGGTGTCGATCGCTCCGATAACGGAAAGAAGGTCTTGTTTATAGGTACTGACAGAGTCCATACGCGCCCTCTATTTTACCCCGTCGCAATCTTGTCCACAAAAAGTACTTGAGACCGAAACCTGGGCCGGCCCGCCCAGCCAGGGTATTTTCGAGGTAAAGTACTTTCTCTGGAAGAGTGGCCGTTTTCCTGTAGTTTTCGCTTGCTAAATAATGCGGATAATTGTTATCCTAATTTAAACAATGCTCGGCAAAACCTCGATATCCGCCGTTCGCGCTCTCCTCCTGCTGGCAGGACAGGACGTTCAGGAGCCATGGTCGCCGCGTCGCATCGCCGAGGTGCTTGGGGAGTCGCCTTCGTACATGGCAAAGGTGGTCCGACACTTGGTCAAGGTCGGCATTCTTGAGGCGGAGCGCGGCGTAAAGGGCGGAGTCCGTTTGGTGGAAAACCCGGCCAATATCCGGCTGCTTGACGTTGTCGAGGCCTGCCATGGCCGGATCGGCGCGGATTACTGCCGCTCGGTTCCAGAAGGCACCACGACCTGCTCCTTTCACAAAGCGGCCCACGAGTTGCATCAGGCGATCACCGGCGTTCTCGGCGGATGGACGATCGCTGATCTCCTCGCGGGCTATTTTCTCCAGCAGAAGGGGCCTGGCGCACTCTGCCTGCTGTCTGGCGTGCCGGCGCCATTACCGAGGAGGTAGCATGCGCCTGCTGATTACCCTTTCCATCATGGCCG
The DNA here is from genome assembly GCA_016871155.1 of Acidobacteriota bacterium. Taxonomy (GTDB): domain Bacteria; phylum Acidobacteriota; class Terriglobia; order Bryobacterales; family Bryobacteraceae. The sequence continues at coordinate 13,286 of VFZO01000129.1, read as the reverse complement.
GTACACTCGCCGCCGAGCATGTCGCCGTTGGTGGTTCGCTCCGCACACGAGTGGAAAGCTGGGACTGGTTCGGCGACGGCTACACGTTTTCTGGAACACTCGGCCGCTTGTCGTTTTCGAAAAAAACGTGGCAAGTCGAGTTCGCCGCACCGCTGCTGCTAGGCCTGCCCGGCAACGCCACAGGTGGCGTCGGTCTCAACTATTTCAATGCGAATCATCGCAGGCGCAACGCCGGAATGGTCTTCCTCAAGCAGGCCAATTTCACCGTTGGCGGTCTGAAGATCGGCCGGTTTGAGTTCAACGATGGCTCGGAGGTGATCCCGAAAGATCCAACTCTGGCGGCGCTGAAACGCGACCGCATCTCCCAGCGCCTGATTGGCAACTTCGGATGGACCCACGCCGGCCGCTCGCTCGATGGTTTCCACTTTGCAGCCAACAAGAAAGTCTCTGTGCACTGGGTGACAGGCGCGCCGACTCGTGGCGTGTTCCAAGTCGATGGCTGGGGTACGCTTCGCACGGCGATTTCCTATTTCTCCGTCAACCGCGCCGACGGTAATAGAGACTGGCGCCTGTTTGGAATCTACTATCACGATTGGAGACCCTTCCTGCGCCAAAGCATCCGCCTCGGCACCTACGGAGGTCATTATCTTCACACCAACAAAGGGGCCGATGTTCTCGTCTGGGGCGCTTTGCAGAACGGCCGCTGGACGTCCACAAATCAGTTCTCAGGCGCCTTGGCGTTGGAAGCGGGCTTTCAGCCGCAGGCCAAGCTTCGTCCCTGGCTTCGTGGCGGCTACTACCACGGCTCCGGTAAGTTCTTCCAACTGCTGCCGACGCCCAGGCCGTTCGCCCGCTTTCCATTTTTCAACATGATGAACAACCGGGACGTCCACGGCTCCCTGGCGCTGCGGCCCGCCAAAACAGTGACTATCAAGAGCGAGGCTCACCACCTCCGCTTGGCCTCCCGCCAGGATCCGTGGTGGATCGGCGGCGGCGCCTTTCAGCCATGGACTCTTGGTTTCGCCGGACGCCCAAGCCGCGGCTTCACCAGCCTCGCCAATCTCTACGACCTAAGCGTCGATTGGGCCGCCAACGCCCATTTCGCCCTGTCCACGTACTTCGGCCACGCTCAGGGACTCCGGGTCCTGGACTCCAAACACGGAAACCTAGGTTACATCGAGTTGACTTACAAGTTCTGAGACATCCATGCCCATCAAGAGCTACATCGCATACACCGAACCAAATCGCGGCCCGGCCCTGGCCGCCACCATTGAGGCGATCGCCGGTTGCGGCGCCATCGCTGCGGGAAATCGCGACGCGCTGATCGTTGTGACGGACTCCGACTCGGAAGACTCGGAGACAGAACTGCGCGCGCATATTGAATCGATCGAGGGGTTGCGCGGGCTGACCCTTGTTTCCGCCTTCGACGGCGGGGAAGAGGAATCCGCTCTATGAATCGCCGCGAAATGTTGAAACAACTTGCCACGGCGTCCGCGATCCGAGCGGCCGAGGCGTTGATGCCCGGTGTGATCTTCGCAGCGCCTCCGCCCAATACGGGGGGCAAGAGCATGGAGTGGAAGAAGGCGCCCTGCCGGTTCTGCGGCACCGGTTGCGGGCTTCTGATAGGAATCGAGAACGGCCGCGCAGCCGCCGTTAAGGGGGATCCGGCGTCGCCGGTCAACAAGGGTCTCTGCTGCGTCAAAGGGTACCACTCCGTAATGGCTCTTTACGGGGCGGACCGCTTCAAGACCGCATTTGTGCGCAAGGACGGAAAGCTAACGCCGGTGCCCGTCAAGGAAGCGCTCGATCTGGTCGCTTCGCAACTAAAGACCACGATAGCGAAGTCCGGCAAAGATTCGGTCGCGATCTATGGCTCCGGCCAATGGACAATTCCCGATGGCTACGTTGCGTCCAAGTTCTTTAAGGGTTGTATCGGCACCAACAACGTCGAGGCTAATGCCCGTCTCTGCATGGCCAGCGCCGTCACCGGCATGATGACCACTTTCGGCGCCGACGAGCCGATGGGTTGCTACGAGGACATCGACCACGCCGACGTTTTCGTTCTTTGGGGAAACAATATGGCGGAGATGCATCCGGTCCTGTTCTCCCGGATCCTGGAGCGCCGCCAGCAGAAGCCGGACATCAAGATCATCGACCTGACCACGCGCTGGACCCGCACCAGCATGGCCGCCGATAAGGTGATGCTCTTCAAGCCGCAGACGGACCTTGCGCTGCTGAACGCCATCTGCCACGAGATTGTCCGCAACGGCTGGGTGAACTCCCGCTTCGTGGAACGTCATGTTTCATTGAAGGCGGGCAAAACCGGCATCGGCTACGGACTCGAAGATAAGTTCGCCTTTACCGACGAAGCCCGCGCGATAACGTTCGATGAATTGACCAAGAACCTGGCCGGCTACACACCCGAGAAGGTGGAGGCCCTGAGCGGCGTTCCTGCCAAGGAGATCCGGTATTTGGCATCGATCTACGGGGACCCAAAGAAGAAGGTAGTGAGCTATTGGTGCATGGGGTTCAATCAGCATTCGCGCGGCACATGGGTCAATAATCTGATCTACAACGTTCACTTGCTGACCGGAAAGATTTCGATGCCCGGCAACGGCCCGTTTTCGTTGACCGGTCAACCGAGCGCGTGCGGCACCGTTCGCGAGGTGGGGACATTGACAAATCGCCTGCCACACGGGGAAGTCACCAACCAGCAGGACCGGGAAATGGCCGCGAAGATCTGGAAGGTTCCGGTGGAACGTATTCCGGCGAAGCCAACGTATCACACCGTGGAGATGTTTCGTGCCCTCGATCGGGGCGAAGTCCAGTTCCTCTGGATTCAGGTCACCAACCCAATGGTCTCCATGCCCAAGCTCAAGCGTTACCGCGACGCAGCGAGGAAGGAGGGCCGGTTCATTGTCGTCAGCGAGGTTTATCCTACGCCGACTTCCGATATCGCCGATGTGATCCTCCCGTCGGCCATGTGGATTGAGCGCGAAGGGATGTTCGGAAATTCCGAACGCCGGACCCAGCATTGGGACCAACTTGTGCAGCCGCCCGGAGAGGCGATGAGCGACACCTGGCAATTGATCGAGGTCGCGCGCCGGATGGGCTTCCAAAAGGAATTCCCTTACAAGCCCGAGACCCATATCCGCGAAATCTGGGAAGAATACAGGCTGTTCCATCACGGCCCAGCCCATGAAATGGCTTCCTACGAGGAGTTGCGGAAACGCCCCGGAGTCATCTGGCCCTTCGTGAACGGCAAGGAGACCAAGTGGCGCTACCATGGCGCACATGACCCCGCCGCGCAAGGCAACGAGCATCTTTTCTACGGCAAGCCCGACAAACGTGCGTGGCTCTGGTTCCGCCCCTATGAGCCGCCGGCCGAATCGCCCGACGCAGAGTTCCCTTTCTGGCTGAACACCGGCCGGGTTGTGGAGCACTGGCACACCGGCAGCCTGACGCGCCGCATTCCGGTCCTGCATCAGGCGGTGCCGCGCGCCTACGTCGAACTGCACCCGGCCGACGCCAAGCGCCTCAACATCCGCAACGGCGACGGGGTCCGGCTCACCAGCCGCCGCGGCTCGCTCGTTCTGCCCGCGCTGATCGATGGCCGCGGCAGGCCGGCCGAAGGCCAAGTATTTGTGCCGTTTTTCGACGAAAAACTGCTCATCAATGAAGTAACGATCGATTCGTTCTGCCCGATCTCCAAGGAACCCGACTACAAGAAGTGCGCTGTCAAGGTGGAGAGGGCCTAAGCATGGACAAGCTGCTGCGTGTTGGCATCGCCTCATCGCTCATGCTGGCGGTCATATTCGTAATTGGCAACAATTTCCTGGCAGACCGCCGGCCCGCCACTTTGGTGCCCGCGAGAGACGTCGAAACTCCATTCCTGCAACGAGAAGCCGGAATGTTCCAAGGCGGTGCCCCGCTGCCACCCGCGGACGCCGAGGCCTCCACCCGGACGCTGGCCCAGTTCTACTCGAGGCGCGCGTATCCCGGCGCGCCACCGGCCATTCCCCATCCCTTGTTCGATAAGCGAAGTATCGGCGGGAGGAGTTGTACCGGATGCCACGCGAAAGGCGGCTACGTGCCGGTTTTCAAGGCCTACACGCCGGTAACGCCTCATCCGGAGTGGTCAAACTGCGTCTCCTGTCACGTGTCTGCCGCGGAAAAGGGCCGTTTCGTCGAAACCGGCTTCATTGCAGCTAAACCGCCGCCGGTCTGGGACCCCGCACTGCCGGGCGGCCCGCCGGCCGTGCCGCACTCGCTCGATAATCGCTCCAACTGTGTCGCATGCCACGCCGGACCAGGGGCGGTGAAGGAAATTCGCACTCCTCATCCGGAGCGCCAGAACTGCCGGCAGTGCCATGTTTCCCTGGACGACGAAGGAGCCTTTGCCCGGTGAGACACCTTCTGGCGATCGGGGCGTTCCTGCTTTCGGCATGCGCCAGGCACGAGAGTCACGGAGTACTGGACATCGCACGGAATGCGAGCGCGGCCAATTCGAATGCGGGTGTGACGTCTGAGGCCAATCTGGTTGGCCTGCAGTGGGTCGACACCGGCAAGGGCTTTGGGGTCGCCGCCCGCACCGATCATATAGAACGTTACCCGTGCTCACGCTGCCACGACCGGCCGGCCGCGCAGTTGAAACGCGGGCCAAAATCGGCGCATTGGGAGGTAAAGCTAAAGCACGCGCCGGAGGGTGTTATGTCCTGCGACTCCTGCCATTCGTTGAACAAGGAGACGGACTCGCTACACTCGCTGCGCGGCGTGCCCATCGGCTTCAACGAGAGCTACCGGCTCTGCTCACAATGCCACTCCAGACAAGCCACCGACTGGGCTGGCGGCGCGCATGGCAAACGCCTCGGCGGATGGGCGCCGCCGCGCGTGATTCAAGCCTGCACCGGTTGCCACAACCCGCACCAACCGGGCTTTTCCCCACGGTGGCCGGCCGCTGGAGGATATCGACGTGAGTAACCAACTGGTGCAGATTCTGACGAAGCCAATGGATCGCCGCACGGCGATACGCACGGCCGGAACGGCGTTGGCTCTTGGCGCCGGGCTGCTGGAGACTGCCTGCTCGCCGTTCGCCTCGGCCGCCGAACGGGAAAAGGCAAAGCTCGATTGGGAGGAGTACTTCCAAGGCAATTTCCGGTTGATGAGCGACGACGAGAAGCGCGCCACCGTCGAGCGCCTGGAGCGCTCGCATCAAATCCGCACCGGCGAGAACATTAATGTCTCTGTCACTGAGCCGCGCAAGGGCGTCCTTTACGGCTACGCATTCAACGTCTCGAAGTGCCGGGGCTATATGGACTGCGTTCGTGCCTGCCAGGCGGAGAATAACCAGGACCGGCGCAGCGGCATGGCCTATATCCGTATCCACGAACACGAAAACGGCCAGCTCAACTTTGAACACGCCAACGACGATTTCTTTCATGAGGTGCCGGCGGCCGGCCACTTCTACATGGGTACCCAGTGCTTCCACTGCCAGAACCCGCCGTGCGTCGATGTCTGCCCGGTGAAGGCCACCTGGATGGAGCCGGACGGCATAGTTGTCGTCGACTACAACTGGTGCATCGGCTGCCGGTATTGCATGGCCGCCTGTCCGTATGACGCGCGGCGATTCAACTGGGCCGACCCTGTGGTGCCCGTCGACGAGTTGAACGCGAACCAGCACTACCTCGGCAACCGGCTTCGTAAGAAAGGCGTGGTCGAGAAGTGTACTTTCTGCATACAGCGCTCGCGCGAGGGCCGTCAACCGGCCTGCGTCGAGGCGTGTCCAACCGGCGCTCGGATTTTCGGCAACCTACTGGATCCGGATTCGGAGATTCGCTGGGTGCTGGCGAACAAGAAGGTCTTCCGTTTAAAGGAAGACCTCGGCACCGAACCCAAATTCTGGTACTTCATGGACTAACCCGATGACCCCCTGGAAACAGTTTTTGCGCGACGGACTGGAGGAGGTGCTTCACGGCTCGCGGAAGTATCACCTTTGGATGGCGGCTTTGACATTCTGCATGCTCGCCGGTGCCTGGGCTTATTCGGTGCAGATGCGCGAGGGCCTCATCGTGACCGGCATGCACGATCACGTCAGTTGGGGACTCTATATTTCGAATTTTACGTTCCTGGTGGGTGTCGCCGCCGCCGCGGTGATCCTGGTTATGCCCACCTATGTATTGAACGATTACGACTTTGCGCGCGCCGTGCTAATCGGCGAGGCGATGGCCGTAGCCGCGCTGGTCATGGCGCTGGGGTTCGTAGTCGTCGATGTCGGCGGACCGGCGCGAATGTGGCATCTGGTGCTATTCAATTGGCCGTCGTCGTTGCTCTGCTGGGACATCATCGTTCTTAACGTGTACCTGTTGTTGAACTTCTCTATTCCGCTCTACCTTCTCTATTCCCGCTACGCGGGCCAGGAGCCGAACAAGAAGATTTACGTTCCGCTGGTGCTGTTGTCGATTCTCTGGGCCGTAAGTCTGCACCTGGTGACCGCATTCCTCTACGCCGGACTGCCCGCGCGGCCGTTTTGGCACACGGCGCTGATGGGGCCGCGGTTCCTCGCCACGGCGTTCACGGCGGGCCCGGCGCTAATGATCCTCGTTCTTTCGCAGATTCGCCGGAACACAAGATTCGAGGTGCGGCCGGCGACGATCGAAAAACTGGCCTTGGTCGTCACTGTCGCCGCGCAGGTCTGCCTGGTAATGCTGGCTTCGGAGCTGTTCACTGAGTTCTACCGTTCCACGCACCACGGCGCCTCGGCGCGTTATCTCTACTTTGGATTGGAAGGCCACTCGAGGCTTGTGCCGTGGATCTGGACCGCAATCGCAATGAATGTTGTGGCGACGGCAATTCTCACTGTTCACCGCTGGCGAAAGCGTGGCGCGTTGCTCGAGACCGGATGCGCACTGTTGTTCATCGGAATTTTGATTGAGAAGGGGGTGGGCACCATTATCCCGGGATTCATTCCCGAACCCTGGGGAAAAGTACACGAGTACGTGCCGTCGCTCATCGAGGTTCTCGTCTCACTCGGCATTTGGGCGGCCGGGTGCTTCATATTTACGGTTCTGGCCAAGATAGCGATTCCGATCGAACTGGGCGAGCGCCGGGCGGGGTAGGTCAGAAAAGTACTTCAAACCGGCAATATGGGACCGGTCCGGCCCCGTCTTTCCGGGTCAAAGTACTTTTCGATGGAGAGTCACGATATGCTGAGTGCAGCCCCCCGGAGGCCGTTCTGCGAACCCTTGCCTGCACAGCAATTCTCCTGGCCCCATTCGTCTCGGCCCAACAATCCTTTCAAAAAGGGGCGTACGCCGTCCTGGAAGCCGCCGGTTGCCAGGCCTGTCATAACGGCGACGGCGTAGCAGCCGGCACCCGATTGCTCTTTCCCGAAGGAGACGTCCCACCTGAAAAGATAGAGAAGTTCGGACTCTCTTTGGTCGCGCTCGTGGACCGCCTTCAGCCCGCCAAATCGCTTCTTCTCGAAAAACCGACGCTCCGAACGAGCCACGCCGGCGGTGAGCGCATTAAGAAGGACAGCCCCGAGGAAGCCGCGCTTCGAGCCTGGGTGGACCGCCTCGTGAAACTCACTGGGGACGATCTCGCCGCCGCCCTTCGATACCGCGAAGAGGAAGAGTCCGGCGGCGGTCGAAAGCCCGCCCGCGTCGAACTGCGCCGCCTGACGCATAGTCAATTCAACAACACGGTACGCGATCTGCTGGGCGACAACTCCCGTCCTGCGGACCGCTTTCCCCCCGAGGACTTCGTCAACGGCTTTCGAAATCAAATCCAGGCCCAAGGGCTTTCGCCGCTGCTCATCGAATCCTACAGCCAGGCTGCCGAGAAAATGGCCACGGCCGCGCTGCGCGGTGGTGATACTCGTAATCTCATCGGCTGCGCGCCCGGCCCGGTCTGCCGCAAGAAATTCGTTCGCGACTTCGGCTTGAAGGCGTTCCGCCGCCCGCTAACAGTGGACGAGCTGCAGCGCTACGAGGCTTTGTTCAACGCGGAGAAGGAATTCCTGAAAGGCGCGCAGCTCGTAATCGAGGCGATGCTCCAGTCGGCCAACTTCCTCTTCCGATTGGAAGACAGCAAGGAAGCCAAATGGAAACCCTACGCCACCGCCAACCGGCTTTCTTACGCTCTGTGGGACACCATGCCCGACGCCGCCTTGTTTGCGGCCGCCGAAAAAGGGGAACTCGCAACAACCGGCGGTGTCCAACGCCAGGTTCGCCGCATGCTAGACCACCCTCGCGCCCGGCAGTCCTTAAACGAATTCACCGGGCAATGGCTCCGCTTCGATCGCATTCTCACCGCCGCCAAGGACCGCCGCCGCTACCCGGGCTTCACGCGGGAAACCGCCGTCGCCATGACGGAGGAGGCCCGTATTTTCGTCAGCGATCTCGTTTGGAACGACAAGAATTTCATGGAGCTGTTCACCGCTCCTCATGGCTTCGCAAACTCCGACCTGGCAGCCATCTACAACGTTCCCGTTCCGGCCAGTGAATTCGGCCGCGTTCAATTCCCCCCAGCCTCGGAGCGCGCTGGACTTCTGGGGCAAGCTCTGTTTCTTTCCGCTACGGCCAAACCAGACGAAAGCTCGCCCACCGCGCGGGGCCTTTTCATTCGCGAGCAGTTCCTTTGTCAGCACGTGCCGGACCCGCCCGCCGGCGTCAACACCAATCTGCCTCCGTTTACGGCTGGCAAGCCGCAAACCAATCGCGACCGCCTCTCCGAGCACGTCACCAATCCCGGTTGCGCCGCTTGTCATAGTCTGATCGACCCCATTGGCTTCGGCTTGGAGAAGTTCGATGCCGTAGGCGCCCGCCGCGACAAATTTTCACTCAGCACAACCGGCCGCACCCGGGAAGACCGCGACAAGAAGACTACACACTGGCAGTTGGAGATTGACCCGGGCGGCTTCGTCGCCGGCATCGCCAATTCGCAATTCACGTCTCCCGCTCAACTCGGCGCCGTCCTGGCTCAGAGCTCTCTGTGCCAGGAATGCATCGCCAAGCAGTATTTCCGCTATATCGCCGGCCGCGCCGAAACGGGCGCCGACCGGCCCGTCATCCGGAAGATCACCGAGGATTTCCGGCGCTCCCAATTCAAATTCAAAGAGCTGATTCTGTCGCTCATGCTCGCCCGCGAAACCGCAGAGGGAAATCAACATGTCGTCCGTAATCACCAAGCGCGTTAGAACGTCCCGCCGCACGATGCTGAAAGGCCTGTCCGCGGCCGGAGGCCCCATCCTTGTCGGCCTGCCCCCGCTCGTGTCGATGTTCAACTCGCACGGAACCGCCTACGCGGCCGAAGCCAAGCCGGTCGAGTCCCGTTTCGTACTCTGGTTCAACGGAAACGGTATTCCGGAGCGCTGGTGGATCCCGGCCGAAGAGGGCGCCGATTACCGCATGACGCCCTGCTTGGCGCCATTGGCCGCCTACCGGCGCGACGTCCATGTTCTCTCCGGCGTCGACAATGCCGCCGCAACCGGCCAGGGCAACGGCCACACCAATTCGATGAGCGGCCTGATGACCGGTACCTTCTTCACGGGCCGCGGTCCCGCGGGCCCTTCGATCGATCAGGTGATTGCCGGAAAAATCGGTGGCGATTCGCGCTTCCGCTCGCTCCAGATTGGAGTCGCCCAGGAGTCCTTCGGCGAAAGCATGCAGCGCAACATGAGCTGGTCCGGCTACGAACGCGCCTTGCCGCCGGAAATGATTCCGCACCGCCTGTTTGACCGGCTTTTCGGCGAACGCGAAGAGGGCTGGGTGAATCGCAAGCGTTCCATTCTCGACGCCGTTCGAAAGGACGCCGCGAATCTGAAGAAGAACCTTCCGTCCGACGATCAGAACAAGCTCGACGAGCACCTCTCCGGCATTCGCGATCTGGAGCGCGCCATTGCCGCGCTGCCCGAGGAATACCGCTCTGTTGCCGCGCCCGATTTCGACGGCGACATGAAGGATTGGCCGCGCATCGCCAAGTTGCAAAGCGACCTGCTGGTCCAGGCCCTCGCGACGCGCCAAACCCGCGTCGCGTCCTACATGCTCACCAAGTGTCAAAGCATCACCCGGTTCCCGTGGCTTGGGTACACGGCGGGCCGCCACCACGACTATACCCACGCCGAAGGCAAAGTGGCTGGCGCCGATGGAGCCGAAGGCCAAAAAGTGCTCCGCGACATCTGCCGCTGGAAGGTGGAAGAGTTCGCCTACCTAATCGCGAAACTGAAGGCGACGCCGGAAGGCGACGGGACGGTCTTCGATCGAACCACGCTGGTCTTCGTCCACGAACACGCCGAAGCGAATCCGCACAAGAACAGCGGCCTGGCCATGCTGGTCGCCGGCGGCGCCGGCAAGATCGCCAAGGGCCGCCACACCCGCGTCACCGGCACGGTGGGTGATGTCTATCTCACCGTGGCGGACAGCATCGTCGGCGCCGGCATCGGCAAATTCCCGACGGCCACCAAGCGCATCGGCGACATCGTGGCATAGCCGGCAATGAAAAAAGTATTGCCGCTCCTGCTGGCGGCCGCTTCGTGGGCGAGTGAACGCGAAATCGCCGAATGGGTCATCCGTTGGGAGGGTCTCGTTACGCTCGACGGCCAGCCTCGCCAAATCGGCAACGTCGCTGAACTGCCGCCCGGCGACTTCAAGGTCGTGGGAGTTGATCTCACCGGCTCCGTGCTGCCTGCCATGGATCTCGCCAAACTCGCCGGACTCAAGTATCTGCGGGACCTTTTTCTACCGGGCCCGGTCTGGAATCCCGGCGCCGGCAATGAGAACGCGAACGGCGTCTTCAAGGAACTGGCAAGTCTGAAAACGCTGGAGCGCCTATACATCGGCTGGCACTTCCACACCACCATCAATGTGCGCGACGAAGGCATCGCCGCATTGAAGGGGCTCACGAGTCTTCGCGAATTTCGCTGCTCGCAATGCCGCTTGCCGAAAGTCGATCTGTCGAGCTTTCAAGCGATGCGCAGCCTGGATCTCAACAATACTGGCATCACCGATGGCGGCTTGGCCAGCGTGGCAAACCTCAAAGGACTCAAGCGGCTGCTGCTGCGCGACAGCATGTTAACCGATGGCGGTCTGGCCCACTTGGCCGGCCTCACCGAATTGGAGGAGTTGGATCTTTCCGGCGTTCGCTTCTCCGACGCGGGTCTGGCGCACCTGACGAATCTGAAGTCGCTCAAGCGCCTCTCTATCCGCGGCGCCCAAGCGACCGACGCCAGTATGGAAGTCTTCGCTGGAATGCAATTACTCGAATCGCTGGACCTCTACCGTACCAAGGTCACCAATGCCGGCATCGACCGGCTTCGAGCGCTCAAACACCTCGCCAGCGTGGACGTTCGCTACAGCCGCGTCACCGCCAACGGCGTCGAGTCGCTCCGCGCCGCGCTGCCGAACGCCAAGGTGCAGTACGTGGGCGCCGCCGCCATCCGGTCCCGCAACAACGGAGCCGCCCGTCCGTCTGATGGGACCGAGACGGCCGTCGCGGACTGGATCCGTGCGCTGGGCGGAACCGTGGAATCGAAGGATGGCCACATCCAGTCCGTCAAGCTTTCCGAGACTCCCGTCAGCGATAGTCAGCTCGAATTTCTCGGCAAGCTGTCCCGCCTGGAATCGCTGGACCTGCAAGCCACGCAGATCGGGGACCTCGGGGCCGGCGCGTTGACTGGTCTGCCTGCACTTCGCCAGCTCGACCTCAGCAATACGACAGTCTCCGATGCGGCGATCGAAAACCTCGCGAAGCTCAAGACGCTCGAAGTGCTCCGCTTGGCTGGCACGCTGGTGGAAGGGCCCGGCCTCGACAAGCTGGCGCCTTTGACTCGTCTAATTGAGCTCGACTTGGGCGGCGCTCGCATTGAGGATCGCGCACTCGAAGCCGTCGGAAAGCTGACCGGCCTGAAGTCGCTTCGGCTCAGCTATACCGAAATCACCGACGCCGGGACAAAGCATCTGCTGCCTCTCGAAAAGCTCGAGGTGCTGCATGTGGCCGGAACGGATATCGGAAATGAGTCGCTGCCGTTGATCGCCAGGTTCGCGAACCTCCGCGAGATCAACCTGAATCAGGCGCGCTTTACCGACAAGGGTCTGGCCGCGCTGCAACCGCTGACCAAGCTCGAAAAGATCTCGATGTTCCGCACGACTGCCGGCAACGCGGGCGCGGCAGTGCTGGCGACTTTGAAAAACCTGAAGTCGGTGACTTTGGACTATACCTCTGTCGACGATAAGGGGCTCGCCGCGCTCGCCCAACTGCCTTCGGTTGAGGACCTGAGCATCGACAATACCAACGTCACCGACAAGAGCGTGGAGGCGCTAAAGGAGATGCGCAGCTTGAAAAAGCTGAATCTCTATCACACGCTTATCACCGAGAATGGCCACAACACGCTGAAGGCCGCGCTCGCCGGCACGCAAATCGTTTTCGATCGGGACTCGGCGTTGCCCGGCAGGAGGACCCGCTAAATGAAGTATCTGTTTCTTGTAATGGCCGCCATCGCGAACGCCGCCGAAAGCGGTAGCGATGCGGCATGGATCGAGGCTGCGGGCGGCACGGTCCAGCGGAATGCCGCGGGCCAGATCGCCGGAGTGAACTTCCGCGCGTCGTGGGTGACGGATTCGGATCTGCGCAAGCTCAACCAGATTCCGGCGCTTGAATCCATCGACCTGTCGCTGACACGCGTGACCGACCAGGGCATGCAGGAGTTGAAGGGTTTGCCGAATGTGACCAACCTGAATCTCCGCTTCGCCGAATACGTGACCGACGAAGGCGTGGCCGCGATTAAGAACTGGAAGAAGCTCAAGCACGTAGTCCTGCACGGCACAAAAGCCAGCGACACAAGCCTGGAGCACATCTCCGGAATCGCGGCGTTGGAGACAGTCGATATCGGGTCCGGCGTCATTACCGATGTTGGCCTGGAGCGCCTGACGACGCTTCCTAATCTCAAAGCGCTTTCCATCGGCGGTAACGAGTTGGGCGACGCCGGCCTGCAAGCGCTGCGCCAAATGCCAAGCCTGACCTACCTGGACTTGATGGGCCGCCAGGGCACGGATTCGAACGTATGGACAATCACGATGTCGGAGGTGGGTTTGGAGGCGGTCCTGACGCTGAGCCAACTTCAGCACTTGCGGATGGGCTGCACAACACTCGGCGTGGGCGTGGAGGGCGCGCGCTTCGCGACGGTCAGCACGATTAGCGTCACACCGCGCTGGATCGAAAAGATGAAGGTGTTGAAGAAACTTCGCCGCCTCAGCCTGCAAGGCTGCGACAAAGTCGACGACGCCGCGGCG
>VFZO01000128.1 GCA_016871155.1 Acidobacteriota bacterium | reverse complement strand
GACTCGGTTCGAGTAAGATTAAGTTCATGAGCACACAGCCTATTATCCGCCGAAAGCTCGCCGACGAGGTGCGGGACCGTCTCATGGCGCAGATTCGCAGCGGAGACCTCCACCCCGGTGATCGCTTGCCTTCCGAGCGAGCGCTGATGGAAAACTATGGCGTGGGACGTCCGGCTGTCCGCGAAGCCTTGCAGTCGCTCCACGCCGCCGGTCTGATTGAGATCACTCACGGCGAGCGGGCGCGGGTTGCAGTCCCGAACACCCACACCATGATGGACCGCATCGGCGAGACCATGGTCCATCTGCTCCAGACTTCGCCCGCAACGCTGGCGCACTTGAAGGAGGCGCGGCTTCTTTTCGAGGTTGGCATGGCCAAGACCGCGGCGGGTAAAGCGACTCCGGGAGACATCCAAAGTCTCGAAGAGTGTCTCGAACGCCAGCGCCGCTCAACAAACGCCAGTGAGTTTGTAAAGAATGACATGGCGTTCCACAATGCAATCGCAGCCATCAGCGGGAACAGCGTCTGCACCATGCTGAGCCAGGCCATGCTCGACTGGCTGTTTCATTTCCGCCGCGAACTGCTCAGGATGCCCGGAGGCGAACTCATCACCGTTTCCGAACACGAGCAACTCGTCAAGGCCATTGCCGCTCACGACGTGGCCGAGGCCGAGAAGGCGATGATGGAACACCTGATGCGGTCCAGCGAACGATACAAAATCCTGGAAGACGCGATGCAACATCGTAGCGCGCCAGCCGAGTAAACCGAGGAATCGTTACATGCTCTCCAGAAACGTACTTTTATCCGGCGCCGAAAGCGGTCAGGCGCCGCGCACCGAACTACAAGCCGGCCCGCTGCAACTCGTATTCCAGAACGGCGATCTGCGCTACATTCGACTGGGCGAAAAGGAGTTGCTGCGGCGTGTGTACGCCGCCGTGCGCGACCACAATTGGGGCACTGTGCCGGCGAAGCTGTCGAATCTGAAGATCGACTCGCGCCGCGACCGTTTCCGCGTCTCCTATCAGTCCGACCATGTCAGCGGCGCAATTCACTTTCGCTGGCAAGCACTCCTTACTGGCGCTCCGGACGGCCGCATCAAGTTCAGCTTCGACGGCGTCGCCGTGACATCGTTTAAGCGCAACCGCATCGGTTTCTGCGTGCATCATCCGCTGGCCGGATTTGCTGGCCGGCCGTGTGAGGTGGAAACCGCCAAAGGGGGCTGGACAAAGGGCAACGTGCCGGCCGCCATCGCACCGCATCAACCGTTTCTCGATATCAAAGCGATCCGCCATGAAGCCGCGCCCGGCTGCCAGTTCGAGGTCCGTTTCGAAGGCGAGACCTTCGAGATGGAAGACCATCGCAACTGGACCGACGGCAACTTCAAAACCTACGGCACTCCCCTGTCGCTTCCCTTCCCGGTTGATGTCCCGGCAGGTACATCCGTCAAGCAGAAAATCGTTCTCAGTCTCATCGGCGCTCCTCCGCGCGTAGCGGCCCGCTCGGCCACCAAGCCGGCGATCACCGTGCAGCCGGCGGGGCAACCGGCGCCGTTGCCGCAAATCGGCATCGCGGCGTCGGCGGCGGACGCGAAGCTCTCGGCAAAGCAACTGGACCGTCTGCGCGCGCTCGGCCTCTCGTATTTGCGCGTCGAAGAGAGCACCTGGAACTCCCCGGAAGTAGCCGCCTTGGGATTGCCGCTCGAAGTGATGTTGCTGCTGGGAGCGCGCGGCGAACAGCAACTGCGCCAGGCCGCCGCTCTGGCTCGCGAGCGGAAGTGGAACGTCAAGCGATGGATCGTCTGCGAGGAAAAAGAGATCGTCACCACCGCCGCAATCGGACGGATGGCCAAGTCGATCCTCGGTGGTGCGCCGGTGATCGGCGCGACACGCGCGAATTTCACGGAGATTAATCGCGGCCGTCCAACCATTGGAGCGTTCGACGGCGTTGCGTTCCCGATCAATCCGCAGGTCCACGCGTTCGACAACGCATCGCTTGCCGAGAATTGCGCGGCGCAGCGCGATGTGATTCTGAGCGCGAAGGCGTTTCTCGGCGCCACGCCCTTGTTCGTTTCGCCAGTAACATTCCGCCAACAGTTCAACGCCGTCGCCACGGGCCCTGAGCCGCCTCCGGCGCCGGGAACGCTGCCCGGGAAGGTCGACGCCAGGCAGATGTCTCTGTTCGGCGCCGCATGGACGTTGGCGAGCGTGAAGTATCTCGCCGAATCGGGCGCGGCCGGCGTGACTTACTTCGAATCGGCGGGCTGGAAGGGCGTGATGGAGACCGAAGGCGGATCGCCCTCGCCGCAGCTATTCCGATCGATACCAGGGTCGGTGTTCCCGATCTGGCATCTGCTGGCCGACGTCGGCGAAATGCGCGGCGGACAGGTGCAGCCATCGGTATCGAGTCAGCCGCTGGAAGTGGAGTCGCTGATTCTGCGCGCCGGAGGCAAACAGCGAATCCTGCTGGCCAATCTCTCGGACGAATCACGAATGGTGGAACTGCCGTCGACGCTCGTCAGCGCGGACGCCAAGGTACGCCTGCTACACGCACCGAATGCGGAAGCCGCGATGACGGATCCGGAATCGTTCCGCACACCGCGAGCCACCCCCGTCGCGCCCGGTGGAGCGTCTGGTGGAGCGCCCGCCCCTGTTACCCGCCGCGCGATACTAGCCGGCGGCACCGCCTTGTTGCGGCCAAGAAATGGAACGGTTCAATTGACCCTCGACGCCTGCGCCATTGCCTGTATCGACTCATGAAACACCTAATTACACTTCTCCTTGCGGTCCCGCTACTCGCTCAACCCAACCTGCGTGTCAGCGACAACCGCCGGTTCCTGGTTAAAGCCGATGGCACGCCGTTCTTCTACCTCGGCGACACGGCCTGGGAGCTGTTTCATCGCTTGAATCGCGAGGAAGCAACTCACTATCTGGAGCACCGCGCGCGCCATGGCTACACCGTGATACAGGCCGTTGCGCTGGCGGAGTTGGATGGATTGAACGACCCCAATCCCTACGGCCACCGGCCGCTGAAGAACAACGATCCGCTGCAGCCAGATCCGGCGTACTGGGAGCACGTCGACTTCGTCGTCAAGAAAGCGAACAGCCTGGGCCTCTACATCGGTTTCTTGCCGACCTGGGGCGACAAGTGGAACAAGAAATGGGGCGCCGGTCCGGAAATATTCACTTCAGCCAACGCGGAGTCGTTCGGAGAGTGGCTGGGAAAGCGTTACAAGGACGCGAAGATCATCTGGATTCTCGGCGGCGACAGGCCCGTTGAAAACGCAAAGCACGTCGACATCATGCGTGCCACGGCGCGCGGGTTGCGCAGAGGCGACGGCGGAGTCCACCTGATGACCTTTCACCCGTCGGGCGGTTCGGGTTCGGCCCAGTATTTTCACAATGACGAATGGCTCGCATTCAACATGCGGCAAAACGGTCACACGATCGAATTTACTGGGCGTTACGACAAGACCATCGAAGACTACAACCGGCAACCCGTGAAGCCCGTTCTCGATGGCGAGCCGGTGTACGAAGATCATCCGGTCTCCTACAACGCCGCGGAACTCGGGCATTCCATCGCCGCCGACATACGGCGTCCGATGTACTGGAATCTGTTCGCGGGCGCGTTCGGCCACACCTATGGACATCACTCGGTCTGGCAAATGTGGACGCCGGACCGCAAGCCAATCAACAATCCTCTGATGTCATGGCGGGAAGCCATCGAGCAGCCCGGCGCACTGCAGATGAAGTTCGGCCGGCGGCTCATCGAGTCGCGGCCCATGCTGTCGCGGGTTCCCGACGATTCGGTGATCGTCAACGGACGCGTGCTGACCGCCATGCCGGGAACAGGACGCTATCACTTCAGCGCCTGTCGCGACGCAAACGGCTCTTACGCGATGGTCTACGCTCCCGTTGGCCGGTCGTTCCGCGTGCAGATGGATAAAATCTCCGGATCCAAAGTCACGGCTTGGTGGTTCAATCCGCGCAACGGACAGGCATCGCGCGCGGGCGAATTCGACAGCCGCGGCGAGCGCGAGCTCATCCCGCCCGACGCCGGCGAGATGCTCGATTGGGTTCTTGTTCTGGACGACGCCAGCAAGGGCTATGGCCCTCCTGGGGCCGTCCGCTAGCGCGGCGAATTAGCGCGTCGTTTTTTGTGTTCGGCGACAACCTCGAAGAGAAATGCGTCGAAGGGCGTTTTCAGGTGTGACTCGATCGCGGTGTGCCAGGCGACTTTGTGGCCATCGGCCGTCGTCCACGCTTCACGAAGCGCTTCGCTCTGGAACACTTGAATCAAGCGGTAGTTGTGGTGCGGATGCGCCTTGCCAATGTTGGCCTTGACGAACTTCACCAGCTTCGCGTCGATAAAACCCGGCGCCTTGCTGATGCGCGGGAGGAACAGTTTGTGAAAGTCCTCGATCAACTGCTTCTCCTCGCCTGCCTTCACGTGCACGTCGGTGTGCAGATGAATGGGGCCGGGCCCTGCCGCGGCCGCCGCGAGAGGGGCGGCGGCCGCGGCGGCGGCAAGTAGCTTTTCGAATACGGTTCTTCGTTTCATGAATCTCCTATTTGCGATGATGCACGCGGACCGTTGCCAGTGTGTTGGCCGCAGTCAGCGGTTTTCCTCCAGAGACATCCTGAAGGAAGAAAGTCATTCCGTCGGTGACCCATTGGCCGGTCGTCGCGGTTCCCCACGATGCGTCGCGGCCCATGTTGACGCCGTTCGGTGCGCCGATGCGCAGCTCGACCTCTTCCGCTCCTGGCGCGTTCCATCCCAGCGTGACCTGAGCCGCGCCGTTTGAGCCTGGAATGACCGGGTTTTGTGTGGCGGCGAAGGTGACGTTGCCGGTGGCGGAGTTGCCGGCCAACGGCTCGCTGTGAAAGACGATGCAGACCGGTTGGCCAGGGGAAAGAAAGGTATGGCCGGTAAATTCCAACATACCGGTGGCGCTGTCAATTTTGAAGACAACGAGATTGTCCGTGTTTTGGTGAGCCACGTACATGAACCGGCCGCTAGGGTCGATGTTGAAGTTGCGCGGTGTTTCGCCTAACGTCCAGTGGCGCGAAACCTCGGTCAACCGGCCGGTCTGCGCATCGCACCGGAAGACGGCAATTGAATCGTGGCCGCGGTTGGAAGCGTAGACAAATCGGCCATCCGCTGAAACAAGAATCTGCGCCGTCGTGTTAATACCGCGATACCAGTCGGGAAGGGTGGAGATGGTTTGGATGCGCTGCATCCCTCCGGTCTCGGCGTCCCAGGTCCAGGCTGCGACCGTGTTGGAGAGTTCGTTGATAACGTACAGGAAACGCCCATTCGGGTGGAACGCCAAATGCCGCGGTCCATCTCCAGGTTGCGCCACGCCGGGCGCCGAGGTAGCGTACAGTTGCCGCTCCGCGCGGTCTAATCGATACACGAACGTGCGGTCCAGCGAAAGGTCGTTTACAAGGACAAATCGTCCCGTGGCATCGGGCATCGCCATGTGGGCGTGCGGAGCTTCCTGACGCGCCCGGTTCGGGCCAAGTTCGCCCGTGTGAGTCACGATCTGCGACGCCGCCTCCAACCGCCCATCGTCGCCCACCGGCAGCAGAGCAACGTGATTGGTTGCCGTTGTGGTGCCCGAGTAATTGGGGCGATAACGAAACGCCCGGTCGCGTCAACGCTCAAGTGCGCCGGATTACGGCCCTGCGTCGGTTGCGAATTCAGCATCGTCAAGTTGCCCGTCGCATAGTCGGTGGCAAAGGCCGTCACACTGCCGCTCTGCGCTCTGCCGAAATTTCCGATTTCGTTGCAGCAATAGAGATTTTTCCCATTCGGAGAGAGAGCCAGGAATGACAGGTTGGGAGTCGTAGTTGGACTTCCAACGATGCGCACGGGCGACAGCGCACCGGTGCTGGGATTCACATCGTAGACGTAGATGCCTTGGCCGCGTGCGGTATAGCACCCGACTGGAGTGGCCCCCAAAACTGAGACAACCAGTTAAGACTCAAAATCCATCGAACGGAGAATTGAGTCATGGGAATATCCCGCAGAATGTTCACCAAGGAGTTCAAGCTGGCCGCGGTGCGGCGGCTGGAACAAGGAGTCACGATCACCGAGGCGGCGCGTGCGTTGGAGGTCAGCCCCAACGTTTTGCATCGCTGGCGGCGTGAGTTTCGCGAGGGGCCAGGCAATGCGTTTCCAGGCAATGGAAAGCAACGCTGGAGCGAAGGCCGCATCGCCGAGCTGGAACGTAAGATCGGCCAGCAGGCGCTGGAGATCGATTTTTTGAAGGGGTGCTTGCAGCGCATCGAGGAACAGCGGATGCTGCAGGCGTTGACTGGAAATCCGCCGTCTTCCAGAAAGTCGAGGAAGAAGTGAAGGCCGATCGAGGACTGACGATTTTGCGAATGCTGGAACTGGGCCGGGTCTCCCGGTCCAGCTTCCATCGCTTCACAACGGCAGCTCCCGTGGAAAGCGCCAACAACGACATGGAGTTGCGCGACGCGATGCAACGCATCGCGCTGGAGATGCCCGCATACGGTCGCCGCCGGATCACCGCCGAACTGCGTCGCCGTGGATGGGCGGTCAACCACAAGAAGGTTCACCGGCTCATGCGCGAAGACAATCTGCTCTGCGTGCGGCGCAGAAAATTCGTTGTCACCACCGACTCCAACCACGGCCGCGGGATCTATCCGAACTTGGCGCGGGACATGATGTTAACGTCCATGGATCAGCTTTGGGTTGCCGATATCACCTATATCCGGTTACGCGAAGAGTTCGTTTTCCTGGCCGTTGTACTGGACGCCTTTTCGCGCCGCGTGATCGGATGGGCGCTGGACCGGACACTGGAGGACTCGCTGACGTTGGCCGCGCTGCGCATGGCGTTGTCGCGGCGCATTGTCAAGCCGGGACTTGTTCATCACTCCGACCGCGGCTCGCAGTATGCTCGTACCGCACCACGCGGCGATTGCCATGTTCGGCGGATAGTTGGCGGCCCTGATAGTCGAAGGTGTTGCCGTTGCTGTACCCGGCGGGGTTTCGCATGATGCTGACGTGGCCATCTTCATCCAGCCAGCACCACTGCACGTCACTGGGGATATCGCTCCACACCAGATAGCGCCCCATTCCGTTCCAGGCCGGACCCTCGGGCCAGAACATTCCCGTATGCAAGCGGCGGATCGGGGTGTTACCGATCTTGTATTTATTGACTCGTTTGTCGAGCGCGATGACGTCCGGCTCGGGATACCGCACGGGGTTTTGCCCGCTCCAGTCACGCTGCTGCGCCGGCAACGCCATCGCAGCCGCCGCTCCAAGGCCGGAACCCAAGAGTCCGCGGCGCGTCAATGTAGGCTTCATTTCGTAGTGCTCCTTTTCATTCCGATTGCGATCAAATGCTTGTCCGTGCGAAGAAAGAGATGGCTCCCGGAGATCGCCGGCGAGGCTTGCACCGGCTCTCCGATCGCATTGCGCGCCAGTATGCGGAATTCGCTAGCGGCCTCGACCACAGTGGTAGTGCCGTCATCGGACAAAAAATAGACGCGTCCTTCGGCCGCAACGGGCGAGGCGGAGTAGGCTCCCTCCAGCCGTTGCTGCCAGACGATACTTCCGTCGGATACGTTCAGACAAGTGGCAATGCCCGCATCGGTAATCGCGAAAAGGAAGGACTTCGAATAAAGCAGCGACGGCACCTTCGGCATGCCGCGGCGCTGCTCCCAGATCAGGTCCAACTCCTTGCGATCGCCTCGGCCGGCGCCAAGGCGGAATGCCTTGATGGACTCCTTGCCTCCCCAACCGCCCGCGGTGAACGCCACGCCATCGCCGACCGTTACGGACGGCACCTTCCCTTCTCCGATAACTTCGCTCGTCCAAAGCCGCTCGCCGGTTTTCCCGTCAAATCCCTGGAGAACATCGCCGGCCTCGCTGATCACCTGCCAACCGCCGGCCGGGGCGTTCCAGATCGCGGGCGTGCCATGAGAAATGCGCGAGGCGCCGCGGCCTGTCTTCCACCGTTGCTTGCCTGTTGCGGCCTCCAGGGCAAAGACGAACCCACCGTCCCACGGGGTCTGCCAGCCGAGTTTCTTATCCGCTCCCTGACTACTTCCGTCACGCGCCATGATCAGCAAGCCCTCGTGGAGGACGATTGACGTTGCGATTCCGTGCTGGCCGTAGAAGGGATAGTCGCGATTGGTCCACACGATCCGGCCGGAGAAGTCCAGCGCGGCCAGCGTTCCGTCACCGGAGCAGACATACACGTTCTTTCCATCGGTGGCAGGAGTCGGCGAGGCATAGCTGTTGCGTTTTTCCTTGTGCCCCGGCTTCTGGCGGACGGCCTCGCGATTCCACAACAGGCGCCCGCTACGGCGATCGAAGGCCAGCACGCGGCCGCTTTCCCCGCCCTCGGTGGCCGTCGTCACGAATACATGATTGCCCCAGACGATGGGTGACGACCACCCCACGCCCGGAACCTCCGCTCGCCAAGCGATGTTTTCGGTCGCGCTCCATTGCAGCGGCACGTTTTGCTCGGCGGAACCACCCTGCCCGTTCGGGCCCCGAAACCGCGGCCAGTTTTCGGCAAAACACGCCGCGGCGAATAGGATGGTCAGAACTGTCGGCACAGTAACGCTCATTTCCCCTCCTCGGGCGGCACACAATCCTCGCTACCTGCAACGGATCCGAACGTGGTGGAGGTGAGAAGTAGGAAGCGTATGGGAATCATCAACGCGCGCTAGGCTCCTTTGACTGTAGCGCCGCATTCAAGCGCGCGACGATTTCGCGTTCTCGCGCGGCTTTTTCGGGTGACTTCAGTTGATCGTAGAGCCGGGCCAACAAGACGTGCGCTCCCCGGTGCTCGGGCTGCGCGCCGGCGACCCGCTCCAGCATCTCCACGGCTTCCTGAACATTGCCCCGCGCCATCCGGAGCTGGGCAAGAAGAAACAGCGCGCCTACATCATCGGGGCGGGTCTGCACGGTGCGCTCCAGCAGCGGCGCCGCCTCGGCCCCGCGGTCGCGCTCTTTATAGACCCAACCGAGAAACGCCGCGGCGTTGCCGTCCATCGCGTTCTCGCGCAGTGCCGCTTCAAGTTGCGGGATCGCGTCATCCAGGCGGTTCGCCAAGCAGAGAGTCACTCCCAGCGTGCTTCGGAGGCCTGGCAACCGCGGCTTCAGACGCAATGCGGTTTCCAACTGCGTCACCGCTTCCTTGTACTGGGCGCGAGCCATGAAATACGATCCGCGCATGAAATGAGCCTCCGCGCTTCTATCGCCCCGCAAATCCCGCTCGACCAGTTTTTGCGCTTCGTCCAGGAGGCTCACCGCCACATAGGTGGAGAGTAGGGTGTAGAGGGCCGAGCGATTGGCCGGATCCTGCTTGCGGACAATCTCCAATTCACGAATACCTTCGTCGGTTTGACCCAACTGAAGTTTACAGATGGCGAGCAGGTGCCGCGCCTTCACGAATTGCGAATTCCTGCCGAGAACCTCCTGATAGATGACGGCCGCCCCTTGCAGATCCCCTTGTTGCTGCCGTTCGATACCGGCTCGAACGGAGTCCTCCCCTGTCTGGCTAGCCAGCGCCAAAATCGGAACGAAGCTTGCCCACAGCAACAGTGAGGTCATGCCATTGGTAAGGGGCTCGCGCTTTCGATCAGAAATAGAATGCCAACGCACCTTGCATGATACGCGGTGAACGCGTGGATGTGAAGCGGCCAAACTGCTGATTGACCTGATTACCCTGCAAGTCGAACCGGGCGCCGGCGTCCACGCCGTTGAACTGGGTGTGGTTGAAGGCGTTGTAGAACTCCCAGCGGAACTGGAAGTAGCGGGCTTCGTTCTTCAGCGGGAATCTCTTGAACAGCGAAATATCCCAGTTGTTGATGCCGGGTCCGCGGAAGATATCCTTGGGAGCGTTGCCGAAGTCGCCGCGCGCAGGCCGTGCGAACACCGAAGTGTTGAAGAATCGATCGAAGGTTTGCTCGCTCTTGGGCAAATTCGCCTTACCCGTTACGTTGATGCGATCTCCGTCGCCGCCGCCAGTGATGTCGACGCCATCGACGGTCGAGTATCCTACGCCGCGAGGCGTGCCGCTTGTCATGCTGACGATAGCCGACAGCTGCCAGTTGTCCGTAACGAATGCCATCGCCCGGTTGCCCATTTTCTTGCCGGCGTTGGGGAGATCCCAGAGATAGTTCAGGACGAAGACGTGCGTCTGGTCATAACCCGACTTCCCATAGTTCCAGATGCGATACGGCCGGAACATCGGCAGGAGGCCATTATCGCCGCTGGTCAAGTCCATCGCTTTCGACCAGGTGTAGGCGATACCGAACTGGATACCGGTGGACAAGCGGCGGTTGAGCTGCGTTTGCAGCGCGTTGTAATTGCCGTATCCGGAGTTCTCGATGTAAGTTAAACCGCCGAAGCCTGGAAACGGCCGGAGGAAGTTGTTAGGCAACGGGCGGCCGGGCGCGGAAGGATCCGCCGAGGAAGCCGCAAAACGCGTGCCGTAAGGCAGTGTGTTCAAGTCACGAGTCTGCTGCAGGTGCTGCGACCGGTTGCCGACATAGGAGACATCGAGAATCGTCCCGCGGGCGACTTCGTGTTGCACCGCCAGCGAGTAGTTCGTAACGGTACCCGCTTTGGGATCGCGTTCGAGCGCGCTCACCGAACTGGGGAACAACGTTCCCGCCGCCGACTTGAATGTGTCGAGCGTGCCGTAAAAGATCTGGGGATTGAACTGCACGGGAGGATTAGTTCGGGTGGTCCACAGATAAGATCCGGCGCTGGGCACGGCCTGCTTGCTCACACCGATGCCGCCGCGAATCGCAGTCTTTCCGTTGCCGAAAACGTCATAGGCGAATCCGAATCGCGGTCCCATTTCCCATCCGCGATTGGCAAAGCCGCTCGGCAGATTGCCGGTACCGGCTACGACCATCCCGTTGGCCGGTTCGCCGGAGTTGGGTGCGAATGCTCCGATCATCACGGCCGGCGTCTGCTGGCCCGTCAGCGGATTCCTGCCGACACGCGCGCCATTGACGAGTACGGGCTGAATGAACGCCGGGGCCTTGCCACGGTCATAACGTTCGAGCGCGAGTGCCGCCGCCTTGCCGTCGGACACCCGCCACGGCGTGAACCAAGTCGCGCGGAGCCCCAGGTCGATGGTCAATCGCCGCGTTGCTTTCCACGAATCCTGCACATACCACTCGAAGATCGACTGCCGGGCCAGCCCGGTGGTGCGAGTGGTGCTTTCGCTGTAGGATTCGAAGTTGCCGAGCACCGCGTTCGAGTACGCGTAATTGGAGTCGAGCGGGTTGTTCACATTGCGCCCAAAGGCGAAGTTGCCGCCGAAGTTCGAGCGCGGGCCTTCGCTGTTCATCTGGTGCTCGCCGTAGATTCCGAATTTCAGAGAGTGCTCGCCGCGGATCCAACTCAGATTGTTGCTGTAGTTGTAGCGCCAGTCCTCGGCGTCGATCGGCAACCGGCCGTCATAGGAAATATTTGCCGCCGACGGCACGCCGCCAAAGCTGGCTTGAGGAATGATGTTGAGGGGATTTCCCGCCGCGAAGAGCTGGCCCAACGAATTGAGCCCGACTTTGGTCCGGTCCACCTTGTCGAAGAAGTTCGCGGACGTGGCCGCGCCGATTTCGCCTAGCTTGCGGTATCCAAACTGCGCTTCATTAACAATGTTCGAACGAATCACCTTGGTGTAGCTGGTCTGTACCTGATCGGTCTTGAACAGGTAGTGAGAAAAGAACTGATCCCAGTTTGAGTTGAATGCGGACAGTCCCTCGTAGCCGCGGCGGTCCGCCCACCAGCCGGTGTAGCGTGCGGAAATGCGGTCGTTGGCGGTCTGATTGTAGTCGCCTTTCAAAGTGTTCAACTTCTTCGGGTGGTTGGTGATCTCCTGGAATTGATAGTTGTAGTTGCCTCCCGACAGCGAGCGATCCAGGAAATTAGGCATCGGGAAGAGGTTCAGAATAGCGCGGCCATTGGCGTTCTGCCGGTTGGCGGGAATGACGTTGCCAGGGAAGGCCTGGCCGTTGCTCGGATCGGTGACCGGAATCAGCCGGCCGCTGACGTCCAGAGTTTGCGAGAAGTTGCCCTGGCGCTCCAGGGCGCTCGGCATCGTCACGCGCCGGGGGTTGCGGGGATCGCTAATCTCCCAGTTCTCACGGGAGTAGAAGAAAAAGAGCTTGTCGCGGTTCTTGTTGAACTTCCCAGGGATGTAGATCGGACCGCCGATCGTGCCGCCGAAAGTGTTGTAGCGATAGCGCGGACGGGCTTGGCTGTTTCGATTATTGAAGAAATCGTTGGCGTTCAGTTTCTCGTTGCGCAGGAACCAATAGAGGCTGCCATGGAAGTCGCGCGAGCCGGACTTGGTGACAAGGTTGATCGAGGCGCCCGCGTTCCGGCCATACTCAGCCTGGTAGTTGTTGAGCAGCACCTTCACCTCGGCGATGGCGTCGAGACTGGTCATGCCGTTAAATCCGCCGACGCCGTCCGCGTCGTTGCCGGACTGTCCATCCGAGGACATCGTGTTCATGCCGATGCGCTGGCCGCCGATGTTCGGCGTGTTCGTGCCGAACGTACCGCCGAGTGCGTTCTCATCCGTACCGCCGGAGACGCCGGGAAGCACGCGCAGCAGCGAAATGACGTCGCGTCCGCGCGTCATCAAGAGGTTCAACTGTTTGCCGCTTAACTCCGCCGAGTTTCCCGAGGCAGCGGTCTGGACCACCGCTCCCACCGCCTCGACCGTCACGCGTTCCGATACCGCGCCGATTGTCAGCTGCAGCACGCCGGTCGAAAGGCGTTGCGTCGCGGTCAGCACAAGTCCTGAACGCTCCAACGTCTTGAACCCGGACTGCTCGATTTGAAGGGAATACGCGCCGGGAGGTACAGCGTTAAAAACGAAATCGCCCGTTTCGTTCGTCTTGAGCGAACGCGAATCGGCGGTAGTCTCACTGCGAAGCGTTACGGATGCGTTGGCGATGGCGCCGCCGCTGGCATCGGCAACGGTGCCGATGATGGTTCCGGTGATGGTCTGCGCCCAGCAGGTGCTAAAGGCCAGAACGGTGAGCAGAAGGGCTCGAAGGAGAGTGGACTGCGGCATGGATGTTCCTTTTCCTAGATCGAGAAAGGCTGAGGTGCTCATAATACCACTCGGATCCTAGCCGTGTCAAATCACGGGAGCGGCTCCGCAATCTCCACGTACTGCCCCGCCTTCACCGCATCCTGCCGGGTCACCTGCCCTGTCGGCCACTTCACCTCGATCCGCGCGGAAGAGTCCTGCCCCAACCCAAGCAACTCGCGTGAATCATGAGACGAAAGAAAGCTGCCCCCGCCCGTCCGCAGCCGGCGCCACGTGCCATGCGCTGTTGTCCACTGGATCACGGCGCCTTCAGCGGCGGGATTACTGCGCCGAGGGCGCAGGCGGATTCCAACCCAGTTCCGGCGGTTCCCCGTTTCATTACGCAGCACGAGCGGGGCTCCTCCGTTGATTCCAATCACGACATCGGAGTCGCCGTCATTATCGAGGTCGCCGATCGCGAGACCGCGAGCGTTCCATCTCTGTTGAAAGACGGGCCCAGCCGCGGCGCTGACATTGATAAATGTACCCTCGCGGTTCTCAAAGAGCAGAAGCGGCTCGGCATACGTCACACTTGGCATTCGGCGGGCGATCATGTCGTCAGGGTGTCCGTTGGCAAGCAGCAAATCCGCGTCGCCGTCGTTGTCCATATCGAAAAACTTCAGACCCCACCCGCTGAGCAGCCGGGTGTCCCGCCGGACTTGCCCCGGCTCCTCGGTGAACTGAAGATCCCCCCGATTTCGGTATAGCGCGAAGTACTGCTGATCGATGTTGGCGACGAACAGGTCCTGACGTCCGTCGCCGTCGTAGTCCACGGCATCGACCCCCATGCCCGAACGCGGCTCGCCGGCCTCGCTATAAGCTACGCCGCTGGCAAGCCCGATGTCTTCAAATCGCCGGCCTTCGTGATTTAAGAAAAGCGCGTTCGGAGCCATGTCGCTGGCGACGAAGAGATCAGCCCAGCCATCTCCGTTGATATCCGTCGCAACGGCGCCGAAGGCCTTGCCGGCGTAGGTCGCGATGCCCGTTGCCTGGCTCACGTCCTGGAACGTGCCGTTTCCCTCGTTGTGGTACAGCCGGCTGGCGGTGGGCGAGAACATGCGCGGGACACAATAGGCGCTGACCTTGAGATTCATATCAAAACAGAGCTTGACCAGGTCCTTACGGTAGTCGACATAGTTGGCGATGAACAGATCGAGCTTTCCATCGCGGTCATAATCAAACCAGACAGCCGACGTCCACCAGCCCTGTCCGGCAATTCCCGCCGTCCGGGTAACGTCGGCGAACGTGCCATCCCCATTGTTCCGAAAAAGCCTGTTCTCTCCGTATTGCGTCACCAGGAGGTCGGTATGGCCATCGCCGTCGTAGTCGGCCGCGGCCGCGCCCATTCCAAACCCGCCAGTCCCTGTCAGCCCCGCTCGGGCGGTCACGTCCCGGAAGGTGCCATCGTGATTATTGCGATAAAGAGCGTGCCGCAGGGCGATGGGCGGTTTGTAGAAGTCGGCGGGACCGCTGTTGACGAAGAAGATGTCCATCCAACCGTCGCCGTCGTAGTCGAAGATTGCCACCCCGGCGCCCACGGTCTCCGGCAGATGCCGATCGGCCGATTTGCCGTTCTCATGCCTCCAGGAGATCCCGCTTTGCGAAGCCGGAATGGACGTCCACCGGACAGCAACGGACTGGGCGCTCCCGATGATCGCTAGAGCGGAAAGCAGACAGGCAATGCGGCTTCGAGTCAGATGTGGTGATAATACCATTGGACCGGTAGAATTCGGCCGACACGCCAGCTCCCATCACCGGTTGACGGCCTCCACCAACAGCTGCACCGGGCGCACCGCCGCCATCCGCACTTCCAGCCGAACGTGACGATTTCGCTCAAGTAGAGCCGCCTGCCCCCGTGCCCACGCCGCGTCGGTTCGGCGCGCCGACAACCGGTCCATCGCCTCAAGCCCAGCGGCGCCAAGCTGCGCCAGCTCCTTGGACAAAGGCAGGAACTCCCGCAGAAGCGAACTTGTGGGGCCAAATGGCGTCAGCCGCGCATCGTTGTCCCGCCACGCCTCAAGTACCCTCCGAATCGCCGCCTCCCGCTCGGGAGTTGGCGTTCGCAGCCACTCTCGCACATTCGCCTCCAGCGTTCGCACCACCGCGCTGTCACCCCGCACCGCGTCGGCCATTCGATTTAATTCTGTCTCCTGGGTATAACGCTGGAACACCTCGCGGTGCTCAATTCCTGTCGGATCCAATGCGTCCGCGAACGCACGCAGCGCCTGGAGGGGAGCCGCCGGCGCAATGCGCCGCAGCATCGGCTCGTAGTTCGTCTCATGCCGCGCCCCCGCAAAGGTCAGCCGGTGCGACACCACGTCGAGCCGCCGGTACATATCCGCCACATCATTCACCTCGGCCGCCGACCAAAGCCGCTCCGCCACAGCCGCACTCTTCGGCCACATGCGCGAGTCAATCGTCTCCGGGCTGATGAACTCCGTCCACATACAGGCTTCCCCGCCCAAAATGTTCTGCTTCTGTTCCGCCGTTAGCGTCGCCGCCGGACCGCCCACGGGGTCCACTACATAAGATTCTCCAGCGGATTTCAGATGGTCCAGGTAGTAGCCGAACGACAGCAGCCCTTTGTACCCCCTCTGTGCCGCCACGGCCAGCGACTCGTGGTTCTGCCACGACTCCACCATGATGTCCTTCGGCAAATCCTGATGCAGGATCTCGTCCCACCCCATCATCCGCTTTCCATGCTTCTTTAAAATCGGCAACACCCGTTGGTTGAAGTAGGTCTGCATTCCGGCCTCATCCTTCAGCCCACGCTGCTTGATAAATGCCTGGATGGTGGAGCTCTGCTTCCACTGCCTCCCGTTCACCTCATCGCCGCCGATGTGGAAGTACGCGTCCGGGAACAGCCCCGCCATCTCGCCAATCAGGCGGTCGATAAACGTGTACACCGCCTCCTTTGTCGGGTCCAGCGCTGGGTCATAAACGCCAAACGTGTGAATGATCGAATACGGACCGGGAGCGCTCGCCAACTCCGGATAGCCGATCAGCCACGTTCCCGAGTGCCCTGGCATATCGAACTCCGGCAGCACGCGGATCCCGCGATCGCGCGCGTACTCGACAATGTGCCGGATCTCGGCCTGTGTATAGTAGTCGCCCTCGGTGCCCAAGGTATGCAGCTTGGGGAACACCTTGCTTTCCACCCGGAACCCCTGGTCGTCGGTCAGGTGCCAGTGGAACACGTTCAACTTCACCGCCTCCATGGTGTCCAGCGTCCGCTCGATCACCGGCACCGGCATGAAGTGGCTTGTCACGTCGCCGTTTATACCCCGCCAAGGAAATCGCGGTGCATCTTCAATGATCAACGACGGCGCGGCGAATCCCCGTTCCCCGACGTCCACAAGCTGCAAATACGTCTGCAGACCACGCAATGCGCCCGTAATGGTCGAGGCCGTCAGCCGGGCCTGCTCAACATTGATCTGTAGCCGGTAAGATTCGTTTTCGCCCAGCGTGAGCGGCGCGTCCGTCGTCTGCGCGCAATCGATAATCAGATTCGCCGCGCCCACCGACGCCGCCAGGCCCAGTTTCAATGGAATGCCCGTTTGCCTTGTCAAGCGTTCCAGGAATCGGGCCGCTCCGCGTTCAAGTCGTGGCGCCGCCGCCCGCTGGAAGGCCAGCCGGAATGAGGCGTCCACGCGTTGCTCACCCGACAGCCGCTCCAGTTTCGCCGGCTTCGGCATCAGGGCCGGCTCTCCCTTCATGACAACGCACAAAAGCGCGATCCAAACGAAACGCATAGCCATCACTCCTCAAATACGAACGATTCTCCACGCCGCCGCTACACCAAGTGGAACGCGAGTCCCACCAAGAACCAGACCCCTCCCATTAACATCGCGGGCCGCGACAGACTGAGCCAGATCGAAAGGCAGAACAGAAACCCCAGCGCGGGCATCACCTTTCCCGCCATCCATCCCAGTTCCCGCTGCCGCATCACAGCCCCATTGACACCCATGAATGCCAGGAACGCGCCAAAGTTGATCAACTCCGCCGACCGTTCGTAGTTCAATACCATC
>VFZO01000127.1 GCA_016871155.1 Acidobacteriota bacterium | reverse complement strand
AATGCAGGACGGTTGATTTTCGACGGCTGGCAGGTCTCGGGCATTACGACGTTCGCGAGCGGTCTGCCTTCGGGCGTAGGCTTCTCCACGGTCGACGCGTTCGACATCACCGGCGGTGGCGACGGCGCGCGAATCATAGTGACCGATAAGGCGCAGAGGGCCCGCGGCGAGCGGACGTTCAGCCAGTTCTTCGATAACACTGTTTTCGCGCGGCCACAGCGCGGCGATTTCGGAAATGCGCCGAAAGACGTTTTCCGCCGGCCGGGCCAGACCAATTGGGATATTTCGTTCTTCAAACTGTTCCCGGTCGGGAGCGAAAAGAAGAACCTGCAATTGCGCTGGGAGATGTACAACGCGTTTAATCACACCCAGTTCGACAGCGTCGATTCGACGGCGCGGTTCGATGCACAGGGCCGACAGGTGAACACGCGGTTCGGCGAAGTGATTGGGGCGCGGGGGCCGAGGCGCATGCAGGCGTCTTTGAGGTTCACGTTCTGATGACGCGGCGAACGTTTTTAGCGGCGCTGGCAGCCCAAGCGGATCGACCCAACATCGTCTATGTGCTGGCGGACGACTTGGGCTGGGGTGACCTGCGCTGCTACAACGCGGCGTCGGCGGTGGCAACACCGAACGCCGACCGGCTGGCACGCGAGGGGATGCGGTTCACCGATATGCACTCGCCGTCGTCGGTTTGCACGCCGACTAGGTACGGCATTCTAACGGGCCGCTACTGCTGGCGCACATCGTTGAAGCGGGGCGTGCTGTGGGGCTATTCGCCGAACCTGATTGAACCGGGGCGGCTGACAGCGGCCTCTCTATTGAAGTCCGCCGGTTACGCAACGGGAGGCGTCGGAAAATGGCATCTCGGTCTGGGCACCGGCGAAAAGACGGACTATTCGAAACCCTTGCAGCCGAGTCCGCTGGATCATGGGTTCGAGTACTTTTTCGGGATTCCGGCGTCGCTCGACATCGACCCGTATCTCTACTTTGAAAACGACCGCGTGGTGGAGGCGGCATCCGCCGAGACACCGGGTTCCGACACTCCGCGCGGCATATTCTGGAGGAAGGGTGCGATCGCGCCTTCCTTCAAACTCGAGAACGTGTTGCCGGAGCTGATCGATAAGGCCGTGGCTTTCGTGCGGCGCGATCACAAGAAGCCGTACTTCCTGTATCTGCCGCTGACGGCGCCGCATACACCATGGATGCCGCATGAAAAAGGGCGGACCGGCGGCGGGACGTATACGGATTTCGTGGCGATGGTGGACCAGATGCTGGGGCGCGTGATGGAGGCGATTGGAACGTCGAACACCCTGCTGATTTTTACGAGCGACAACGGCGCCGCTTGGAGAGAAGAGGACAAAGCAAAATTCGCGCACCGGGCCAACGCCGGCTGGCGCGGCCAAAAGGCGGACATTTGGGAGGCCGGTCATCGCATTCCGTTTCTCGCACGCTGGCCGGGCCGGATTCCGGCGGGCCGTGTGCAGAATACGCTGGGGTGCCTGACCGATTTTATGGCGACCGTGGCGGACATCGCCGGCGTTGCGCTGCCGCGCGATGCGGGCGAGGATAGCTACAGCCTCCTGCCGGCGCTGCGTGGAAAGGCGGGTTCCCGCCGGGCCATTGTGCATCATTCGGGCGATGGAATGTTTTCGATCCGCGAGGGTTCGTGGAAGCTCGCGCTGGGGCTCGGCTCAGGGGGATTCTCACAGCCGCAACGGATTCCCGGTCCTGGCGGGCAACTCTACGACCTGTCGAAGGATCCGGGCGAGACCAATAATCTTTACGATCGGCGGGCGGACGTCGTGGCGCGGTTGACAAAGCTGCTGGAGCGGTATCAGCAGCAGGGTTACAGCCGGCCTATATGAAACGATTCCTCCTTTTTACGTGGCTGATTTGCCGGGCGGAGACCTGGCACGGGTACGAGAAGAGGGAGTTCCGCGCGGACGGCGTCGGCGGTTACGTGGTGGAGCCTAAGATTGCGGCCGCCGGGAAGCCGTGGGTTTGGCGCGCCCGCTTTCCAGACTTTCACCCGGAGTACGCAGTGGCAATGCTCTCCAAAGGGTTCCATCTGGCTTATTACGACTTGCCGAACACCTTCGGCAGTCCGAAGACTGTCGAGCATTGGGATCACTTCTACGCCTACGTGACGAAGACGTTCGGACTCTCGGAGCGGCCGGCGCTGGAAGGCGTGAGCCGCGGCGGGCTGTTCGTCTACAACTGGGCGGTGAGGAACCCGGAGAAAGTGTCGGCGATCTATTGCGAATCGCCCGTTTGCGACATCAAGAGTTGGCCGCGCGGCAAAAGCGAGAAGGATTGGGCTCAGGTTCTGGACTCCTATGGCTTTACCGAGGCGCAGGCGATGGCGTGGCGAGGAAATCCGATCGACCATGCGCCCAAGCTGCGGATTCCGGCGCTCCACATCGTCAACGAGAAGGACGAGATCGTGCCGCCATCGGAGAACACGGCGGTGTTCGCGCGAGCCTACGGCGGGCCGATCACCGTTCATCACAACGCCGCCGGACCGCAGACGCTGCAGGGACATCACTTCCCGCTCGACGACATCGCGATGCCCGTGAACTTCCTGCTGCGGCACACGCCGGGCCGCGAACATTTGGCGGGGACGGGATTGACGCCGCGCGGTACCGAGTACTTCCGCGCGCGGGCTGGGCTGCGCAATACGCCGGCGAGGGTCGCGTTCCTGGGCGGGTCGATCACTGCGATGCCGAACGGCTGGCGCGACATGACGTGCGCATCGCTGAGGAAGCGGTTCGCCAAGCCTGACATGGAGTGCATCAATGCCGGGATTGGCTCCACCGGTTCCACGCCCGGGGCGTTCCGGCTGAGCCGCGATGTATTCGCCAAGGGCGCGGTAGACCTGCTGTTTGTCGAAGCGGCCGTGAACGACGAAAGTAACGGGTTCGGCCCGCGGGAGCAGGTGCGCGGAATGGAGGGCATAGTGCGGCAGGCGCGCCTGCGGAATCCGTCCATCGATATTGTGATGCTGCATTTCGTGGATCCGTCGAAGATTGCGGCGTACCGGAAGGGTGAGACGCCGGCGGTGATTCAGAATCACGAGCGCGTGGCGGAGCACTACGGAATTCCGTCGATCGATCTGGCCCGCGAGGTGACGGAGCGAATGGACTCCGGCGAGTTCGACTGGGATCGCGACTTTCGCAACCTGCACCCTTCCCCGTTTGGACACACGGTTTATCACCGCTCCATCGAACGGCTGTTCGCGGTGGCCTGGAGGCAGACCGGCCCGCGCCCGCTGCCCGAGCCGCTGGACGAGAAGAGCTATTTTCGCGGGATGCTGGCGGACGTGGCGCAGGTGGGCGGGTGGACCGTCGATCCGAATTGGAAGCCGGCCGACGGGGCGGCGACCCGCCCGGGTTTTGTGGACGTGCCGATGCTGACCGGCGGTGCGGAGGAAGCGTCGTATTCGTTCGAGGGAACGGCGGTCGGGTTGTTCGTCGCGGCGGGCCCGGATGCCGGGGTGCTTGAGTTTCGAATTGACGACGGCCCGGTCCGGACGCTCGCATTGTCGACACAATGGAGCCCGAGACTGCACATTCCGTGGGCGTACATACTGGACGGGGACTTGGCGCCCGGCGCCCATACGCTGCGAATGCGGATCGTGAGCGGCACCGTTCGTGCTGCCCATATGTTGGTGAATTGAACCGCGGCGGAGGGAGATCAGTACAATGTCGCAGGCACACGGGTCTTGTTGTCCTCGTCGACTTCGGCGCCTTTGACGAAACCGCAGGTATGGGCCTCGAGCATTTCGCCAAACGTGGGCGCAGGGACGCCCTTGAACTTTTCAACGTTCCACACATCGGCGCGGACGAGGGCGCGGCTGCAGTGGGCGTAGGCCTCAAGAACTCGGACGCGAAGAACGGTGCGGGGCGGCTTGCCATCGACGGCGAAAGTGGCGCACAGGTCTTCGTCGACGACGATTTCGGCGTCGCCGTTCACGCGCAGTGTATGCGTGACACCAGGAATAAGAAAAAGCAGGCCGATGCGCGGATGGGTGACGATATTGTGGAGCGAGTCGGTGCGATTGTTCCCACGACGGTCCGGGATGAGGAGCGTACGCTCATCGACGACGCGGACAAAGCCGGGCGTGTCGCCCCTCGGAGAGACATCGCCCTCGGTGGCGATCATAAGAATTGGCGAGGCGGCAATGAAGGCGCGGCAGAGATCGTCGATGCGATCAAGCTGTTTACGGACGGAGCGCTCCAGCGGTTCCCCGTAGAGCGCCTCAAGTTCGGCAACGGACTGAACTATCCTTTCCATTCGCGCAAAATCCTCACCATGCGGCGTAGCGGTTCGGCGGCGCCCCACAGCAGTTGATCGCCCACGGTGAACGCGCCGAGGTACTCGGGACCCATTCTTAGTTTATGCACGCGGCCGACTGGCACGGTGAGAGTGCCGGACACGGCGGCGGGGGTAAGATCGCGGAGCGTATCGGCCTTGTTGTTGGCGACGAAGCGGGTCCACGGGGTGGAGCCGGCGAGGATGGCTTCGAGGTCGGCAAGTGGGACGTCCCGAGTGAGTTTTACGCAGACGCCCTGGCTATGGCAGCGAAGCGCGCCGACGCGGACGCAGATGCCGTCGATTGGGATGGCCGTCTTCGAACCGATGATCTTGTTGGTCTCGGCTTCGCCCTTCCACTCTTCCTTGGTCTGGCCGCCGGGCATGTCCTTATCAATCCAGGCCAGCAGGCTGCCGGCGAGCGGAGCGCCGAATTCAGCCGCCGGGAAATTCTCCGCGCGCTGTTCGGCGGTGACGGCCTTTTCGACGATCAGCGCATCGGCACTACCGGTGGCATTGCCGGCCGCGGTGAGGCGTTCCATCTGCCGCATGAGTTCAAGCATCTTGGGCGCACCGGCGCCCGAAGCGGCCTGGTAAGTCATGGTGCTCATCCATTCGACGAGACCTTCGCGGAACAGGCCGCCCAGCGCCATGAGCATGAGGCTGACGGTGCAGTTGCCGCCGATGTAATTCTTGACGCCGCTGCTCAGTGCCTGGTCGATGACGGCGCGGTTGACGGGGTCGAGGATGATGACGGCGTCATCGGCCATGCGCAGCGTGGACGCGGCGTCGATCCAGTAGCCCTTCCACCCCCCCTCGCGGAGCGGGCCAACGACTCGCTGGGTGTATTCTCCGCCCTGACATGAGACGATAACGTCGCAGGTGGCCAGAGACTTGATGTCAAAGGCGTCCAGCAATTCGTTACCAGCGGGCGACTTGCCGCCAGCGTTCGATGTGGAGAAGAAGACGGCCTCAATGCCGTCGAAATCCGATTCTTCGCGCATGCGCTGCATCAGGACAGAACCGACCATCCCGCGCCAGCCCGCGAAACCAACTCGTAGCATTCTTTATTGTAGGCAAATTGGCGGTTGCCGCGACAGAGACGCCCGCTTTCTACGCTAACTCTTCGCGTCCAACCAAGGGTGTTTGGGTTCGGACTGCAGGCGCGGAGCCTTGTCGCAGAATGTGCCGATGGCGGCGCTGTAGCGAGGCTGTTCCCAATAGAGACTCTCGCTGTCGCTTTAATTTCTGCCTTGCAGAACGTGCCAGACGGAGCTGCTGTCGATACTGGGCTGCACCTGCGTCCCCGCGCGGGCGCGCTGAAGCCAGCGCGCTCCTGACGCGGGACTACGGCGGTCTTGCGGATTTCTAGCCGGCGTTCCGTACCGCGAGCATCGCGATGAGTTTTTCGACCGTGTTGCGGTTGCGGCCGGTGGCCGGGATGGCGCCGAGCGCCTTGGTGATTTTGCTGGTTGGAAATTTTGATCGGCCTTGGCCATTTGGAAAATATAGGAACATTTCGCGGCCGCGAATTTCCATACGCTCCGGCGCCACGTCGATGGCGAGGGCCGCGGCGATCTGTTGCGGAGACGGTTCGGACTTTAAGAATGAGATGAGGTTTTTGGCGGCGTCCTCGTTGGGGAAGGGGTTCGTCGCAAGGGTAGCTTCGAGCTCAGCCTGCGTGCGGAGAATCGCGAACGACTGGAAGCCTGCTTGCTTTTCGACTTCGGTTTCGATGGCTGCGGCGAGTTTGACGAGGTTAGTTTGCCTGGTCTCAAACACGACGTTGCCGCTCGTAAGAAGGGTTTGAGGCGCCAGGCAGCCGGCGGACTTGTGGATGGCGATGAGGCTGTCCTTCTGGATCTGCCGTCCGCCGACGTTGACCGCTGTTAGGAGGGAGACGATTGCGGGCATCTCTTTAGGATAGGCGCGTATTCACGCGCCAACTGGCGATGCCCAGGATGGCGATGAATCCCGCCAGCAGCAGGAAGATAGGTTGGTAGCTGCCGGTTCGCTCCAGCGATTTCGCCAACGCCCACGGACCGAGGGCGGAGGCGAACACTGTCATCATCTGTGCGGCGCCCTGGATGCGGCCAAGGTTTTTGCGGCCGAACACTTGACCCCAAACGGTGAAGAACACGACGGTTACGATTCCTCCGGCAACACCCATGGCCGTTGCGTAGAGCATGACGTGCGCGTATGAGGCAACGAAGGGGAGGGCGGCGACCGCCGCGGCAAGCACGGCCATGGCGGCGGCCGTGAGGCTTTGGATTCGATACTTCGACGCGAGCCAGCCCGCGCCAAAGTTGGCGGCGAGGCCGAGCATTGTGGAGACAGCCAACGTGCTGTGGTAGACTTCGGGCCCGAAGCCACGCTGTTGCAGGATGGACTCGTTGAACAGCGCGATGCCCGAGTACACGAGGCCGAACATTGCGCTGGCGAGCGCGAAAATCCAAAAGGCTGGTGTACGAAGCGCGTGGGAGAACGCGATACCGTCAGTGGCGGTTTGATCGGCCTCAGTCGTTTCGGCGGCGCGCGCGAACCAGGAAAGCGGCGCCACGACCGCGGCGATAACGACGCCGGTCCAGAGCCACGCGGCGCGCCAACCCGCGATGAGGACGGCGTTTCCGGCAAGAGGAAACGCGGCGATGAAGCCGATGCCAGTAAGCAGCGAGTAGATGGCCATGGCTTTGTTGCGATTTTCCGGAAATTGCTTGCCGACGCGGGTGAGACTGACTACGGAAAGCGCGGTTTGGCCGAAGCCGCGAGTAAGAGTGATGACGGCGGCCAACTCCACGACGCCGGAGACGCGGCTCATGCCGATGACCGTGAGGCCCAGCAGCAGGGAGGCCACGGTTTGCACGGTGCGCGAACCGAAGCGATCCACCAGCCGGCCGCAGGGAATGGAAAAGAGTGCGCCGGCGAGCGTGGCCCAGAAGTTGATTCCGGCGAAGGCGACGCGGTCCAGTTCGAGGGCGGCCAGAAGGGGCTCTGTGATGAGGCCGAGTCCTTGTGTACGGCCGGGGAGCGTTGCGACCATGGCTAGCGCCGCAACGGCGAGGACGGCTGATTGGCGAGACATCCGCGTGATGCTGTAGTCTAGCAGCTTGATGCTGGCGACGATCTGGATGGCGCGATTGGCGCTGGCCGTATATCTGGCCGCCCTGGCTACGCGCAAGCGGTGGGTGTGGGTGGCGGCGTTTGGCATCTACCTCATTCACGTCGCGCTCGCATTCACGTTCGTGTATGGATGGAGCCATGCGGCGGCGTTGCGCGAAACGGCGAGGCAGACGCGGGAGCTGTTCGGTGTGGATTCCGGCGCGGGGATCTATCTGAACTACTTGATGACGCTCGTGTGGGGCGCCGACTGCATTTGGAACTGGCGGGCGCGGGCGTGGAGGGTGTTCGTTCACGCGCTGCTGGCATTCCTGTTTTTCAACGCGAGTGTGGTGGTGTGGGTGCTGAAGAGCCGGACATAGGAGCGTCACTCTGTACATCTGGGCACGAAGACGCTACTCTCGGCCGCCGAGTATCCGAGCACGTCGTTTCCTGACCTGGATCGCGAGTACCGGGATGGGGAACTGGTGGAAAGGGCGGCGCCGCGTAAAGGCTACAGTTCAAAGATCGTCACCGCTCCGGGCTTGCCGCCCAGAGCGCGGTAGAAATCGAGAGCGTGCCCGTCCTCATTCTCGGCCGGCACGAAGATCACATCTATCCCGGCGGCCGCGGCGATGGATCGCAGATGATAGACAAGCAGGCGGCCAATGCCTTGACGCTGGCAGTCCACGCGAACGGCGATATCGTAGAGAAATAGCTCGGAGGTCTCCGAGCGCGTCATCGGGAGCGTGTGGGCGGTGAGGCCGCCGGCAATTTGACCGTCTTTCGTGGCGGCGAGCGCCCAAAATGCCGGATTGTCGAGGAGGCCGCTCACGTACCGTTCGCTGAGCGGACCGGCCGGTGTTTCGAACACATCGGCCATGAGTGCGAAGGTTTCGACCGCGGCCGCCGTGTCGCCCGCGGTCAATCGCCGGACGCTAAATCCGCCTGAGGGCATGTTCGAGCGCCTCGACGAAATAGTGATCGCCCCACATGGACGACTCGCCGACGCCGAGGCCCTTGTTCATGTGGTAAACGCTGCCCTTCAGCACGCCTTCCCATTCCTTCTCCTTGTCGCCCAGATGGTTGGAGCAGAGCGTGCGAAGAATGCGGATGCCTGTGTTCCAAAAGAAATGACCCTTGATGGGGTCGTGCAGAAGGCGGCTAAGGCGCAAGAAGCCGCAGGCGGCGATGGCCGCGGCGGAGGTGTCCACCTGTTTGCGCGATTCAGCCGGCGCGTTAAAGTCCCAGGCGCAGATGCCGTCGGCCTGGGCGTGTGTGACGTAGTAATCGGCGCAGTCCTCGGCGGTTTCCAGAAAATGGGGATCCCGGCTGTACTCGTAGGAGGTGGCGAAGCCGTACATGGCCCAGGCGAGGCCGCGGGCCCAACACGAGTCGGCCCGGTACCCTTGCTGAGTCGCTTCGCGGAGGAACTCGCCGGTTTCCAGATCGAAGATGCCCTCATGCGCGGTGGAGCCGTCACCGCGGACCAGATAGCGCCGGGTGGTGAGCGAGTGGCGGGTGGCGATATCGCGCAGCGTCTTGTCGCCCGTGGCGCGGGCAGCGTAAAAGACGATGCCGACGTTCATCATGATGTCGATGAACAGCGAGTTTTCCGCGACGAAGGAGCGCAGATAGTGCCCTTTGTCCTTGTAGCGTTTGGCGAGGGTCCGGCCGGCTTCAATCACGATCTGCTCCAGCTTCGGGTCCCTGTCCACCTGATACCAGCGGTAGAACGAAGAGTGAAACACGAAGCCGAGGCCGTGGACATCGTTGTCGTCCTTACGAGCTTCGAGCGGCCGGGTGTAGTCAACCGCTTTCTTATACCAGTACTCCGGGTCCTTGCCGCCGTGATCGGATTCATAGCGGCGGAACATCCACATCATGCCGGGCAGAAAGCCGTCGCACCAGCGGGTCCAAGACGGGCCCTCATGCTTCCAGCGTCCACCGGCGGTGTACATCGGATAGTAGCCAGGCTGGTTGTCGATCAGCCGCTTGACCTGCTTTTCGGCGAAGCGCATCGCCTTTTCAAACAGCGCTTTATCGGTTTCAAGGGTGAATTGGATCACGGTTTTTTGGCTCCGCCTTCGGACGCGTCCAGTGTTCTCCAATAAAGGAGCATACCGGCGGGGAGAACGAAGGGTTCCTTTCTAACGTAGAACAGATTTCGGTGCGGAATCATCTCCGGGGAGGCGCTCGCGCTCGGGAGCAGGAAGTTGGTGTTCAGGTTCCGGTCGAAATTTTGGAACACGCCGCCGGTTTCCAGCTTCAGCGATACTGGTCCGGAACGGTTGTCGAAGGAGATTTCGTACCATTCGACCGCCACCTCCCGGACTGCGCCGAGTCGGGCGAATTGTTGAGACCGATTCAATGCAAAACGGCCGCGGA
This sequence comes from Acidobacteriota bacterium, assembly GCA_016871155.1. GTDB lineage: Bacteria > Acidobacteriota > Terriglobia > Bryobacterales > Bryobacteraceae. The sequence continues at coordinate 7,667 of VFZO01000127.1, read as the reverse complement.
CGATGGCGCCCTTTGGCACAATGACCTCGCCTTTTCGCCTCACGTCTTTTCGAACGCGGGCCTCCACCGTATCGCCGACGGTCCGTTCGGTCAAACGTTGATGCACTGTTAATTCGGTCTCCATGACGATTCCGGCGGGCAGATGGACGGGCAAGGCCGGTCGGGGCACCTCCGCAGGAATGTCGACCGGGACGTCACCAAACGAGAGTGTCGACTCGATGGCATACTGGCGGCAGTTGGAGAATGCGATGGCGTTGCGGGATGCGTTGCCGTTTGTATCCACCATAACCAGTTCGGAGCGATGCGGCAGCAGAAATGTGGATTCGCCAATAGGGACGCGCTGGTATCGGAGCGACTCCGTGGACGACTGCATGGGCAGGTTCGACGGGATATCTACCGCCTCCACGTCCAAACGCAGCAGATCAAGCGTCTCCTTGTCGACCCAGAATTCGCCGCGCTGGCCGGCCACGCCGGAGAGTTGGCCTATGCGGATATGGTAGCCGCTGCGGAAGACAGGAATGTCGAACGAGTACCGCGCCGCCTCGCGGCCCTCAAACGCCTCAAATCCGGTAAAGCGGATGGTTGCCGCTTGCGATAGGAATACGGCCCGCGCCAAAATGGCGAAGCTGCCGTTGTTCACCGCTCCGGTGGGGGCGATTTCGCGAAGGTCGCGCTCCTTAAAGGAACTCTCGCCGGGCCACGAGAAAAGCTCCTTGCCGTTGACCAGGGCGACCTCTATGCGGATCGTGTCGACAAGGTCGAAGCGCTTGCGCGCCTTCAAACGCTGGGAGCGCTCGATTGTTTCGAGGCAGGTGTAATTGGGCATCCGGGAGAGTGTGTCGTTCATGTGCACGCGAACGCGGGCAAGCAGCAACACTTCCGGCGTGAGAGATTGCCCTGCCGCCGAAATCGCCGCGAAAAGCCACCATCGGACCACACTCCTATCTTAGATCGCGAATCACCTGCTACCATCGTTCCGATGGCATCCAAAGTAACGGTATTCAATAATGGCCCTCTTCGCATCGAGGGTGAATTTACGATTCATGACGCGACGAGCGCAGAGTTCGGATTGGCGGGCCGAAAGGTGATTTCTCTCTGCCGCTGCGGCCTGTCGGAGAACAAGCCATTCTGCGACGGCGCGCACAGCCGGGGCGGATTTCAGAGTACCTGCCCGGCGCGCGAGCTGCCTCCGCCGGCTCCCAAACCCGCTGTGTAACGTATGAGGTTTCTGGCCTGTTCGGTTCTTGTCCTTTCCGCGCAAGAGTGGCGGCACTGGGGCGGCGACGCTGGCGGCAGGAAGTACTCGGCGTTGAAACAGGTGACGCGGGCCAACGTTGCCCAACTGAAGCCCGCATGGACCTTTCGAACGGGCGACGTTTCCGATGGATCGGTTTTTGCACAGCGCTCGGCATTTGAGTCAACGCCGCTTTTCGCGGATGGGGTCTTGTATCTGACCACGCCGTTTAACCGGGTGATCGCCCTACAGCCCGAGACGGGCGAACAGCTCTGGGCGTTCGACCCGGAAATCGACAAGTCGGTCCCTTCGAGTCTGTTCATTTCGCGAGGTTGTTCGTACTGGACCGACGGTAAGCTCCGCCGGATCCTGCACGGTACCCAGCGAGGCCGGATCTATTCGCTGGACGCGGCGACCGGAAAACCGGACCTCAGCTTTGGGCGGCAAGGCTCCATCGACCTCCGCGCCGGCGTGGCGGATAAGTTTCCCGACCGCGGCTACGGCATTACATCGCCGCCGGTGATCTACAAGAACCTGATCATCACCGGCGCCTGGGTCTCCGACGGCGATCCGCAAGGTCCGGCCGGCGACGTGCGCGCGTTTGACGTTCGAACAGGCCAACTGGCCTGGACCTTTCATACCGTACCCCGGCCCGGCGAATTCGGCAACGATACCTGGGAAGGCGAGTCGTGGAAGGACCGGGGCGGAACCAACGTGTGGACCGTGATGTCGCTGGACGAGAAGCGCGGAATCGTGTTCCTGCCGCTCACTTCTCCGTCGCCCGACTATTTCGGCGGCGGCCGGAAGGGCGCCAACCTGTTCGGCGATTCGCTGGTGGCCCTGGATGCCGCGACCGGCAAACGCCTGTGGCATTTTCAAACCGTGCACCACAATATCTGGGACTACGATTTGCCCGCGCAACCCGCGCTGGTAACGGCGAAATCCGGCGGCAAGATCGTCGATGCCGTGGCGCAGGTGACCAAGACCGGCTTTACCTTTCTGTTCGACCGCGCGACCGGGCGGCCGCTGTTTCCGATCGAAGAACGACCGGTGCCCGCGTCCGAGGTCCCAGGTGAGCAGGCTTGGCCCACGCAACCCTATCCGGTCAAGCCGCCGCCGTTCGCGCGCCAGTCCATGCAGGCGGACGAACTGGGTAACGTGACGCCGGAGACGAGGAAGTTTTGCGAGTCGATCGGCAAGGACGCCGAATTCAAGCCCATGTATACTCCCATCGGCTTGAAGACCACAGTCCTGTTTCCGGGCACCAATGGCGGGACGAACTGGGGCGGTGCATCCTTCGATCCCGAGACCCGGACACTCTATGTGAATTCGATGGATGTCGGCATGGTGTTCCGGCAGGAGGAGCGGCCGGAGGGTTCGCTGGTTCCGTTCCGGAACCGGGGCGTGGGCTCGCCGAGTTCCCGGTTCTGGGACGCGAATCTCTATCCGTGCCAGGTGCCGCCGTGGGGGCACTTGACGGCGATTGACCTGGACAAGGGCGAGTTTCGCTGGCGAATACCGCTTGGTGAGTACGACGATCTGACTAAGCGCGGGATTCCGCCCACGGGTACGCCGAACCTCGGCGGTTCGCTGGTAACTGCGGGCGGGCTGGTTTTCATCGGCGCCTCGAACGATTCGCGGTTCCGGGCCTTTGACAAAGACACGGGAAAGAAGCTGTGGGAGACGCGACTGCCGGCGAGCGGCCACGCAAACCCGATGACCTTCTACAGCGCGAAGACAAAGAAGCAATACATCGTTATTGCGGCGGGCGGAGGCAACAAGTACAACACCGTGTTCTCCGACTCGCTGGTGGTCTACGCGCTGCCCTGATTTCAGGGATAATGGCGTCATGCGAAATATAGCAGTATTCGCCGCTCTGGCGGCGGCCGCGCTCGGCGCGGAGAAGTTCGGAAAGGCGTTGACGCTGTCGCAGCCGATGCCGGTGGGAACGATTCTGGCTAAGCCCGAGGAGTTCACCGGCAAGCTGGTACAGGTGAAAGGCAAGGCCACTGAGGTCTGTCAGATGATGGGCTGCTGGTTGCAGATTCAGGATGGAGACAAAGCGATCCGTTTCAAGGTCAAAGACGGTGAGATCATGTTTCCCAAGAACGCGGTCGGCCGCTCCGTTGTGGCCGAGGGTGTTCTGAAAAAGATCGAGTTGAATCAGCAGCAGGCCGTGGCTTGGGCCAAGCACGAAGCCGACGAGCGCGGACAAAAGTTCGACCCGGCCAAGATCAAGGGCGGCATGACGATCTACCAGATTCAGGGCGCCGGCGCGATTCTGCTCGACTAGTTCATGACCCGGCTTCTTGCCCTCTGTACCGCCGCGGCGCTGGTGTCCGCGCAGCCCAAGCCCGTGACGCCGGGGAAGCCAAAGCTCCTGCTGGTGATCACGGTGGACCAGTTTCGCTACGACTACCTAACGCGCTTCCGGGCGGAGTACAACTCCGGATTGCACCGGTTGCTGACGCAAGGTGCGAATTTCACGAATACAAACTATGAGCAGTTTCCGACGAAGACGGCGATCGGGCACTCGACAATTACGACAGGCGCATCGCCGATCGTCAGCGGCATCGTTTCGAACGACTGGTACGACCGCGACACCGGGGCCATCGTGACCTCGGTCTCCGATAAGTCTCGCAAGCTGCTGGGCGCGGACACGGACGCGTCCTCGCCGCACCGGCTTTTGGTTTCGACGATCGCCGATGAGATTAAGATGTCGGGTAAAGGCGAATCGAAGGCGATTGGCATTTCGGTCAAGGACCGCTCCGCGATTCTGCCCGTGGGCCGGATGGCAGACGCAGCGTACTGGTTTTCCAACGAGGCTGGCACGTTCGTTTCGTCAACGTGGTACATGAACGAGCTGCCGGCGTGGGTGGCCAATCATAACGCGAAACGGCCGGGCGAACGGTACCTGAGAAAACCATGGATTCCGCGCAGCGGCGGCGAGCCGTTCAAGACTATGCTGTCTAAGCCGGATACTATGTTCTACTCGAATCTGGAGAAGACGCCCTTTGGAAACGAACTTCTGGAAGAGTTCGCGCTGCTGGCGATCGACAACGAGAAGTTGGGACAGCATACGGGCGTGGATGTGCTGGCCTTGAGCTTGTCCTGCAACGACTACGTAGGTCACGCTCACGGGCCCGATTCTCCGGAGGTTCGCGACATTTCCGTGCATACGGACAGATTGCTTGGCCGCCTGTTCGCGCACTTGGAAAAGCGTGTCGGTATGCGCAATGTCGTGGTGGTGCTTTCGGCCGATCACGGTGTGGCTCCGAATCCCGAGCTGAACAAGGCGCGGAAGATGCCAGGGGAAAGGTTCAAGGACGCCGACTGGCAGAAAGTGGTCAACGACGCGCTGAAGCGGCGGTACGGCGGTGACAAGTGGGTTGTGGGCAAGACCGTGGACCAGCTATACCTGGACCCTAAGCAGGTGGCCAAAAACGATCCGGCTGAGGTAAGGCATACGGCGGCCGAGGCGATCCGGAACTTACCGCACGTAGTGCGTGTCTATACAAGAGAACAGATTCTCCGCGGCGAAACCGGGCAGGATAAGTTCGGCCGCAGGGTGCACAACGGCTACCATGCCACACGTGGGCCCGACGCGGTGGTGATCAACGAACCCTATGTGGTTTTCGGGACCGACAAGGCGACGCATTCAACGGTGTACAGCTACGACACCCATGTGCCGCTTCTGATTATGGGGCCGGGCATCAAGGCGGGCAGATATCACCAAGCGGCGGCGGTAAACGATATTGCGCCTACGCTGGCCACACTCTTGGAGGTGGAAGTACCCGCCGGGTCCATGGGACGCGTCCTACACGAGGCACTGATACAGTAAAAAATACGCTGTGCTACGCTGAAGTGTAGTTTTCGCTTCGCGGGAATCTCAGGAGAAATCTGTAAAATGTTCGGAATTCGTGCTGCCCGGGTTGTGCTTCCGGCCTTGCTGGTTTTGGCGCCCGCTACGTTGCTGGCCCAGGTGAAGGTGGCGATCATTAACCTTCAAAAGGCGGTGCTCGACACCGCCGAAATCCAAAAGGCCCAAAAGGAACTGGAGGCTCGCTACAAGCCCCGCCAGGACAAAGCGGAAGTTTTGCAAAAAGAGTTGCAGGGAATCCAGAACCAACTGCAAACGCTGGCCGGGAAGCTGACGCCGCAGGCGGAACAGGAGTACAACCTCCAGGGCCAGCGGAAGCAGCGCGAACTGCAGCGAGTCACAGAGGATTTGCAGGCCGACGTGGATCGCGACAGGCAGGAAATTCTCAGCCGCTCCGGTACGCGGATGACCGAGATCGTTAAGAAAATTTCGGAAGCAAAGACGTTGGATGTTGTCGTTGACGTTTCCAACACCATTTACTTCAAGCCGGCGCTGGACATTACCGCGGAAGCGACCGCCGAGTACAACAAGGCGTACCCCGCGAAGTAGGTCCTCCGCCGAGGAGGACATCGACCCATGAACGGCTATCTCGATCAATTCGGCGTCGCCGACGCGCGCCGCGAGAAGCGGAACAAGCGAATTGTCTTGTCGCTGGTTGGCTTGATCATATCCGGCGGCCTTCTATGGTACTTCTTTCGCGACTACAAGGAGGAGGCGCGGTTGCGCGAATTCTTCTCGCTTCTGGAGAAGAAGGATTACAAGGCCGGTTATGGCCTGTGGGGCTGCACAGACGCTACACCCTGCCGGGATTACGCATTCGACAAATTTCTGCGGGACTGGGGCCCGGAGAGCCCCGCTAGCGCGGTTGCGCAGATTCGAAAGGGCAAAGTTCGCAGCTGTGCCGGCAGTGTGATTCAGCAATTGACGATTCGCGGCGAAGAGGTCAATTTGATCGTGGATCGCAGCACGTTGACGCTGGGCTTTTCGCCCTGGCCGGTCTGCAATCCACGAATCAAGACGTAGCTACCAGCTCCTGGCTTTGCGGAGTTCCGTAATGTGGGCGGCGTGATGTTCGCCATGCCAGGCGTAGATTCCCAGCAGCCAATCCACTGTGTGCGGGCCGCTCTCTGTGTGAATCCAGGTGCGCTGGAACTCGGCGTCCTCGAGTGAACGAATAAAAGTACACAAGCGGCCGTGCAGGGCGTCGATGAGCTGCAAGCTCGTCGAGACAGGCATCGTGGCGCCGTCTTCGTGCGCGGCCCATACGTTTTCGTCGTAGCCCTTGAGCGTGGGGTTGTCCTCCGCCACGGCGAACTTGAAACGCATGTACGCGTTTATGTGGCTGTCGGCGAGGTGGTGAATGACCTGGCGCACGGTCCAGCCGCCCTCCCGGTAGGGTGTGTTGAGTTGGTCGTCATTGAGCCCCTCCACCGCTTCCCTGAGCGCACGCGGAGCCGCTTCCAGCTTTTCAATCGCGGCGGCGCGTTCCTGGGGTGTTAAGGTCTCCTGGCGATTTGGCTTGCCGATAGGGTATCGAGGATCGAGGCTCATGCCGGTTGCTCCTGATTGCGGTTGATAAGGAATGTTGCGACGTGTTCGAAAAACGGGCGCAGAACCGCTTCGGCTTCGGCGGGCAGGGCCGCTTCGGTCAAGGCATTGTTCATCAAATGCACCCACCGGTCGCGCGCCGCTTGATCCACGGGAAACGGATTGTGACGCATCCGAAGCCTCGGATGACCGCGTTTTTCGATGTACACCGGCGGACCCCCGAAACGAAAGATCAGAAAATCCCGAAGGCGCTGCTCGGCGCCGGCGAAGTCCGAGGCAGGGTACATCGGACCGAGGATATCGTCGGCTGGAATCTGGCGATAAAACGCACCAGTCAGACGCCGGAATCCGTCGTCGCCAATCAGTTCATAGACTTTGTCTTCGGGAAGGGTAGGTCCCACCGTTCCATTATGAGGGGTACCGGATCGACTCGGCCGAAGTGGCATCACTGACATGGGCCGCCAGGCGGGCCAATCTCGCCGCAGTCCGTTCTTCCTTGGTGCGCTTGTAGTCGTACATGCGCTTGTCGGCCGCGGAGAGCAAGGCCTCCGGCAGGTGGCCGTCGGCGCCGAAGAGCGCAAGACCCCAACTGGTGGATAGCATGGGCGTTCCGACCAATTCGACACCGGCCTGCTCCACCATCTTCTGCAGCCGCGTCGCGTGCTCGATGGCCTCAGCCTTGTCCTGATTCGGGAAGAGCGCCACAAACTCGTCGCCACCCATTCGGGCGATGAACCCATGCGGGCCCAATACGCCGCGGGCGCCGCGCGCAATGTTCTGCAAAGCGCGGTTCCCTGCCAGGTGGCCGTGCGTATCGTTCAGTTTCTTGAAGCCGTCCAAGTCCAGAACGACGATAGACAGAGGTTTGCCGGTCTGCGTGGCATTGTCGCAAGCGCGCCGCATCTCCGCGGACAGGGCGCGGGCATTGGGCAGGCCGGTCAACTCATCGGTGGTAGCTGCGCCTTCCGCGGCCCGCATGCGCACAATATTCTCCAGCAGATGAGA
>VFZO01000126.1 GCA_016871155.1 Acidobacteriota bacterium | reverse complement strand
TACATAGTCGTTCGCGTCGCCTTCCAACTCCAGCGACACGCCTCTGGAAAGGAAGGCGCCGAAGCTCTGTCCGGCCGAGCCCGTGAACTTCACCTGAATCGTGTCGTCCGGCAAGCCCTCTGACCCGTACCGTTTGGCTACCTCGCCCGATAGCATCGCGCCAACGGTTCGATTGACGTTGCGAATGGTTAGCTTCAGTTCCACCGGCGTCTTCGATTCCAGCGCGTCCTTCGACATCTCGATGAGCGTATAGTCCAGCGCTTCGTCCAGCCCGTGGTCCTGCGCGATCATGCAGTGCCGGCCCACGCGCTTCGGAACCGGCGGATCGAACAGCAACATGCCGAGGTCGATGTTCTTGGCCTTCCAATGGCTGCTCACATCGCGCGTGGTCAACATATCCACGCGGCCCACCATTTCGTCGAAGGTCCGGAAGCCGAGCTTCGCCATTATCTCGCGAACCTCTTCGGCGATGAAGAAGAAGAAGTTGATGACGTGTTCCGGCGTGCCGGTGAACTTTGCGCGAAGCGCCGGATCCTGTGTAGCGATGCCTACGGGGCAGGTGTTCAGATGGCACTTGCGCATCATGATGCAGCCCATCGCGATCAGCGGCGCCGTCGAGAATCCAAACTCCTCGGCGCCCAGCAGGCCGGCGATGACGACGTCCCGCCCGGTCTGCAGCTTGCCGTCGGTCTGCACGCGAATACGCGAACGGAGATCGTTCATCACCAGCGTCTGCTGCGTCTCCGCCAATCCGAGTTCCCACGGCACGCCGGCATGTCGAATGGAAGTAATCGGCGAGGCGCCGGTACCGCCCGTGTCGCCCGAGATGAGCACCAGGTCCGCGTGCGCTTTCGAAACACCCGCGGCGACCGTGCCGACCCCGACCTCGGAGACGAGCTTCACTGAAATGCGCGCCTTGGGGTTGGCGTTTTTCAGGTCGAAAATCAGCTGAGCCAGATCTTCGATCGAATAGATATCGTGGTGCGGCGGCGGCGAGATCAGGCCGACGCCCGGGATGGAGTGGCGAACCTTGGCGACAAAATCGTCCACTTTGTGTCCGGGGAGTTGACCGCCTTCGCCGGGCTTGGCGCCTTGCGCCACCTTGATCTGCAGCTCGTCCGCGTTGACCAGGTAATTCGTCGTCACGCCGAAGCGGCCGCTGGCCACCTGTTTGATCGAGGACCGCTTCGAGTCGCCGTTGGGCAACAGCTTGAAGCGCGCTTCGTCCTCGCCGCCTTCGCCGGTATTCGAGCGCGCGCCCATCCGGTTCATCGCGATCGCAAGGGTTTCGTGCGCTTCCTTGGAGATGGAGCCAAAGCTCATTGCACCGGTGGCGAAACGCTTGACGATTTCGCGAGCGGGTTCCACGTCGTCGACGGGGATGGGACGGCCCGCTTTAAAGTCCAGCATGCCGCGCAGCGTGCAGAGCTGGCGGTTTTGCTCGTTGATGATACGGGAGTATTCCTGAAACGTCTGGAAGCTCTGCTGGTTGACGGCGTGCTGCATCTTGGAAACCGTCAGCGGATTCAGCAGGTGGTGTTCGCCGCGCACGCGCCATTGGTAGTAGCCGCCCACGTTGAGTTCCGTGTCCGCTTCCGTCAGCGGATGAAACGCGTGGTCGTGCTTCATCTTCGCTTCGCGGGCCAACACTTCCAGGCCTACGCCCTCAATACGGGAGGCGGTGCCGGTGAAGTACTTCTCGACCATATCCTGATTGAGGCCGATGGCTTCGAAGATCTGCGCGCCGCGATAGCTTTGCAGAGTGGAGATTCCCATCTTGGAGAAGACCTTCAACAATCCCTTGTTGATGGACTTCTTGTAGTTCTTCAGCGCTTCCGGGAAGGGCACGTCCAGTAGACCCTTCATCGCCATGTTTTCGAGCGTTTCGATCGCCAGATACGGATTGACGGCGCTGGCGCCGTAGCCGATCAGTACGCAGTAGTGCATCACCTCGCGCGGTTCGCCGCTCTCGACGATGAGCGCCACCTGCGTGCGCGTACCCTCGCGAATCAAATGATTATGAACCGCGGTCAACGCGAGCAGAGACGGAATCGGCGCCGATGAATCGTCGACCCCGCGGTCGCTGAGAATGAGCAGCGAATAGCCGGCCTGAATCGCCCAGCTTGCGCGCTTGCACAGCGAATCCAGCGCGCGTTCCAACTCCGCTTCGCCGCCGTGCACGCTGTAAAGAATCGGCAGCGTGTAGGCGAGGAAGTCACCCCACGAAACGCGCCGGAGTTTCTCCAGGTCCCGGTTGGTAAGAATTGGCTGGTCCAGCTTTAGCGTGTGGCAGTGTTGCGGCGTCTCGTCGAGAATATTGCGCTCGGTGCCGATATAGCTGGTCAACGACATCACAAGCTCTTCGCGAATCGGGTCGATGGCCGGGTTTGTCACCTGGGCGAAAAGCTGTTTGAAGTAGTTGAACAGCGATTGCGGTTTGTCGGATAGGCAGGCCAGCGGAATGTCGGTGCCCATGGAGCCGATTGGCTCCTCGCCCTTGTTCGCCATGGGAGTCAGAATCGTTTTCAAATCCTCGTCCGAATAACCGAACGCGCGCTGCCGCATCAGCAGCGTTTCGTGGTCGGTCTGGTAGACGCGGCCGGGCTCGGGCAACCGGTCGATCGTGATCTGGTTGTCCTTGATCCACTGGCCGTACGGCTGACGCTCCCAAAGGCGCTGCTTCACCTCTTCGTCAGGAATGATGCGCTTCTCGTCCAGGTCGACGATCAGCATCTTCCCCGGCTGCAGGCGGCCCTTGTAGCTGATGTCGGCGGGATTCACCGGCAGCACACCGGTCTCCGAGGCGACGATCAGCAGTCCGTCCTTCGTGACGAGATATCGCGACGGGCGCAAGCCATTGCGGTCCAGCGTCGCGCCGATCACGTGTCCGTCGGTGAAAGCCACCGAGGCAGGTCCATCCCACGGTTCCATCAGCGAGGCGTGGAACTCATAATAGGCCTTCTTGTCCGCGTCCATCGTCTTGTCGGCGTCCCAGGCCTCGGGGATCAGCATCGACATCACGTGCGGAATCGACCGTCCGGAGAGATACAGCAGCTCAACCGCGTTGTCGAGCGTGGCGGAGTCCGACCCGCCGGGCTCTATGATCGGCATCAGCTTCTTCAGGTCGGCGCCCCAAACGCCGGACGACATGACGGCCTGGCGCGCGGCGAACCAGTTGGCGTTTCCTTTGACCGTGTTGATCTCGCCGTTGTGACAAAGATAGCGGAACGGGTGCGCCAACGGCCAGGTGGGAAATGTGTTGGTTGAGAACCGCTGATGCACCATGGCCAGCGCGGATTCGCAATCCGGATCGGCCAGGTCCTTGAAGAACTTCTGGATCTGCGGCGCCAGCAGCAGGCCCTTGTAAATGATGGTCCGGCAGCTCAGCGACGGAACATAGAAAAAGTCTTTGTCGCGGATCTCGGAAGCGCGAATCTCGTGCTCGGCGCGTTTGCGGATGACGTAGAGCTTGCGCTCCAGGTCCATCTCGCTCATGCCCGCGGCGCCGCGGATGAACACCTGTTCGATATAGGGCTGCGACGCGCGTGCGACGCGGCCGATGGAATCGACGTCCAGCGGCGTATCGCGCCAACCCAAAACCTCCAGCCCCTCTTCTTTGGCGATGCGCTCGATGACACCTTCCACGGCCAACCGCGCGGTCCGCTCCACGGGCAGGAACACAAGTCCGGCGCCGTACTGTCCGGCGGGCGGTAGCGTAAAGCCTTCCTTGGCACATTCGCGCGCGAAAAACCGGTGGGGAATTTGGATCAGCAGTCCGGCGCCGTCACCGGTTTCCGGATCGCAGCCGCAGGCGCCGCGATGCGTCAGATTAATCAGGATCTGAACGCCCTTCGTAATGATGTCGTGCGACTTCTGATTGTTGATGTTGGCGACAAAACCGATGCCGCAAGCATCCTTCTCCAAGGCAGGATTGTACAGGCCTTGTGCGGGGGGTAGGCCACGGACATGGGACTGACTCATTACCAAATACCTCCTACGGGCGGATAAAACAATATACTCGGTCTTGTGACTATTAGTCAATCGGAAGATGGATGGTCGTAGTTATCTGTTTTTCTAATATTGTTACAATTCGATGAACCGAATTTGTTTGGTGTTGACATTAGCTGTCCTTATGATAATCTTTTGGGTGTGAGCTTCGACCATCTGCGGCTTTTCCGGGATATTGCGCAGTCCCGCAGTGTCTCCAAAGGGGCCCAGATGAACGAGATCAGCCAGTCGGCGGCGAGCCAGCATATTCAAGAAGTCGAAAAGAATCTGCAAGTTGCGCTGCTCGACCGTTCCACACGGCCGTTGACCTTGACCGTAGCGGGCCGCCTCTATTACGATCTCTGCCGCGACGTCCTGCGTCGACGGGAGGAGTTCGACGGCGCTTTGAACGAACTTCGGCACGGCGCCGAAGGCACCGTGCGCGTCGCCAGCATCTATTCGGTGGGCTTATCGGAGATGTCCCGGCTGGAGAGCGCCTTTGTCGACCGATGGCCAAAAGCCGTCCTCCGTGTCGACTACCTTCGGCCCGAGAAGGTCTACGAACATGTGGCCGGGGAGCAGGCCGACCTGGGCTTGGTTTCGTACCCCGAAGCGACCAAGGAGATCGCCGTCATACCCTGGCGCGACGAGGAGATGGTCCTCGCCTGCTCGCCGTCCCACCCATTGGCCGGTCTGCCCCGCATCTCGGCGCGAGCACTGGAGGGCGTGGACTTTATTGGCTTCGATGAAGAACTTCCCATCCGCCGCGAGGTGGACCGGTACCTGCGTGACCACGGCGTAAGCGTCAACATAACCATTCACTTCGACAACCTGCAGATGATCAAGGAAGCCGTCATGCTGGGGCACGGAGTCAGCATCGCGCCCAAGCGAATTCTGGACGCCGAGATCGGGGCGGGCCGGATAGTGGCCGTTCCGCTGGCGGACCGCCTTTCCCGGCCTTTGGGCAACATCCACCGGCGACGCCGGAAGCTGAACGGCGCCACGGAGAACTTCCTGAAGCTGTTGCAGGAAATTCCCACGCCCGAATTGCAGCCCGCCTGAGAATTTCCACCTGCTCCAGCCACTAGCTTAGTAGTGGCACTCGATCTTGTAGTGGCGGCGGTAGCGCGGCAGGGGCAGGGGCTTTCGTTGATTGGCGTCCACGGCGGCGAGTACATCCGCCTGGTCGCCCCGACGCCGGATGGCATCCTCTACCAACGGGATCTGCGCTTCGCTTATCCAGTGGTACCAAGGCCGTATGACCGGATTCGAGTGAGCGCTCCCTGGCTCGACAACCGGCCCGGCCAGCCGGAAAGCCGCGTCGTCGGCGGCGAGGCCTGGCAACTCCTGGAGCGGCCCTGCTGCCAGGCGAACTTCCCGCTGCACTCGGAGCCGTCGCTCTTCGGCGACACGCACGGCGCCGTGCGCGCCTCCGAGAGTTCCATTCAGTGCATTGAACCCTCCGATGTCCAGCTTCATTTCATAGAGCGGACCGTACCCAAAGCACGGGTCACGTTTCGGCATCGGGGTCACGTGTATGACCTGCCGCTGCTCGATGTGCATTGGCGCGAGGCGGTGCTCCGGAAATGGCCCGGTTCGTTCGGACTGGAAGAGGTTGGGTGCCGCGCGCCGTTCGGCCTGAGGTTTATCGCCGGACTGGGGGAGCCGTGGAAAGGCTGGCGCTACAAGATGGTGCTGGGCATCGTTCCACTACGCGGCGGTCCGAAAACACCAAAGCTTGGTCCGCGTGCGAACGAATAGCCGTCCGTTGGCGATTGCCGGTGTTACGAACGACGGCTCGCCCAGATCGTTCACCGCCAGCGTCTCCCACTGCGCGCCGGCCTTGAGCACCGCCACCTTGCCATCGTTGTTCACGATGTACAACTTGCCGTCCGCCGCGACGGGTGACGAGTAATAGTCGCCGATCGCGTCCTGAATTCGGCCCTCCTTCAAAGTCTTGCCGGTCTCCCGATCCACCGAGACAAATATGCCGCCCGGCCGCACATGGTAAAGGACATTGTCGTAGACCACAGGCGAATTCAAATACGGCACGCCGCGCGTCACCCTCCAAAGTATGTGTGTTTTGGTCACGTCGCCCGTGCCGCCCAGCTTGACCGCGGCCAACCCGCCCGCGCCCTGGATGACCGCGAACGACTTGTGCCATTCGGCCTCCTCCAGGTCGCCGTCCTTGTTTCCGAAATCGCGGTCCGTGCGTTCGGCGAACGTCCGGCTGCCCAGGTCCGGCCATTCGTCCGGCTGGATCTTGTTGTCCTTGTTTTTGTCGAAGGCCTTGAGCATCGGCTCGAACGGCTGCTGCCCGTCGAACAGCGGCTCGCAGACGTAGAGCCGGTCACCGTCGATCAGCGGCACCGTCACCGGAGCGCCGCTCAAACCGGTCACCCACCAAACGCGCTTGCCGGACTTCTGGTCGTAGCCTGTCAATTCCAGAGCGCCGCTTACGATGACCTGGTCCTTGAATATCGATGGCGTCGAGTACCCGCCCGTCACGCCGCTGGGGCGATCCGTCTTCCAAAGAAACTTGCCATCTTTGGCGCCGTAGGCCGCGATGTAGGAACCGCCCAACTGATCGGCGACCAGAAATACGCGGCCGTCGTGAACAACCACGGAGTTCGACATTCCATGCATTGTGCTGAAGGGTCCCAACTCGGTCTTCCATTTCACGTTCCCGTCCACGCCGGCGGCGATCAGGCCGAAGTCGGGAAAAAAGGCGAATACGGTCTTTCCGTCGCAGAACGGCGACGAGGTGGCCACCGAATTGATCCGGTTCTTGGGGTCGACGCGGGTCGCTTGAACGGTATGGGTCCACTGCGTGCGGCCCGTCGCGGCGTCCAGGCACAATAACTGGCGTTCCTTCTCCTTGGCCTGCGTCAGGAACACCCGGCCGCCGGAGACGATCGGCGTGGAGTGCCCGGACAGCGTGTCCACCTTCCACGCCAGATTCTTCTCCGGTCCGAACTCGGCGGGCAGGTTCGTCTCGCTGGAGACGCCGATTCCGTTTGGCCCTCGGAATCGGGGCCAGTCGGCGGCCGCCGCTGTCGCCGCGGATAGGAGAAAGCTTCTTCGATCTGGGATCATACTCTCAGGTGTAACCCAGTTTTCGACGCGACGGGAGCGGTTTGCCGCCAAACGCACTGCGCGGCCATATAATGATGATGGCGCTATGCGAGCCCTCTTCGTATGTTCGTTCCTGGTGTCCGCTGCCGCTCAATCTTTCGACACCTTTGAGTCGAAGGTGCGCCCCGTGCTAGCGCAGCAGTGCTTCGGATGCCATGGTCCGAAGCTGCAGTCGCCGATGGCGGGTCTGCGCGTCGACTCTCGCGAAGGACTGCTGAAGGGAGGTGATCACGGGCCCGCCATCGTGCCCGGCTCGCCAGCCGGAAGCCGGCTCATCCAAGCCGTGAAGGGGCAGACGATTCAAATGCCGCCCACCGCCAGATTGCAACCGGAACAGATCGCGGCGCTGGAAAAATGGATCGCCGAAGGAGCACCCTGGCCGAAGGAATCCACTCCATCCCCACAGGTTTCGGAGGCGAAACGCACTGACCATTGGGCCTTCAGACCGATCACCCGCCAGACCGGGCCAATCGAGGCCCATGTCGCCAAGCTCTCGCCCGAAGCGGATCCAAGGACGCTGCTCCGCCGTCTGTCGTTTGACCTGACCGGCCTGCCGCCCGATACCGGCGCGAACGCCAGCTATGCGGAAACCGTCGACCGGCTCTTGCAGTCCCCGCATTTCGGCGAACGCTGGGCCCGCTATTGGCTCGACCTGGCCCGTTTCTCTGACGCCGGTTTCAACAACATCCGCTTCCCCTACAGCCACGCCTATCGCGATTGGCTTATCGGCGCAATCAACCAGGACATGCCTTTTCCGGAATTCGTCCACCAGCAACTCGCCGCGGATCGCATTCCCGGCAATGCCCGGGGGAATCTGGCCGCGCTCGGATTCCTGGCCATTGGGTTCGATCCGCATCGTCCCAACGGAATCCCCGAAAAAATCGACGACCGCATCGACGTGGTGACCCGCGGTTTTCTTGGGCTGACGGTGGCCTGCGCCCGTTGCCACGACCATAAGTACGATCCCATTCCAACGGCGGACTACTACGGCTTGTACGGTGTCTTCCTAAACACGGCGGACGACGTGGAGCCGCCAGCCTTACAGACCGCCACCACTCCGCTCGACTCGTTTTTCCTGCCACGCATCTCCCACCGCTTGCGGCAACTCCAGGACTTCAAGCGCGAGCGCATTCAGGCGCTGCGCGAGGACGCCCGTCGGCCGGAAATGCTGGCCAAGTACATCGACGCCGCTCGTGAGGGCAAGGAGTTTACCGGACCGCAGTTGGAAAATCTGGCGAAGGAACGGAATCTGGAACTCTACATCCTGAAGCGGTTTCGCGATGGCCACCCGGACCCCGCCTCTGTCCCTCTGGAGGACTTCGCCTACGTGCAGACCGAAGGCGACTACAACACGTCGAACAACCTGCTGTGGGAGTACAAGCGCGTGCTGCAGGACTACGCCGTTCGCGGCGGGGCGCCGCGCGCGCTGGCCGTCTCCGAAGCCGCCGAGAAAAAGCCGACTTATATCCTCACGCGCGGAAATTGGAACGATCCAGGCGCACAGGTGGAGCCGCATTTTCCGGCGGTCCTTGGCGGTGGCCCGCTCTCGGAAGGCAGCGGGCGGCTGGAGTTGGCCCGGCGAATTACCGCCACCGATCTTGCCTTCAAAGTGTTCGTCAACCGGGTTTGGCAGCGGCTGTTCGGCGAAGGCATCGTTCGCTCGCCCAGCGATTTTGGCTTGCGCGGCGACCCGCCTACGCACCCGGAGCTGCTCGACTATTTGGCCGGGCGGTTCAAACAACACGGTTCTCTCAAGACGCTCATTCGAGAGATTGTGATGTCCAAAGTCTACCGTCAATCCAGCGCTGCGACACCGGACGATCCGGAAAACCGCCAACTCGCGAGGCAGAGCCGCCGGCGCCTGGACTTTGAGGCGCTGCGGGATTCCATCCTCGCCGCAAGCGGGGCGTTGGAGGCGAAGGTCGGCGGCCCTTCGTTTTCGCTGTCGAGTATTCCAGCCGGCCCGCGCCGCACGTTGTACGCGTTCGTCGAACGCGAGCGCGCCCAGGCTCTGCTTAAGGCTTTCAATTACGCCGATCCCGAACAGCACACGCCCCAGCGCTATCTCACGACCATTCCCCAGCAGGCCCTCTTTCTGCTCAATAGTCCGTTCCTTGCTGAGCAGGCCGGACGCCTCAGCGGGGAGTCGATCGATGGACTCTACCGCCGTATTTTGGGGCGGCCGCCCTCGATCTCCGAACGAAAGACCGCCACCGGTTTCCTGCAATCCTACCGGCCCGCAGCCGCCGCCAGGGCGGAGAGCTCCTGGCAGTACGGCACCGCGGCTATCGACCCGGAGGGCACGCGCGTCCTGGCGTTCACGCCGTTCCGTTACTTCAACGATGGTGTTTGGCAACACGCCTCGCTGCTGCCGGACGCGGCTTCCGGCAGCGCCAGCCTTGCAGCCGGCGGAGGCGCGCCCGGTGACGGTTATGCCCACGCCGTGGCTCGCCGGTGGACCGCGCCGGCGAGCACCCGCATTCGAATCTCCGGCACGCTCACTCTGCCACTGGATCAGTTCGAGATCCGCTTCGGATTCACGAACGGAATTCGCGGCACAATCGTCTCCAGCCGGCACGGACGGCTCGGTCAGTGGGAACTGGTTCCGCCGGAGAACGCCGCCACGAAGGAGGGCTCGCGAAAGGCGGTGACCGATATCGCCGAAATCGAAGTGCAGCCCGGCGACACAATCGACTTCATCGTCGATTCACGGAACGACTACGAGTCCGATAACTTCACTTGGTCCCCGGTCATTACCGGGGACGGCTCGAGGAGATGGTCCGCCGCCACCGATTTTCGCGGACCCGAAATTCCAACGCTGAACGCAACCGCCGCTCTGGCGCAGGTGCTCTTCCTAACCAATGAATTCGCGCATATCGACTGACACACTCTCCCGCCGGGAACTGCTCCATCGCGCCGGAATGGGCATGGGAATCCTCGGCCTGGCCCCTCTGGTTCACGCGGGCCCGCTCTCTCCGCGCGCGCCGCAATTCGCACCGAAGGCAAAGCGCGTAATCCACATCTTCATGAACGGCGGACCGTCGCAGGTGGACACCTTCGACCCCAAGCCGATGCTCACCAAGTACGGCGGGCGCGAAATTCCGATTCACCTGAAGACGGAACGCAAGACCGGCGCGGCCTACCCTTCGCCGTTCCAGTTCTCGCAACACGGCCAGAGCGGCATTCCCGTCAGCGAGATCTTTCCGAACGTGGCGAAGCACGCCGATAAACTCTGCGTGATTCGCTCCATGCACACGAACATCCCAAATCACGAACCCTCGTTGATGATGATGAACTGCGGCACTGAGCAGCAGACGCGTCCGTCGCTCGGCTCGTGGGTCACCTACGGGCTCGGCACCGAAAACCAGAATCTGCCCGGCTTCATCGCCCTGTGCCCTGGCGGACTGCCCGTGCGGGGCACCCACAATTGGCGCTCCGCGTTTCTGCCGGGAGCCTATCAGGGAACCCACATCGATACGAAGGAGACCGGACTCGACAAGCTGATCGACAATGTCCGGAGTCCCCATGCAACGCACGAGCAGCAGCGGCAGCAGTTGGACCTGCTGGCGAAGTTGAACGGCGAGTACGCGCGGGGCAGGGAAGAAGATGTCAATTTGGAAGCCCGCGTCCAATCGTTCGAGCTCGCCTACCGCATGCAGATGGAAGCGGCAGACGTCTTCGACATCTCCAAGGAACCGGCGGCCATCCGCCAGATGTACGGCGATACGCTCTACGGCCGGCAGACCTTGATCGCCCGCCGCCTGCTCGAGAAAGGTGTCCGCTTCGTGCAGCTCTGGCACGGGGCGGGGCAGCCCTGGGATGCCCACAACGATGTGAAGGGCAACCACTCGAAACTCGCCGCAGAGTGCGACCAGCCGATCGCCGCTCTGCTCACGGACCTGGAGCAACGAGGCATGTTGCGGGATACGCTCGTGATCTGGGGTGGCGAATTCGGCCGCACTCCCACCGTGGAACTCGCCGCGTTTGGCTCGAATCTGGGCGGAGACAAGGGCCGCGATCACAACTCCTATGGCTTCTCCATGTGGCTCGCCGGCGGGGGCGCGCGGCCCGGTGTAATCCACGGCGCGACCGACGAATTTGGCTTCCGCTCCATCGAAAAGAAGGTCCACGTACACGACCTGCACGCCACCATTCTGCATTTGCTCGGCTTCGATCATGAGCGGCTCACCTTCCGGTATGCGGGCCGCGATTTCCGGCTCACCGACGTGCATGGCCGGGTCGTGCAAGAATTGATCGCATAGTCGAATTGGAGCCACAGGCTGGAACCAGCGGGGCGCACGCACCTAGGGAGAGTTCCGCCCGGTTGATGAGTCTGGACGCCTACCGCGGCTTCATCATGCTGCTGCTCATCTCGCACGGATTCGGGCTTTCGGTGTTGAAGGACTACCCAGGCTGGGAGTGGCTGGCCCGCCAGGTGGATCACGTCGACTGGGAGGGCGTCGTCTTTTGGGACCTCATCCAACCGGCCTTTACCTTTATGGTCGGCGTCGCCATGCCCTTCGCGCTCGCGCGGCGCGAGGCGGGTTCGCGTCTTCGCCATGTGGCGTGGCGCGCACTCCTGCTGATCGCCCTCAGCAACGTACTTTCCAATTTCGGATCCACCACGGGCCGCTCGTTACAGTTCATCAACGTCCTGTGCCAGATCGCGTTCGGCTACTTTCTCTGCTATTTGATCTTGCAGCTTCCGCTCCGCGGCCAGATGGCCGCCGCCGCGACGCTACTGGCCGGGCACTGGGCGCTGTTCGCCCTTTTCCCGGGCCCGGATGGCGCGTTTTCGAAGACCGGTAACGTAGGAGCGGTCATCGACCTCGCCGTGCTCGGCTACAACTACCGCGGCTACTATACGACGATCAACTTCATCGGCAACGCCGTGACAATCCTGTTCGGCTGCTGGGCCGGTGAGTGGCTGCGTGGCCCGGCGGATTCCACGCGGAAGCTGAAAATCCTGGCAATCTCCGCGGCCGGCGCATTCGCCGCCGGGTTGGCGCTGGAGCCCTTTAACCCAATGGTCAAGCGGCTATGGACCGCCTCCTTCACGCTGTTCAGCGCCGGGTGGGTGATCGTTCTGCTCATAGCTTTTTACTGGCTGGTCGAGGTGAAGGGTTTCCGGCGCTCAGTGTTTCCGTTCGTCGTGCTCGGGATGAATTCGATATTCATCTACTCCTTCTCCCAGGTGCTCCACGGCTGGCTTTCGCGCGGATTGGCCGCATTCACCGGCAACTTCGGGGCGCTCGGCCCGCTTGGGGTCATTCCGCACAACGCCGTCGTTCTGGCCTGCCTATGGGGCCTCTGTTACTGGCTCTACCGGCGAAAGATCTTCCTGAAGATCTAAAAACCGACGAACTGCACTTCCTCTTCCAGCCGGAACCCAAACTCGGTGAAGACCCGCCGCTTGAGTTCGTCGAGCAGTTCGACGAGTTGCGCCGCCGTGCCGCCGCCCGCGTTATAGATCAGGTTCGCGTGATAGTCCGCGACTTCAATCCCGCCCACGCGCATCCCTTTTGCCCCAACCTGTTCCAGGAACCAGCCGGCCGGAACCTTCCCTTCGATGATCCGCCCGGCCGGAATCCGCGTCGCCGCGTCCGCCGGCAAATCCTTCAACAAAAGATTCTTGAAGATGCTTCCTGCGCAGCGCATGGAAGGCGGGAACTTCGCGTCGCGCGCAGCCCGGATAGCGCGCGATCGCTCCACAAGCGCCGCCGCCTCGCTGGCGTCGAACTGAAACACGGCGGAAAGGATCTGCCAATCTTTGTTGTCTTTGAATTTCGAGTGGCGGTAGCGAAAGCCGCATTCGGCGTTGTCGAACTCGCGCAATTCCGCGCCGTCGAAAAAACGAACCGACTGGACACGTTGGTGAATCGACTGGCCGTACGCCCCGGCGTTTCCATAAATCGCCGCACCCAACCATCCGGGTACGCCGGCCATCGCCTCCAGCCCCGCCAGCCCGCGCGCGTTGGCGTAGTCGATAAAGCCGTTCAACTCGGCACCCGCGTCCACCTTTACACGCAACCCCTCGGCCCGAATCGAACTCGCGCTGTAGCGAAGGATGGCACCCTCGTAGCCGCGGTCGGACACGATCAGATTCGTGCCGCGGCCGATCGTGGTCCAAGGCGATATTGAGGCCTGTAACCTGCGATAGGCCTCCACGAACGCCGCCTCCGAATGGGCGTCGGCGAGCAATAAACACGGGCCTCCAAGCTCAAAACGGGTGTGGCGGCGCAACTCCGCGGCCTCGCCCGTTAGAACCTCCAGACCCGCCACGCCGCGCAAGGCGTCGACAAGAAGCATAAATATCAGGCTAGCGGATCGAAAGAAAATGCGGAATCCGGCGGAACGAAAACGAATCTGAGGCGTAGTACTAGAGATGCGAAGCGACTTCCTGTTCGCCTGGCGCCAACTCCGGCGCAACCCTGGATTCGGCGCAACCGCGGTGCTCTGTCTCGGCCTGGGCATCGGAGCCACGTCGGCGATTTTCAGCGTCGTCAACGCCGTCGTTCTGCGGCCGCTGCCCTACGCCGATTCCGGCGCGCTGGTGCGCGTCTACTCGGAGTGGCCCAACTGGCCCGGCGGTGGAATGTGGAAGTTCTGGATTTCGCCGCCCGAGTTCAACGCCTTGCGCCGCGACAACAAGGCTTTCGAAACGCTGGACGCCTGGCAGACTGGCGGAGCCAATCTGGCCCCCGCCTCCTCCGATCCCGTTCGCGTAAGCATCGCCTCCGTCTCCGGAACGCTGATGCAGACCCTGGGCGTCCCGCCTCTGAGGGGCCGCTGGCTGCAACCGGCAGACGATGCTGAAGGCGCGCCAATGCAGGTGGTCCTCTCGTATGGCCTGTGGCAGGGCGCGTTCGGCGGGCGGGACCAGGCCGTCGGCCGCGACGTCCTGATCAACGGCACGAAGGCGACCATCGCCGGCGTCATGCCGCGCGGTTTCCACTTCCCGCCAGGCGAAACGAACCCCGCCGAACTGTGGGCGCCGCTGCAGTTGACGGGCCGGGACATGGAGCGCTGGGGCAATCATCGCCTTTCTCTCGTCGGCCGGCTACGGCCCGGAATGAGCGTCGCCAACGCGGCGCAGGACCTCGACCGCCTGGAGCGCGAGTACTCCGCCGCCGCAGGACCGAACCAGCACCGTCCCAACCCGCGGACCCACACGCTGGCCGGCTTCTCGCTCTTGGATGAGACCGTAGGGAACGTCCGTCCGGCCATGCTGATGCTGCTGGGCGCCACGGCGCTGGTGCTGCTCATCGCCTGCGGCAACGTGGCCAATCTGCTGCTGGCCCGCGCGCAAGCCAGGCAAAAGGAGGTCGCCGTCCGGCAGGCGCTCGGCGCGACCGCGGCCAGTCTGTTCCGCCAGTTCTTTCTGGAGGGATTGTTGCTGTCGCTCGGCGCCGCCGTCCTCGGTCTAGGCCTGGCGTTCCTGATCCTTCGTTTGATCCTGATGGCCGGCGGCGAAAGCATCCCGCGCTCTTCGGAAATCTGGATGGATGGCGCGGTGCTTGCCTTCGCTCTCGCCGCCGCCTTCGTTACCGGCATCGTCTTCGCGCTGGCACCCATGGCGCAGACGATTCGCGCGAAGCTCTTCGACACGCTCAAGGCCGCCGGCGGGCGCACAACCGCCACGCGGGAGGCGCACTGGCTGCGCTCCGCGCTGGTCGCCGGTGAAATCGCGTTGGCCGTTGTTCTGTTGGCGGGCGCTGGACTTTTGCTCGATACGTTTTGGAACCTGATGAAGACCGACCCCGGCGTTCGCGCCGAACGCTGGATGTCCATGCGCGTGTCGTTACCGCAACAAGGTTACCCGCAGCCCGCCGATGCGCAGCGCTTTTGGCGAGAGGCCGGCAGCCGCATCCGCGCCCTGCCCGGCGTCGCGAACGTCGCTGTGCTGAGTTCGTTGCCGCCGCAGCGGCCCATCAACGCGAACGATACGTTCATCGAAGGACTCACCGCAAAACCTGAAGGCCCGTTCCACAACGTCGACTATTGGAACGGGGCCTTGCCCGGCACGTTTGAAGCGTTGGGAGTATCGCTGCTTCGTGGCCGTCTCTTCGAACCGCGCGATGGCGATGGCGCTCCTCGTGTGCTCGTCGTCAACCAGGCGTTCGAAAAACACTTCTACGGCGGCGAAAGCGCCGTGGGCCGGCGCGTGAAGCCGGGCGGCTCTCCCAGCGACGACTCACCTTGGTACACCATAGTGGGCGTCGTGAAGGATGTGAAAAACCAGGGGATGGACCGGCCGGCCGGCACGGAGCTGTGGTTCTCCCTGCCGCAGTCCGGCGCCGTGCGCGCCGCCACGTTGCTAGTGGAATCTGCGCAGCCGGACCCGTGGGCCATCTTGCCGTCCGTCCGCGACACGATCCGTGACATTGACCCGGCCCTGCCCTTGGCCCAGGTTCGACCGCTCGAAGAGGCCATCGCCTCGGCCAACGCCCGCCCGCGTTTCCTGGCGCTGCTGCTCACTTTGTTCGCGGCCGTCGCGCTGGGGCTGGCGGCCACCGGTATCTTCAGCGTCATGCTCTATACCGTAGCGCAGCGGACCAACGAGTTCGGCGTGCGGCTGGCCCTGGGCGCCTCCGCGGCCCAGGTGTTGGGCCTTGTGATGCGCCAGGGCGCCCGGTTGGTGGCCGTGGGCATGGTCTTTGGATTGACCGGCGGCTGGGTGTTGACCCGGACCCTGCGAGCTTCTGTGCCCGCCCTGGGCGAACTGCGCTGGGTTCCGCTCGCGGCCACCGTCGCCATTCTCGCCGTTGTGACAATGGCCGCCTGCTGGACCCCGGCCCGGCGCGCCACCCAGGTGGATCCCTCCACCGCGCTCCGCGCAGATTAAAAATTTCCGTGACTTTTCCGGAACTCACCCGTATCCAGAGACGTATTGGTTCTCAAGACTTGAGGTCGAGCCACATGACAGACGAAATCATCCGCCTGCGCGGAGTCAAGAAGGTCTTTCAGACCGACGAAGTCGAGACGCACGCGCTGCTCGATATTCACATGGAGATTCGCCGAGGGGAGTACGTTTCGATTTCCGGCCCTTCAGGCTGCGGCAAATCGACCCTGCTGGCAATTCTCGGATTGCTCGACTCGCCCTCGGGCGGTGAGTACCAACTGCGCGGGCAGCCCGTGGCCTCGATCAAGGCCGGGGAGCGCGCGCGAATCCGTAATCGCGAGATCGGGTTCATCTTCCAGGCGTTCAACCTGATCGGCGATCTGACCGTCTACGAAAACGTGGAGCTGCCGTTGACCTACCGGAACATGCCGGGCTCGGAGCGGAAGAAGGCCGTAATGGAAGCTCTGGAGCGCGTCGGTATGACGCACCGCCAGAAGCACTACCCCTCTCAGCTATCGGGCGGTCAACAACAACGCGTGGCCGTCGCTCGAGCGTTGGGAGGCAGTCCGTCGCTCCTGCTGGCCGACGAGCCCACCGGCAACCTGGACTCGCAAAACGGCGATGCCGTAATGAAACTCCTCGAAGAACTGCACCAGGGCGGCGCGACCATCTGCATGGTCACGCACGACCCGCGCTTCGCCCGTTGCGCCGAACGGAATATCCGCCTGTTCGACGGCCGCATTGTCGAGGAGGCCGATATGGCCGCTGCGTCATAATAGCCAATTATGGCCGCGAGCTTTCCAGGATTTCCCAAGCAAGGCATCGCCTTTCTCACCGAGTTGAAGAGGAACAACGATCGCGAGTGGTTTACGGCGCGCAAGGAGATCTTCGAGAAACAAGTGAAGGCGCCCATGGTGACCTTCGTCGAGGCCATGAACCGCGAGATGGCCTCCTTCGCCCCGGATCATCTGACCGAACCGGCCAAGGCTATCTATCGCATCTACCGCGACACGCGTTTCTCAAACGACAAGACGCCGTACAAGACCCACCTGGGCGCCAACTTCCATCTGCGAAACGCCGATAAACACGCCGCGGCCGGTTATTACTGCTCCGTCGGCGCGGGACAGATTGAGATCGCCGCCGGTGTTTACATGCCCGGTCCCGAAGAGCTTCTGTCGATCCGTAAAGCCATCTCAGCGAACCTGACCACCTTCGAGAAACTCGCGACCGATAAGACCGTGACGAAACTGGCCGGACCGCTGCAAGGCGAGAAACTATCGCGCCCGCCGAAAGGCTTCTCTCCGAAAGACCCGGCCATCGAGTGGGTGAAGTGGAAGCAGTGGTACTACTACAAAGTCGACTTGGACCTGGCCCTCGCCACCACGCCGAAACTGCTTCCGGAGATCGCCAAGCGCTTCAAGGCCATGAGCCCGCTCGTCGGCTTCTTCAACGCGGCGCTGCAGAAACGCAAGGGCTTTTCTTTCTAAGGCTTCCCACGTACCATCGAAGGATGCGAGCCTTTTTCGTTCTGGTGGCCGGCCTATCCGCTTTTGGTCAAACGTATAAGCAGGGGCACTCCCACATCGGCGAGTCTCTCAACGAAGGCCCGCGGCAGAAAGCCTGGGAGTTTCAGGGCGCGGGCAAGGTCGATTTTCCGATTCGCCAC
>VFZO01000125.1 GCA_016871155.1 Acidobacteriota bacterium | reverse complement strand
CAGTTTCTGACCGACGGTACCGCCTTCTGCCTCCTGCGGCGCGACGGCGGAACAAAGACAGCGCTGTGGGGCACCGCGAAACCGCCCTACACACAATGGCACTGGACGGACTTGGGCGTGCGAATTGGCGGGCCGCAGTTCCTTCGAATTCCCGATGGACGCTGGATCGGGGTGGTCCGGCTGCACTCGCCAACCGAGCATACGGCTATCGTGGAAATTTCCGGGACGATTAAGGAGTTGGAGGCGCTACCGTCAAAGGGGGACTCCAGCTACGCTGGCATGGTGTGGCGCAAGGGCGAGCTTTGGATCAGCTATTACAGTTCGCATGAAGGCAAAGCCTCCATCTACTTGGCGCGCTGGAAGCCGAAAGCGTAGCGCTCCGCGTTTGCCGCGATTTCGCGCAACTCCCGTTCGGTAAATCCCAGCACATCGCGGGCGGATTCGAACTCGCGCGCAAGTGTTGTTTGGAATAGACCTGGATCGTCGGAGTTCAGAGTGACCGGCACGCCCGCATCGAACAAACGGCGAAGCGGATGCGACTCCATTCGTTCGACGGCGCCGGTTCGCACGTTGCTCACCGGGCAAACTTCTAACGGAATATTTCGCTCGCGTAGCAGTGCGAGCAGACTCCTATCTTCCACGGCGCGTATCCCGTGGCCGATGCGCGCCGCGCCCATCTCCACGGCGTCCCATACATCTTGCGCGTTCGACGTTTCGCCGGCGTGTGGCACGAAATGCAAACCCGCTTCCGCCGCAATCGCAACCGGCCGGGCGAACTCCCGCAGCGGCCGCGCCGTTTCGTCGCCTCCCACACCGAAGGCCACAATGCCTTCGCCGGCATGGCGGGCGGCCCACGCGGCGACCATCCCGGCCGGTTCCGAGCCGAACTGGCGCACCACATCGACGATCCACCGCACCCGCAGGGGCGCGTGTTCGGAGGCTGTCCGTAGCGCGGCCCACACGTCGTCCAGGCTTTGTTGCTTCCATACCACCACGCCCGCCGAAAAGATGACCTCCGCGTATTGGGTGCTTTCGGCCGCCATGCGTTGGAATAGTTCGTTCGCGGCGAGCGCGTAGTCGTCCGGCCGCTGCAATCGACGCACCGCCGCCTTGAAGGCTTCGATAAATCCAGCGAAGGAATTGAACTGGTAAAGCCGCCGTGCCTCTTCGATGGTCAGCGAGGAGTCCAGCCGGCAGAGCAGCTCCGGCTCCATCGAGCCTTCCAGATGAACGTGCAACTCCGCCTTCGCGTAACTCACCCTTGCCATAATAAACTGCATGACTCCCGCGGATTTAGAAGCGATAGCCGGCGGATATCATCCGGATCCGTTCTCGGTGCTGGGTCCGCACGATGGCGAGATCCACGCCTTTTTTCCGGGCGCATCCAATGTGAGCCTGGTGGATGGCGCATCCCGGACTCCCATGCGCCGCATTCATGATGCCGGAGTATTTGCAGCCGGCAGCAAAGCGGCTGTGTATCGTTTCGACGTGGATGGCCGGACACAGGAAGATCCGTACCGGTTCGGCACAATTATCTCCGAATTCGATCTGCACTTGCACACCGAGGGGCGGCTGTTCCGGGCCTGGGAGACCTTCGGCGCCCATCCGTGGAAGTTTGGAGACATCGACGGCGTACGCTTCGCCGTTTGGGCGCCTGCCGCACAGTCTGTCACTGTGACCGGCACGTTCAACGACTGGCATCCCACGCAGTTCCCCATGCGGATGCGCGACGGCGGTGTCTGGGAGCTGTTCATTCCCGGGGTGCCTCCGGGAGCCGTCTATAAATACCGCGTCAAGTCCCGCTACAACGATTCGGTCGTGCTGAAGTCCGACCCGTTTGCCTTCCGTGCCGAACTCCCGCCTGACACGGCTTCGATCGTGCACGATTGGCCCGCCTACGAGTGGCGCGATGCTGATTGGATGGCTGCGCGCGCAAAATCGAACGCGCTCGAGTCGCCCATGACCGTCTATGAAGTGCATCTGGAGAGCTGGATGCGCACTGAAACCGGCGAGCCCTTGACCTACCGCCAATTCGCCAAGACGCTTGTCGAATACGTCAAGCGCCTCAACTACACCCACATCGAATTGATGCCGGTGCTCGAGCATCCCTACTCCGGTTCGTGGGGCTACCAGGTCACCGGCTTCTTCGCCGCCACGTCGCGATTTGGCCTGCCTGAGGACTTCATGTACTTTGTCGACGCCTGCCATCAGGCCGGAGTCGGAGTGATCCTCGATTGGGTGCCCGGCCATTTCCCAAAAGATGCGCACGGCCTTGCCTGGTTTGACGGCACGGCGCTTTACGAACACGCCGACCCCCGGCAAGGCGAGCATCGCGGTTGGGGCACCAACGTGTTCAACTATGGCCGAAACGAGGTGTGCGGCTTTCTGATATCCAGTGCGCTTTTCTGGCTGGAGAAGTATCACTTGGACGGGCTCCGCGTCGATGCAGTCGCGTCCATGCTCTTTCTCGACTATGGGCGGGAGGGCGGCGACTGGGTTGCGAACAAACACGGCGGCCGCGAGAATCTCGAGGCCATCGAGTTCCTGAAGCAGTTCAACATCGAGGCACACAAAGTTTCCGGTGCCATCACGATCGCCGAGGAATCCACGTCGTTCGGAAGCGTGACGAAACCGGTTTATCTGGGCGGCCTTGGTTTCACCATGAAGTGGAACATGGGCTGGATGCACGACATGTTCAACTACTTCAAGCTGGACCCCGTGTTCCGCCGATTCAACCAGACTTACATCACCTTCAGCCTTTTGTACGCCTTCAACGAGAATTTCTTGCTGCCCATCTCCCATGACGAGGTGGTTCATGGCAAGTCCGCGCTGATTGGAAAGATGCCGGGCGACGAGTGGCAGCGCTTCGCCAATGTGCGTGCATTCCTGGCTTACATGTACGGTCACCCTGGAAAGAAGCTCCTGTTCATGGGGCAGGAACTTGGGCAATACGAAGAATGGGATTGGCAAGGACAGGTTCGGTGGGAACTTTTGCAGTTCGAATTCCATCGAAAGCTACAGAGGCTTGTGGCGGAACTGAATCGACTCTATATCGCCGAACCGGCAATGCATCAGGTGGACAGCAGCTATCGCGGATTCGAATGGATAGACTTCCACGATGTCGACGCCTCGGTAATCTCTTTTCTGCGGATCGCCAAGGATCCGGAGGACTTCCTGGTCTTCGCCTGCAACTTTACGCCGGTGCCCCGGTACGGCTATCGAATCGGTGTGCCGCGCGATGGTAACTACGTCGAGATATTAAACACCGATGCCGCGGACTTCGGCGGTTCCAATGTTGGCAATTTGGGTTGGCGCAACGCCGACGCCGCGCCTTCGCACGGTAAGGAGTTCAGCTTGACCATGACATTGCCGCCGCTCGGTGTAGTCGTCTTTAAGCCCGAATCGACGGCATGACCCGCGCGGCCATCATCAATCTGGCATTGCTGCTTCTGTTCGGGCTGCAGCATTCGGTCATGGCGCGCGACTGGTTCAAAAGCGCGGTCCGTCTGGCCAAGCCGCGCAGGACCTACGCTTTGGCGAGCGTCTTCGCGCTGCTTCTCATTTGGCGGTTGTGGCAACCCATGCCCGAAGTTTTCTGGCTCTTTCGTGGAGCCGTTGCGGTTGGGCTCTACGCGGTTTGGACGTTCGGCCTCCAACTGATTCTCTTCGGGGCCATGGCGATCAACTGGCGCGAACTCGTTGGGCTGAAGGAGCCAGGACCCGCCGAATTCCAAACACCCTTTCTCTACACTATCGTGCGCCACCCAATCTACCTTGGTGTCATTCTGGTGATTTGGGCCGCGCCCCGGATGACGCAGGGCCGGCTGCTCTTCGCTGCGGCGATGACGCTTTATATCCTGATCGGAATCCAATTCGAGGAGCGGGCTTTAGAGAAGACGTTCGGCGACGTCTACCGGGTCTACAAAAGCAAAGTACCCATGCTCATTCCAGGCTGGCGTTCGATATCATAATCGAACGATGACCAGAATCCTAATTCTTCTTTGTGCAGTGTCTCTTGCTTTCGCCCAACGTCCGCAGCGCCCGAAGCTGCCTGGTGAAGATTGGATTCAGTTGTTCAACGGCAAGGATCTGTCTGGCTGGGTCGAGATCGGCAAGGAGAAATGGGTTGTCGACAATGGGACGATTCATGGCCAGGCCATAAGCAAGGAGTACGGCTATCTCAAGACCGAGAAAAACTACAAGGACTTCCACCTGACGCTTCGTTTCAAATGCGAAGGCGACGGCAATAGCGGAGTGTTCTTCCACTCGGAGTTCAAGCCGGGCACGCCCACGATTACGCAGGGTCTTCAGTTTGAAGTCGATTGCACAATCGGCCGCCACACCGGCGGATTGTATGGCGACGGGCGCGGCTGGATTGTCTGGCCGGCGCCGGAGAACGAGACCGTGGTGCGCCACAACGAATGGAACGAATATCAGCTGAAGGTGGAAGGCAATCGATACACCTCGCGGCTGAATGGCGTCGTCATGGTCGACTTCACCGATCCGAACCCGAAGAGTTTCGATGGCGGCATCTCGCTGCAACTGCACTCCGGCGGCCAAGGGAACATGCGGTTTAAGGATATCTGGATTCGCGACTTATCCAAGCGCGATTGACGCTTGCGTCTCTACTACTGCGATCACCACGACATGGGGCTTCCGCCGGATCATCGGTTTCCGGCGGAAAAATACCGGCTTCTCCGTGAGAATTTGAGCCGCGACGCTCGCTTCGACATTCAACCGGCGCCTCTCGCATCGGAACATCACCTGCTCCTCGCGCACGAGGAAGGCTACGTCCGGAATTTCCTTCGTGGAACGCTCGATCCGGCGGCAATTCGCCGCATCGGATTTCCGTGGTCTCCTCGGTTGGTCACACGCACACTCGCGAGCGTTGGCGGAACCCTGGCCGCGGCTGACGCGGCGGCGGCCGCTGGTATCGCCGGCGCGCTGGCCGGTGGAACGCATCATGCGTTTCGCGCGGAGGGCTCCGGCTTCTGCGTCTTTAACGATATCGCCGTAGCTATCGGGTGGCTGCGCGCGACCACTCCGTTCCGCCGCTTCGCGGTAATCGATCTGGACGTGCATCAGGGCGACGGCACGGCAACAATCTTTGAAGGGGACCCGGATGTTTTCACGCTTTCGCTGCATGGCCGGAACAACTTTCCGTTCCGCAAACAGCGTTCTTCGCTGGATGTGCCCCTAGAGGACGGCGCCGGGGACGCCGAGTATATTGCTGCGCTTGCCGCGGCGCTGCCTGCGGCCTTCCAGGCGAATCCGGAGTTTGTCTTCTACCAGAGCGGCGTGGACACACTTGCCGAGGATTCATTGGGCAAACTCAATCTCACGTTGCAGGGTCTTGCGGAGCGGGACGAACTGGTCTTTCGAACGGTTCGGGAACACGGCTGCAAACTCGTGATCACCATTGGCGGCGGTTATGCCAAACCGATCTCCCTCACCGCCGCAGCTCACGCGCAAACCTACCGGTTAGCGGTAGAGCAATGCGTTGAACAACATCTTGAACGTTAAATAGCTCTGCGCACGGTATTGGGGGCGAAATCCGAACATCAGAATGCGGCCCTTTCCCGCCGGAACGTCGAGCACGGCGGATTTGCCTGCAACGAAACGTTCACCGAGCAGCCAGCCCGAAGCGAGTACGTTCGAACCGGCATAATTCAACACGCCGTGCTCGCTCTCCCACGCCGGCGAATGCTCCGCCCAGATCGCGAACTCGGCGGGTAAGCCCAAGCCGAGTGGATGCCCAGCTTTCATTCGAACGTTTAAGAGCGAGCCGGGACAATAGAACTCGCGGGTCGAAACGCCACCTAACAGGTTTTTCGTCTCCACGCCCAGGTAGCTGGATGCATAGAGTGACGATTTGTTCAGGAATACGAGCGTCCCGCCCTCTTCGGCGAACGCCCGCAACGCCTTCGCGCCCGGTTGGCCCACGCCTCCGGTGAGCCCGTCCGGCATCGTCCCGTCGCGGTAGCCGGATTGGATCGAGTCCTGCACCTGGTCCGGAAAAACGATGACGTCGTACTTGGCCCGCAGCGAGCCGGCGCGAATCTCGTCGTTCTTCAATGAGGTGTATTTCCAGCCGAACTCGTCGAACGCCCACCGTGTCCAGCCCTCGTCCATCATCGGAATGTGGCTGCGGTAGAGCCCCACACGAGGCCGTGGAGTCTCCAAGAGACCCTCGCCCGCGGCGGTGTGAAACTCGCCTGTTGATGTGTTCCTGTAGACCTTCTTGTTCTGATTCCAGAGTGTATTCAGGCGCTTGTACGTCGAGACATCTCCGGCCGCAAGCTCGCTTGTGCGAAGGAATGCAGTGGCGGTCGCGCGGCTGGCTTTCGCAGCGAAGGAATCCTTAATGGTTTCCACTCGCACGCCCATAAGCATGGGAAGTGTCTGGGCCGTTACGTCGTAGGGCCGCTTCGGCGGACCGCCCGGATACAGGCGGAGGTCTGGATAGTCCTGCTTTTCCAACAGTGTCTTCGCGAAGGAACCGAAGGGCTGCTGCATGCGAATAATGTAGTCGCCGGCCTGATAAAACTTACCGTCCGCCGAAAAACTGGCGCGCGCCACATCCACTTCCACCAAGCCAAATTGCAGCGTCTTGAGCAACTGTTCCGCCGCGCCGGGATCCATCTGGCTGGCCGGAACGACGTAGGCAAAGGGTTCGAGCCTCCTCGAGGCTCTTTCATTCACGCGATAAAAACTCAGAAGCAAATCGGCGCGCCGCACGGAGGCCTGGAACAACAGACTCTCAAACGCCACCAACTGATAGTCGACGATGTCGCGCAGCCGCCACGTTCCGCCCGGCCATACCTCCAGAAAGTTCCACGACGAGCGCGCCGGGGAGTAGCCCGTGGCCTCGCCGCGAAGCTGTTCGCGCGTCACCGTCAGTGGAGAGGCCAGCCGGGCGGACGCCGTTTCACTCAATATGCGGACGCCGCCGTGGTAACTCTGATAGTGGCGCGCCGGCGTCCAGTAGTCGTAGATTGCGTTCAGCGCAATGCCTTTCAGCCCGGCGGCGGTCATATCGGCCGCCATGCCCGTCCCCAACGCGTTGCACCATTGCACAATGATCGGATCGATATTCGGATCCACGGGATCCATCCATGGCGGAACGAACATCCGGGAAGCGGTTGCGCCTTGTTGATGGACGTCGTAGACGATCTGCGGATGCCACGCATTGTGTAGTTCCGCCACCGTCGCCCGTGTCTCCGGCTGCGAAAAGATGTACCAGTCGCGATTGTTGTCGTGACCGGTATATTTCTGATACAACTCCGGCGGCGAGGTTCCTTCAAACGGCGTATTCAGGGTGGAGCGATACCATTTCGTCACGATATCCAGCCCGTCCGGATTCAGGGAGGGCACTAGCAGAATGATCGTGTTGTTCAGAATCGACAGCGATTTTGTGTCCATCGCCGTCGCCATCTTGTAGGCGAATTCCACGGCCGTGTGCGTGGAGGCGATCTCGGTAGCGTGAATCGTGCACGTGATTAGTACGACCGATTTACCTTCAGCCGCCAGCTTCTCCGCCTCCTGCGCCGGAGTTAGCCGAGGGTCGGCCAGCTTCTTTTGAATCTGCTGATAGCGGGGCAGGTTCCGAAGCGTTTCCGGCGCGGCGATGGTGGCGACGATCATCGGTCTTCCGTATGCCGATGTGCCGTACTCGCGCACGCGCACGCGGTCCGATGATTTCTCCAACTCGCCAAAGTAGGAGACCACTTTGTGCCAATCCAGCACCTTGTAGTCGGCGCCCATTCGATGGCCGAAATATTCGTCCGGAGTGACCGGCGCCGCGGCCAGCGCGGCCGCGCAACAAACCAGCAGTAGCGGTCTCATGCGCGATTCAACTCGCGCCACAGCGCCGCGTACCAGCGCAGGAAACGCTCGGGCTCCTTACTCTCCTGCGCCTCGCATAGGGCGTAGCGGTCGTACTTCGACTCGCGGAGCAGCCGGAACAGTTCCCGGTATGGGTACGGCCCCGCCAGCTCGTTGATGTGTACGTTCTTGATCCACGGCCGAAGCAGATCGAAGCTCTTCTTCACACTGCCGTTTTCGATGTCGGTGGGATTCGAGTTCCAGCAAAGCCCCACGTTCGAATGCTTCGCCGCCTGCATGATCCTGGCGCAGACTGTTGGCACCTGCGTCTCGCGCCCGTGCACCTCAACCCACACCTCCACGCCTTTGCCCTGGCCGTATTCGCCTAGCTCTTGCAGCGCTGCGCCGATGTTGCCGATTGTCGTCTCTGGCGAAACCTCTTTTGGAAGTCCGTTCGGCCGAACCTTGATGCCCCAGGCGCCGGTATCGTGCGCCAGGTCGATAAACGACTTCGCGTCGGCAACATGCTTGGCCCTGACGGCGGCGTCCGGGGAATGAAACTCGGCGACCGTGCCATAACTGAGCAACCGAACCTTGCTGCGCTCGAACCGGACTTTTACTTTTTCGCGCTCCGCCGCACTGAGCGACGGCTCCACCTTGTGCGCGTGGGTGGTTCGGAGTTCCACCGCCTGAAATCCAGCAGTCTCCAGTTCCTTGATGATCTTCTCGACATCCCAATCCTTCAGAATGTTGTAGGTAACGGCGCCAAGCAGCATATTGGCATTGTAGCCTCAACGAACCACGGGCAGAATCACGCGGGAGGCCTTGCCGGAACTGTAGAAAACCGTGTTCGTCGCAATCACGCCTTCGCCATAGGATTTCACTGGTTCCCAGGTGTTGGAGTGACGGTCGAAGCGGGGCGAGTCCGAGGAAGTGATTTGCACCCCGATGCGGTGCCCCTTGCCGAACACAAAGGCCTGCGACCACAGGGGAATCGTGAGCTTGTACACGCGCCCCGGCACCGCTGGCATCATTCGCTCGAAGCCCTCCCGGAAGCGCAGCCGCATCGGCTGGGCGGCCATCAGCGCCTCAAATCCGTCGGGGTAGATGTCGAGCAGACGGACGAAAAAGTCTGTGTCCTTCGCCGTCGTCGACACGAAGATTTCCGCCCGGATCTCACCGGCGATCGAAACCGGGTCGTTGAGCGGCATGGTACGGAAACGCAGAATATCGGGCCGCTCGTTCAAGGACCGTTGGTCCAGGGGAGCGCGATTCAACCAGTCCTTGTCTCGCAGTTGAATCGACGGCACCGGACTGAGCGGGTTGTAGTCGAAGCTCTGGCTGCCGGTCTTCTCCACGGGCGCGCCCGTCGTCAGCGCGCCGCTCGCTCGCAGAAAATAGGAGGTTGGCGTTGCATTCACCGGCCAACCCGGCGCATTGCGCCACTGATTGCCGGGACCCTCCTTCTTTTTTGGGTCGCCCATCATGAAGTACTGCACCGGCGGCAGCTTGTGAATTCCCGTGTCGATGTCGCGCAGCCAATAGTCGAACCAACGCCGCTGTAGCGCATCGGCGTCCGGGTACTCGCCGTCCCACTGCAGATCGCCGAGCGGTGCCTTCGCCCCATGCCCGCGCGGAAAGATAATGAGCTTCTGATTGCCGCGAGCCTTTTCCGTACCATGCGCCTGAATGGCGTTGAACGCGTTGATCGTTCCCTGCGTGAAGATGTCGAACCAGCCGGTTTGATGCAGGATCGGAACCTTTACTTTCGAAACGTGCGCGGCCAGCCGCTGCGCCTTGAACTCTTCGTCGAAGCGGCGAAACACGGGCCTGGGAAATGGGGGCGGCACCTCCGCGCCGCGCGCCTGCATCCAGCTATCCATCAGTCCCGCCTGATAGACGCCGCCTGGATACATCACGGTGTGATAGCTATCGGCGTGCGCAACCTGAATAAACCCGGCGGAGAGATGAGGCGCCCCGCTCATCAACGCCATATAGCCGGCCATGCCCGGTGCGCTGCCGCCCAGGATGCCCACCTTTCCGTTGGACCACGGCTGCTTCGCAATCCACTCCACGGTGTCGTAGCCGTCTTCAATCTCCGACGCGAACCGCGGCCACTTGCCTTCGCTCCCGAGCAATCCGCGCAGATTTTGTTGAACCACGGCGTACCCGATTTCGACGAACCCGTTGCGTTCCTGCCGGATTTCATACGGCGTGCGTACCAGGATCGCCGGAAAGGGACCCTTGCCGTCTGGCTTTGAAATGAGCGTCGAAAGACGCACGCCATCCCGCATGGGCACCATCTCGCGGTTGGCTTGGGCCGCCGCACTGGCCGCCGCCAATAGCAAAAGGATGAAACGCATGGTTTCTACCGTTTTAGCAGAGAAGCCGGACCGGCCGTGAACCGTCTAGACCTTTTCCGGAACCGCGAAAGGCGCGCGATACTTGCGGCTGAACATCTTGTTCGCCTCCGAGTCGCGCGGGCAGGAGTAGCTCGCTGCGTCGAATTCGATGGAACGTCCCAACCGGTAGCTAATGTTTCCAAGGTGCATCAAGACGCTGGAAATCGCACCCTCCTCGATGTCGTTGTTCTGGATTTTCCGGTCCCGTGTGCGCAGCGTGTCGACGAAATTGCCCCAATTGCTCCCGCCCTCGTTGCGCGCCGGGCCGGGGTCCTGCCCCCGGCCAAGGAACGTCTTGTAGGAGTTGTAACCCTCGATCGCCATATACCCCTTGGAGCCGTACACGGTATTGCCGATCGTGTTCGTGTCCTTCTTTCCGCCCTCGCCGATTCCCGCTTCCCGGTTCGACATCCAGTGCCGAACCTCGAAGGTCATCATCTTTTTCTTGCCGCCCTCGTTGAATTCGTAGGCGACGTTGAGTGTGTTC
Organism: Acidobacteriota bacterium; assembly: GCA_016871155.1. GTDB lineage: Bacteria > Acidobacteriota > Terriglobia > Bryobacterales > Bryobacteraceae. The sequence goes on along the minus strand of VFZO01000125.1, from coordinate 6,957 downwards.
GGAGTCTCCTGGTCGTCGTCGAACATGAAGTGGCCGCCCATCGCCGTCACCCGCGCCGGGTAGGAAACGCCCAACAGCCACCGCGAGATGTCCACCTCGTGAATTCCCTGATTGCCGAAATCGCCGTTGCCCGTATCCCAGAACCAGTGCCAGTTGTAGTGAAAGCGGTTCTTCGTAAATTCGCGCTTCGGCGCAGGGCCGGTCCAGAGGTCGTAATTCACGCCGTTTGGCACGGCTTCGGTCTTCGCGCGGCCAATGGTGTCGCGCCACTTGAAGCACAGTCCGCGCGTCATATACAGTTCGCCGATTTCGCCGGCCACCAGCTTTTGTTTGGCCTCAATCAGTCCCGCCGAACTGCGGGCGTTCACGCCGTGCTGCACAATCCGGTTGTACTTCCGGGCCGCCGCCACAATCTGCTTGGACTCAAACATGTTGTGGGAGCACGGTTTTTCGACGTACACGTCCTTGCCCGCCTGCACGGCCCAAATGGTCTGCAGCGTGTGCCAGTGGTTCGGCGTGGCGATCGAGACAGCGTCGATTTCCTTGTCTTCCAGCAGCTTTCGGAAATCGACGATCCCCTTCGGTTTCTTCTTTCCCGACGCGGCGATCTCCTCAATCCGCTTGTTCATCACCGTCTCGTCGATATCGCAGATCGCCGCGATCTCGACGTTTTTCATGCCAGAGTAGGCCTGAATGTGCGAGCCGCCCTGGCCGCGCACACCCACGCAGGCTACGCGAATTGTGTCGTTGGCGGATGCCAGCGCGCTGGCGTTCACGGAACTCGCGGCGGCGGTGGAAGCGAGAAAGTAGCGTCGGTTCATGATTTTTCGTGAATTCTCCGTTTCGGTACTCGAATTCTATCGCAAGGTGCGGTAGTGTGACAGATACGGTTGTTTAACCATACGATTGAATTAAAAAGGAGTCCCTTATGAATCCAGAATTCGCCGCCGGGCTGCGCAGCTTTCTGCTGCAAGCCCTCGGTTCGGAAATCCCCGCCACCGAAAGGGTTATTCTGGCCATGCCCAACGACAGGTTGGGCTATGCGCCGGACGAGAAGTCCACCCCCGCGCTGAAATTGGCCTTCCACATCGTCAGCAGCGAAATCGCGTTTCTCGAGTTCGCCGTCTCGGGCGCAATGGATCGCTTCATGGCGCCGATGCCCGATTCCATTAAAACCGGAGCGGACGTTATCGCCTACCGGGACGCGGCCCGGCCCGCCGCCCTCGCCGCCGCCGAGGCCTTGACCGGTGAACAACTGGCGAAGGACCTAACCTTTTTCGGAGCCTTCACGTTCCCCGCTGTTGTGTACCTCAACTGGGCCAACTCGCACTCGATTCATCATCGAGGCCAGCTCTCCTCGTACCTGCGGTCCATGGGCGGCAAGGTGCCGTCGATCTATGGCGGTTCGGCCGACGAACCGTTCAACGGCTGATCAGTTGATGCGCGCTTTCCGCACGCGATAGTCTTCCACTTGACCCGGCATGCGAACCACCCGGCACATCTCGAATAACCGGGATCTGGCTCGCATGCCGATCTGATCGATCAATGTCCGTTTGTAGTCGGTACCGCCGGCCGAGAGCGATTTGCGCGAGCCGCCGGGCATATCCGGATCGGGCAAATTTGTTGTCGCTATGATCGGCTTCTTATTGTTGCAGCGGTAGGTGATCAGGCTCGTCACCGTGTCTTCCACCCAGTCGGTAATGCGGTGCGCGCCCAGGTCGTCGAGCAGCAGCACTTCGGCTTCCATCGCATTTCGATACGCTTCCCGGTCGCCCGTGCCGGAGGCCGCATCGTAGCTGGAACGAATCTGGTGCAGCAGGTTCTGGTAATCGTAGAAGATTCCGCTGAACCCCTTCTGCATCAGCATGCGCATGGCGCTTACGGCCAGGTGGGTCTTGCCCGTTCCCGGATCGCCGATCAGCAGCAGTCCCGGTTTGCCGCTGTTCGGATACTCTCTCGCATAGCCGCGAACCAGCAGCATAATGGTTTGCAGCGCCGTATTGCCTTGAGCCTCGAAGTTGTCCAGGGATGCCGATTGGTACAGCGCCGGAATCCCCGACAGGTCGAGCATCTGCGCCTGCACGTCCACCCGCGTGCACTCACATCGGGCCGCCCCGGACACGCCGTTGCGCTCTTCCACCCGCCAGCCGGTACCGCGGCAGATTATGCAGGATGAGTCAGGCATTGGTTAATCCAGTGTAACCAGCACGGCGCCCGCCGCCACCGTGTCGGCTTCCCGCACGCGCACGGCCGACACCGTTCCCGCGCCGGGCGCGCGCACTTCATTCTGCATCTTCATCGCTTCCAGAATTAGTAGCCCTTGTCCGGCTTCCACCGTGTCGCCGCTCGCTACCAAAATCTTGACGACCTTGCCTGGCATCGCGGCTTTGATGTTTCGCTGCCCGCCGGCCGCTCCGCCGCTCGCGCCGCGCTTCCGGTCTCGAGGGTCCGTCAGATCCAGCGTGGCCGCCTTTCCGTTGACAAGCACTTCGGCACCTGCATGCGTTACCCGGATGACGCGTCCGTCGACGATCACAACATCGGTGCCGGCCTCGATATTCCGAACGTCCCGGCTCATCGCCAGCCTCGCGCCGCCCACTTCGATGAATCGTCCGCCCGCGGTTTCGCCGCCGGCCGTTGAACAACTGCCATCGCCGCGCTCATCTCTTCGTCCGTCAACTCGCCGGCGGGCCGGTACACGAAGTCCCGCAGGAATCCGGTGTGCAGGTTGCCCGATCGAAAGCGTTCGTCCCCCAGCACCTGTTTGAAGAACTCGATGTTGTTCGCGATTCCAAGAACCTCCGTCTCTCCCAGCGCCCGCCGCATCCGCCGAATGGCGCCCGGCCGGTCCTGCGCCCAGACGCAGAGTTTGGCGAGCAGCGGGTCGTAGTCGAGCGGCACTGTCCAGCCCTCGTAGACACCGTTGTCCAACCGGATGCCAGGGCCCGAAGGCGTTCGCAGCCGCGAGATTCTTCCGGGAGAAGGGAAGTAGTTGTTCGCCGGGTCTTCGGCGTACAGCCGGCATTGTATCGCCGCGCCTCGCCAAGAAACATCTTCCTGCCTCAATTTGAGCCTGGCGCCGAAGGCTGTTTCAAGCTGCATCTGCACCAGGTCGAGCGAAGTGACGAGTTCGGTGACCGGATGCTCCACCTGAAGGCGCGTATTCATCTCCAGGAAATAGAAGTTCCGTTCCGCGTCGACAAGAAACTCGGCCGTGCCGGCGTTGAAATAGCCGGCCTGGCGCGCCACGCGCAGAGCCGCCTCCCCCATCGCGTTCCGCAGCCCCGGATGCAGGTCGACCAATGGAGATGGGCACTCCTCAATCACTTTCTGATGCCGCCGTTGAATGGAGCATTCGCGCTCGCCGAGATGAATCAGATGTCCGTGGTGGTCGCCGAAAACTTGTATCTCGATATGACGCGGGTGGATCAGCGCCTTCTCGATGTAGACTTCCCCGGAGCGGAAACTGCGCTCGGCCTCACTCGCCGCGTCCCGGAGTGCCGCGTCCAACTCGCGCTCGGATTCCACCAGCCGCATGCCTTTCCCGCCGCCGCCCGCCGCTGCCTTGATTAACACCGGATAGCCGATCCGGCTGGCCAGACGTTTCGCCGTGCCGGAATCGGTTACGGCGCCTTCCGAGCCCGGAACCACGGGCGCGCCGCCGCGCAGGGCCAATTCTCTCGCGGCTGTCTTCGACCCCAGCGCTCCGATCGCCGCCGCGGTTGGACCCACAAACACCAGACCCGCCTCTGCGCAGAGCGCCGCGAAGCCTGCGTTCTCACTGAGGAACCCATAGCCCGGGTGAATCGCGGAGCAACCGCGTTCTATCGCCACGCGCACGATGCTCTCGCCTTGCAGATACGATTCCACCGCGTAGGCCTCATCGGCCATCGCCACGTGCAGCGCGTTCCGATCGACGCTCGAATACAATGCGACGGCCACATCGCCCATCTCGCGAATCCCGCGCAACACGCGTACGGCAATCTCTCCGCGATTGGCAACCAAAATCTTCCGGCGCATCGAGGCTCTATTTTAACCCGGCGGGCCGCTGCTCGACCTCGACTACGAACCGCTTGTAGTTATTGAACTCGGCTTCCAACTGTGCGGACTTCTTCCGGACTCGAATTCGCCGAGGCGCCCAGCGGCCATCCGCCAGACGGATCGACTCGTCCTCCCACTCGGTCCCATCACCGCGTCCCGTCCATCGCCGGACCATTCGATCGGTTGTGTCCACCCAAAATGTACCTGAATACCGGCAACCCGGCGCGGGCTCATAATCGAATTGCCACTCCGCGCCATCGTTCGCCGGCGCCGTTCGAAGATTTCTCAGGGCGCACTTTCGGAGTGTCGCGAATATCTCGATACGTACTCCAAATGTTGTAGAACCGTACTCGGGACCAGGCGCGGAGCCGCGCGGCTGCCTGAGCCGATCCTCGTAGTCTGCCTGCAACAGCTTCGCCGCCGCCATCCGTTTTCGCTCCACGATCTCTCTCGGCGTTTCGACCCCGTTCCATCGCAGCGCGACATCCACGCTCCGCCGGCCGCTCACGAAGCTCTCGCCCTCGGAGACCGTTCGTTCTTTCTCTTTGCCCTTCGCGTCCAAACGGGTGAGGATATGCTGGAAGTCGAAGGTATACTCGGTCAATTCCCGATCGTTCACGCTCTTGTTTTTCATCAGATCGAGAGCCAGCTCGTTCAGAGTCACGTCGGCGGCAAGCAAGAACAATAGTTGCGATGCAAGCATCTTTGCTACATTTGAGAATACGTTATGCCGTCTTCCACCACGAAAGGTTCGCTTCAACAACGTGGCGTTCGCATGACGCGCCAGCGGCAGATTCTGCTCGATCTTATCGATAAGAGCGGCAAGCATCTGGACGCGGAAAATCTCTACCAACTCGCCCGCGCCCAAGACTCCAAGCTGAATCGTGTCACCGTCTATCGCACCTTGAAACTCCTGAAGCTTGAGGGTTTGGTCGACGAACTCGACCTGCTCCATCACGAGGGCGACCAGCACTACTACGAGACGCGGATGAAGCGGGAGCACGCGCACGTCGTTTGCCTTCGCTGCGGCAAGATCGAAGAGTTCTTCGGCGAGCCGCTCGCGGAAATGCGCGCGCAGGTGCAAAAGACTTTTGGATTCGAGCTCGTGGTCGTCCGCGCGGAAATGGGCGGCTACTGCCCAAATTGTCAGATGCTTCGGGAGCAGGAGATGCGCGAAGCGGCGGCACAATGAGCTTCGCGGAGTTCGAGGTCCGGCCGCCCGGCGCGCCCGCTATTCGAGTTCCCATCGAACCGCTGCCCTTTTTGATCGGCCGGAGTCCCGACAATCATCTGGTGCTTCGCGACAATCGCGCCTCGCGCGCCCACGCCACTGTTAGTGCCACCGGCGGCGGACTCGTCATCTCCGACGCGGGTTCCAGGAACGGCATTGAAGTGAACGGGACGAAAACCGATTCGCATCTGCTGAAGCCCGGCGATGTGATCGGATTCGGCGTCGAGGAGTCCTACACACTTGTGTTCCACGAAACGAGCGTGGACCGGACCCAGACATCCCATGGCGGCCTCCGCAAGCTCCGGTCGATGTTGGAAGTTGCCCGCTCGCTCGCCGGCGCGCTCTCGATCGACCATGTTCTCTCGGCGGTCGTCGACGCCGCTCTGGATATCACACTCTGCGATCGCGGCTTTCTGTTGCTCTCCGGCGAAGCTGGACTGAAAGTCCGGGTCTCGCGCCAATCCGGCGGACGGCCCCTTCCGTCGGAGGAACTCGGCATACCCACCAGTTTCCTGAACGACTCTCTTCGAGGCCGCAGCGAGCTGCTTTCCATGCGCTTCGACCCGAAGCAGTGCCTCGACACCTCAGTCCTAAACCTTTCGCTGCAATCCGCGGTCTGCGTGCCGCTGATAAAAGTGCGTGTCCAGGAGATGTCGGAGACGGCCGTGGTTGGCACGATCGCCGATACGATCGGTTTGCTCTACCTCGACTCGCGAACCGACCGGGGCGAACTGACCATCACTAGCAGGGACCTGCTCCAGTCCCTCGCCATCGAAGCCTCCTTCGTGCTTGAAAACGCCCGCCTGCTGGAGCAGGAGCGCAAACAACAGCAGGTGGATCAGGAGTTGCGCATCGCCCAGGCGATCCAGCGGGACCTGCTCCCAGACGCCAACCAGTTTCCGTCGTCTGGCTGGTTGCAGGGTGCGGGTCTCTCCATTCCGAGCCGCCAGGTCGGCGGAGATTACTTCGACCTGATTCCGGCTGGTGACGATCGCTGGGACATCGTAATGGCCGATGTCTCAGGTAAGGGAGTCAGCTCGGCCCTGCTGGCCGGCCTGCTGCAGGGCGCCTTCGTTATGTCGACCGCGGAGCAGATCCCGCCCGCTGTGATCTGCGACCGGCTGAACCGATTTCTGCTCAGCCGCACCGACGGCAGTAAGTACGTCACAATCTTCCTGGCGTCCATCTACCGTGAGGCTCCCATGCAATGGGCCAACGCCGGGCACTGCGCGCCGCTGCTGCTGCGTCCGGGCGGTGAGGCCCACGAACTCTCTCCAACCGGGATGCCGGTCGGAATGTTGGAAGAGGCCCGCTGGTTGGACGCCGCGGTCCAACTCCACAAGGGCGACACGCTTTTGCTCTATACCGACGGCGTGACCGAGGCACGGCGGGCCTCCGGCGAAATGTACGGGCTTGACCGCGTATTGGCCATCGCCCGGCGGCATCTCCAAGAATCGCCGTCAATTCTCGTCGACTCGATCCGCGCCGATGTCGCCGCGTTTACCGGCGGAGCGCCGCAGCGCGACGACCTGACCCTGCTCGCCGTCCGCTTCGACGGCTGACTACCCGACGTTTTTGACCTTCCAGCCGGAGCGGTATTTCCGCCGCAAGAAAGCGTTGGCAGCCTTCTCGTTCTTGAACCTGAGCCGGGCGCTATCCCACTGCAACGTCGTGTTCGGAAAACG
>VFZO01000124.1 GCA_016871155.1 Acidobacteriota bacterium | reverse complement strand
CGACGTCGTGGCCCCGGCGGCGGACTACGCCAAGGTCCGGGATTTCTTCGAACAAGTGAGCGGAGCGGCCGCCGCGCCAGTGATCCTTGTAAAGAGGTAACTGTGGTACACATTGAGTGACCGTACTCATGGAAGGTGATCGCAAATACCGGCAGCCCGGATATCAGGATTCGAACGGCCGGGGGCCGGTGGATCCTCCCATTCTGCGCACGGCTCGCGTTGTGCAGCATGTGACGGCCTCGCGCTGCTATAACTGTTCCAGTCCGCTTCCAGAGGGCTTCGATTTTCTTACGCCTTGCCCAAAATGCGCCGCCGAGCTTCACTGCTGCAAGCAGTGCCAGCACTTTGAACCTTCCGCGCACTCTCAGTGCCAAAAACCGGTGCCGGAGCGCATCGCAGCGAAGGACAAGAGCAACGAGTGCGGCTTCTTCGCGCCCCTCGTAACGGTGGCGCGGGACTCCGCCCTGGCGCCTGCGCCGGCCGCGAAGCAGGAACCGCGCGTGGACGCACGGCCGAAGAGTTATGAAAATGCGCGCGCGGCATTTGAGAACCTATTTAAGAAATAAGTGCGAATCGCCGAACTCTCCTCCCAACATTGCTTCCGAGTGAAGGAAGCGGCGCCGTCCGAACCTGGATACGGCGAAGTGCAGGTCCGCGTCGAATTTTGCGGCATCTGCGGCTCGGATCTTCATAACTTTTCGGAGGGCTCGGTGGGCGACACGCCAAGCCTGTTTCCTATGGTGCTGGGCCACGAGCCCACGGGCACTGTGTTGAAGACCGGGGGCGGCGTCAGCGGATGGCAGCCGGGCGACCGGGCGTTTCTCGAGCCGGCCATCTATTGCTACCACTGCCCGATGTGCCTCAGCGGCCGGCACAACCTTTGTGAGAACATCCGGTTCCTCAGCGCCGGTGTGGAGCCCGGCTACTTCCGCGACATCGTCTGCATTCCGGCCGGCTGCCTGGTTGGCATTCCTGATGGTGTGGGAATGGCCGAGGGCACGCTGTTCGAACCGCTCGCGGTGGCGCTGCACTCGTTGCAGTTCGCGGACCTGACGCCAGGATCGACGGCGGCCGTCTTTGGCACCGGGCCGATCGGCGCATTGACGGTGGCAATGCTCAAAATGCAAGGCGTCCGGCGCGTGTTCGCGGTGGACCCCGTGGCCCACCGGCGTGAGATGGCGCTGGCCATGGGCGCCGACGTGGTGATCGATTCGTCGCAGGCGGACCCGTCGCGCGAGATTCTCGCCGCAACCGGCCGCCGGGGCGTGGATACGGTTCTCGACTGCGTGACGCGGGATGGATCGTTGGATCATGCCTGCATCGCCGTGGCGCGCGGCGGCCGCGTGGTGGCCACCGGCATTCCAAGCGAGGCGCGCCCGCTGTTGCACTTCCACGAACTGCGCCGCAAGGAAGCGCCGCTGTTCAACGTGCGCCGCAGCAACCACGAAACGCACCTGGCGATCGACCTGCTGCGCGAGCGGCCGGCGTTCTTCGGCCCCGTCGTAACACACCGGACGCCGCTGGATGACATTCAAAAGGCGTTCGAGCAGTTGGAAGCCTACGGCGACGGCGTTGGAAAGTCCGTCATCGCGTACCATCGCGGATAACGCCGAAACCCTTGGCCGGATTGCCGAAGGAGAATCGCGCGTCGCGAGTCCGGGACGTGCCGTCGAGTTGCACGCTTAATTGGAACTTGCCGTCTTCGGGCGCACCGAAGCGGACATCGGTCGCTTCCACGATCGCGCCATCGTCCAAGGGAGTGATGCGCCAAACCGGGAACTGGGAGAAGCGGAGAAACGCCTGGGCCTCCGGTGTGCGGCGCACGGCGTTCAGCGCCGCCGCTTCGGACGGCTTGAAGTAGATGCGCGCGGCGGAGGGGTCGAACTCGCCGCGCAAAGAGTAGTCGTACAGCAACCACGCGGACTCCGTGGAAACGTAGCCGCGCCAGGCGAAGGGGTTCCACGGCGTTGGCCAGGCCGCCACGCGCACCGGCGTCTCGTTGTTGTGCATGCGGGCGCGCAGCGTCTCGAGCGCGCGCTCGTGCAGCACAATTCGTCCGCCGGTCCAGAGCGCAAAGAACAGCAGGCCGATAACCGCCCAGCCTCGGCCCGGTCCGCGCGGACGCGCACCGATCTCGCCGCCCACCAGCCGCGCGAACATCGGCGCCACCACGCAAAGGCCCAGGCCCGCAAGCAGCCACGGGTCGATGACCATCAGCAGATCCCAACCTATCCATCCGTCATGGAACGGCAGCCAGATGCGGACGCCGTAGTTGTTGAGCAGGTCGAGCAGAATGTGGACCCAGACGCCGATGGTGCATAGCAGCCAGGCCGGACCGAATTTCCAATCCTTGAGCCAGAAGAAACACAACGCCGTGACAAGCCCCATCACCGGTCCCGCGGCCAGCGCGTGGGTGATGTGCCTGTGGTACTCCAGGTAGGCCAGCGAACCCCACGCGGAGGCGGCGATATCGGCGTCGGCGATGTTCGAAGCGGCGATCAGCAACACCGTTGCCCTCGGCGAGAGGCGATCCAGCCCAGCACGCGCCAGCAGAACGCCCGTCAGGGTGTGGGTGACATTGTCCATGGCTTCGCTTTCGCGCGCGCGATATAGGCTTTCGGCAGCCGGAGCGTCAGGGCGTCCGGCACGATCTCAAACCGCGCCGGCAGCTCACCGGCCAACTCGCCGTCGATTTGCACCGGAACCCGTTCGCCATCGGCGGAGGCACACTCCACGATCAGCGCGGGCGCAACCGTGACGCCGGGCACCTTGGCCACTTGCCCAACGCCGGCGGCGGCCAGATAGGGCAGGAAGCGGAGCGACAGGCGTCCGTCGAACTGCAGCGTCTCGAAGCAGTTGTCGACCAGCGACACGCTTTTGGCTAGCTCCAGATCTCCGCCGTAGTTCCGGATGCGGCTCATTAGGACGAAGCCGCGAGTGGATTGGCGGCCGTTTACGGTCGCTGTGATCTGGGGAAGCGAGCGCGCGAACATCGCGAAGCCGGCTGCCCAATAGGCGAGCTTGCCCAGACGAGCCTTCAGCGGCTTGCTAACCTGCTCCGCAACGATGGCGTCCATGCCCGCGCCCGCCATGAGCAGGAAATGGCGCGGCTGCCGGCCCGGGCCAGAGATCTTTCCGGCGGCGATTCGAACGTCTTCCGATTCGCCAGTCAGCCGGGCGGCGGCCTTCTCCGGATTCGCGCCCAACCCGGTCTCGATGCACAGGCAGTTAGCCGTTCCGCCCGGCAGTGTCAGGAGCGGAATGGCGGAGCCGATCATGCCGTTCGCCACTTCGTTGAGTGTTCCGTCGCCGCCAAAAGACGCGACGCGCGTGGCGCCGCCGGCAATGGCCAGAGACGCAATTTCGCCCGCGGTATTGGGCCCGGTGGTTGGATGCAGCTCCACTTCGCCCAGCGGCCGCAGCCACTGTTTGGCCCGTTCCACGAGCCCCGGGTTCCGGTTCAGCTTCCCGGCGCGCGGATTGAATATCAGCGCGATTCGACCTTCGGTTGAAATGGCTATCGCTTATCCTCGAAACTTTCAGTATCGTATGAGCTTCGGCGTGAACGCACAATTGTCCCTAGAATCCCGCGCGGAGGCGCTGCGCCAGGAGATCCGCCGGCACGAACATCTCTACTACGTGCAGGACGCGCCGGAGATCTCCGATGCCGGGTACGACGCGCTGATGCGGGAGCTGCAGCAATTGGAAAAGGACAACCCCGCGCTGGCCACAGCCGATTCGCCGACGCAGCGCGTGGGCGGCGCGCCACGCGAAGGCTTCGTCAAGGTGCGGCACTCGGCGCCGATGCTGTCGCTAGACAATGCGTTGGACGAAGCGGAGTTGCAGGACTTCGACCGGCGTGTGCGCGAGTTCCTGGGCGGCGAACCGTTTCAATATGTGGCCGAATTGAAGCTTGATGGACTTTCGATGGCGGTTCACTACAGCGAGGGGGCGATGCGCAACGCCATCACCCGCGGCGACGGCGTGGAGGGCGAGGACGTGACGGAGAACGCGCGAACCATCCGTTCCCTCCCGTTGAAAACGGACGGTTCGTTCGAGGTTCGCGGCGAAGTGATCATGCCAAACGCCGCGTTTCAGAAGCTGAACGAAGATCGCGAACAGGAGGGCCTGCCGCGCTATGCGAATCCGCGCAACTCGGCCGCCGGGTCGCTGCGCATGCTGGATCCAAAAGTCACCGCCGCGCGGCAGTTGGACTTCTTCGCCTACTTCTACCTGATCAACGGAATTCCCGCGCTGCCGTCTCACTCCGAGAACTTGGAACGGTTGCGGGGACTGGGTTTCAAGGTGAATCCGGCATCGCGCGTCTGCGCGGATCTCGATGCTTTGCTTGCGTTCATACGTGAGTTCGAAGGGCAGCGCGAGACGCTGCCGTATGAGATCGACGGCGTCGTGGCAAAGGTCGATTCAATCGACCAACAGCGGCGAATGGGGTGGACGGCGAAGGCGCCGCGCTGGGCCATTGCGTTTAAGTACCCCGCGCGCCAGGCCGAGACGGTGGTGGCGAAGATCGATGTGCAGGTGGGCCGGACCGGCGCGCTGACGCCGGTGGCGCATCTGCGGCCCGTGGTGGTCAGCGGCGTGACCGTAAGCCGCTCAACGCTGCATAACGAGGACGAAATTGCCCGGCTGGGACTGGCCGAAGGCGACACCGTTGTGATCGAACGCTCCGGCGACGTGATTCCGAAAGTGGTGCGCGTGGTGCGGCAGGGGGAGAACCGCCGCGAGTTCGTGATGCCGAAGGAGTGCCCGGTGTGCGGCGGCGCCGTCTCGAAACCCGAAGGCGAAGTCATTTGGCGCTGTGTCAACGTGAGCTGCGCGGCACGGCTAAAGAACGCCGTGATTCACTTCGCGTCGCGTAGCGTGATGGATATTACCGGCATGGGCGACGTGCTAGTGGACCAGCTTGTCGACAAAGGCGTGGTGAAGAGCATCGCCGACATCTATACGCTTTCGGCGGAGACGCTGGCGGAGCTGGACCGCATGGGCGCGAAGTCGGCCGAGCGCGTGGTGGCCGGTATTGAGAAGTCCAAAACGCTGCCTCTGCCAAGGCTGATTAACGGGCTGGGCATTCCGTTTGTCGGCGAGCGCACGGCGCAGATTCTGGCGAACACCTTCGGGAGCCTGGACGCGATTCGCGACGCCGATGAGGCCACGCTGCTGACGGCCGAGGAGGTGGGGCCGAAAGTATCGCAGTCGATCCGGCGGTTCTTTGAGGACTCGAGAAACTTGGACCTGCTGGACCGGCTGCGCGCCGGCGGCCTGCAGTGGACCCATCAGAAGGTCGACCGCTCCGGCGGGCCGCTGGCCGGGCTGACCTTCGTACTGACGGGCACGCTGCCCACGCTGGGCCGCGACGAAGCGAAGGCGATGCTGGAGGCCGCGGGCGCGAAGGTGAGCGGATCGGTGAGCAAGAAGACGAGCTACGTGGTGGCCGGCGAAGAGGCCGGGTCGAAGCTCGACAAGGCAAAGGAACTGGGGATCACCGTGCTGACCGAAGCGGAGATGCTGGAAAAGCTCAAGAGTGGACGCGCGTGAGATCGTCGCCCAGTATCGATGGGCACCACATCTTTTCGATGTGCTCGATGACAAGCTCCGTGCCGCGCGTGTGGCTGACGAAGGGGCGTGTGCGGGGATCGTACATGGCGTCGGTGAGGTCGCGCGCCAGGACAACTTCAAAGCCCAACTGCGTCATCTGCCTCGCGCCGAAGCCGCGATTGAGAATGCAGATGTTAGTATGCACACCCATCAGCACGATCTTGTCGATGCCTTCGAGCTCGCAGAAGTTGTAGATCTCCTGGCCGGAATCGCTGACGCCGTCGTAGCCGACAATCTCTATCGAGGGGTGCTGGCGCGTCCAAGGGTAGGGCGGCCCTTTGAAGGTCTTGAGGACGGGATCGTCGCAACCGCCGGCGGAGTCGTCGATCGGGAAATTGCGTTCCTCTTCCGGAATACGCGGGCAGCGGTTCGTGATCGGGAAGGGCGATGCGGCGGCGGGGGCGGCGCGCATGCGGTCCCGCCAGGGACTGCCCTCGTAGAACTTCATGGTGTCGCTGGGCGCGTGGACGATCATGACGCCGTTGGCGCGGGCCGCGCCAACGATCTGGTTCATGCGCGGCGCCATCAGGCCAACGCGATGCGCCGAGAGGCCGCAGGTATGCGTGTCCCACATGTCGCAAATTACGATTGCCGTGCGGGCTACCGGCCACTGCAGCGTCTTCTCCGCTGGCGCGCCGGACTTGTCGCGCCGGCGTGTTCGGAGGGTGAGTGTGCCGGGAACCTTGGGCCGGTTGGGCGGCGTCTGGGCTGTTACCGAAAACGCCGCGGGAAGAAGGCGGAGCCACTGTCTACGTTGCACGGTGCGGAAGAACCTCCGCAATTACCATAGCAATTTCAGACCGAACTGTACCTGGCGGGGCGAGTTGGATTGGCCGTTGACGGTTCCGAACGCGTTCGAGGTAACGGTCGTGTTCGGACCGCTGAAGCGGACACGGTTGAAGGCGTTGAAGAACTCCGTGCGGAACTGCAGGTTCATCTTCTCGCGGACCTGGAACTCCTTGAACAACGAGAGATCCCAGTTGCGGACCGAGTCGCCCCGAACGTCGGGCAGGAAGCGGCTCAGGTTGCCGAACGCGAAGGCGGCCGGCTGGGTGTAGGCCGTGGGGACGAAGAAGGAGTCTAGCCGCTCCTGCACACGGCCCGTCTTGCGGCCGCTGATTCCGGTGCTGTTGGGCTGCGTTCGCGCCGCGAACAGGCCGGAGGTGTTGTTGGCGGAGATGGCCAGCGGCGTACCGGTTTCGTAGGTGACGATGCCGTTCACCTGCCAGCCGCCCAGAAGGGCATTGGCGAACTTCGAATCGCCGGTGTTCAACAGGCGTCCCTTTCCGACAGGCACGTCGTAGAGAACGCTGGTGACCATGCGGTGGGCGATGTCCTGGCTGGAGAGCGCCCGGCTGGCCGCGACGTCGAAGGTGTTCTGGTGGCTGTCTCCGGTGTCGAGCATCTTCGCCCAGGTGTAGCTGCCCTCAAACAGGAAGCCGTTGGCGAAGCGGCGGCGGAACGTGTTTTGCCACGAGTGATAGATGGAGTTGGAACCCGCGTCATAGAGCGGCTGCACATCGGTGAACTGCGGGAAGGGCCGCAGCAGTTGGCCGCGCGCGATGGTCGGCGACAGGTGAACTCCGTTGTTCACCACGCCGAAGAAGGGATTGTTTACGCGCTGATTCAGCGCCGCGCCCAAAGCAAGGTGCTGGGGATCCAACTGATTCAGCTCCATGCCGCCCTCCGCGCTGCGGCTCAGGTAGAGGCCCCGGTTGCCGATGTAGGTGGTCTCCAGCAGGACCTGCCCCGGCAGTTCGCGCTGGATGGTGAAGTTCCACATCATGTTCCAGGGCGACGGGGAGTCCTGCAGGAACGCCTGCAGGTTCGCGCCGGCCTGCGTTAGCAGGCCATCGGAAGAGCCGGGCACGCCGCGGAAGCCCTCCGGGTACGGGTTCTTCAACGTGTTGAACGGCGTGATGCCGTCGGTAGTGGTGACCCAGGGATACTCGACGCGGAATCCGAACGGGCCCACCGTGCCCTGGGCGGCCTGGCGCGAAGGCCCGAAGAAGTGGCCATAGGCGGAGCGGATGACGGTCTTGGAATCGAGTTGATAGGCGAAACCGATGCGCGGTCCGAAGTTGTTGAGGTCCTTGTTGAACTGCGTCCGTGGATTTCCGTCCACGCCAACGAACTTCACGCCGCCGCGAATCTCGCCCATGCCGGGCACCTTGCCGGAGAGCGGCGAGACGGCGTAGGGGTCGAGCCAATTGAAACGGTTGTAGCGTTCGGTGCGCGGCAGATCCGCCTCATAGCGGAGTCCGAAGTTGAGCGTCAGCTTCTTCGTGATGCGCCAATCGTCCTGCAGGTAGAAGGCGTGATAGAAGCTCTGCGACGCAACGTTCTTCCAGTTGCGGATTAAAACGTTGCTTGTGGTTCCCGTACCCAGAAGCAACGAGGCGATGCTGTTGCCGGCCGTGGCGCTGGCGGTGTTCGGGTTCGGCCCTTGCGTGAAGCCCTGCGCGAAATTGAAGGTGCCTGCCGATCGCGCTTCCCAGACGTTGACGCGAATCATGCGGCCTTCCCACCCGGCCTTCAGCGAGTGGTTGCCCACGATCTTCGAAAGGTTCGATAGAAGCGTGTAGGTGTTGAACGTGCTGAAGCGATGGTCGCTTCCGCCCAGGTTTACGAAACCGCCGGCGCCGATGCGCGGGAACATCTGGCGGTCCACCACGCTATCGATGGCCGCGGGCAGGCCGAGGCTTGAAGGTTTGAAGCCCAGCCCCTGGTTGTCGAAATCGAACAACGAGCGCGAGAAGCCGAAGCGGGCGGTCCAGACCGTGGTGGGCGAGAGAGAGTTCGTGTAGTCGATGGACGCCGATGGCTGGCGAACGCCCTGATTCACGCGGCCCTCGGCGATCTTGAGGTCTTCGGGGAAATAGATGGGCGGCGAGTCGAGATTCTCGCGCCACGAGAACCGGCCGAAGATGCGCTGCCGGTCCGTAATGTTATGGTCGACCCGGCCATCGACCTGGTTCTGATCGAATGAGCGGGCGCCAACGTTGAAGAAGTTGTTCAGGTTCGTGACCGCGTTGAAGACCGTGTTTGGCTCCGGATAAAAACGCATGGCGGCCCGGGCCACCGGATCGAACATCGACGCCGGAATCATATTCCCCGGGAATGGATCGCGGACGAAGGCGTTGCCTTGCGCCCGCGTTGTGAACGGGTTGAAGACATTCACCTGCGCGCCGTTTGCCGCGCGGGTCTCGCTGAAATTGCCGTTGCGCTGCGCCAGAGTGGGAACCGATGTCGAGGTGTTCGACGACGCGCGTTCGCGAAGTCCCTCATAGCTGCCGAGAAAGAAGGTCTTGTTCCTTCGAATCGGCCCGTTCACCATACCGCCGAACTGGTTGCGCTTGAAGCTGCCAAGGGCGCGCCCGGCGCGGTTGTTGAAGAAATCGTTGGCGTCGAGCTTCGAGTTGCGGAGGAATTCGAAGAGACTTCCGTGCAGGTCGTTGGTCCCGGACTTGTAGACCACATTTACAATGCCGCCATTGCTGCGGCCGAATTCGGCGGAGTAGTTGGAGCCCAGCACCTTGAACTCGGCGATCGCTTCAACGGGTGGAAACGTGGAGTTGCCCGAGAACCCGTTGACGGTCGGGTGGGCGGTGCTGACGCCGTCGACGAGAATGTCGAGCATGGAGTTGCGCGCGCCGTTGATGGCGAAGCCCGTGGAGTAGGTGCTGCTGACGCTGCCCGTCACGCCCGGCGTGAGATAGAGCAGCGAAAAGACGTTCCGGGAGTTAAGCGGCAGTTCGGTGATCCGCTTGTTATCGACGACCTTGCCCACAACGGAGTCGACCGTCTCCAGCAACGATGCGTCGGCGACGACCTCCACCGACTCCGCCACGCTGCCCACTTCCAGGCGGACGTCAATGCGCGCCTGCTGGCCGATGGCCAGTTGGATGCCCTTGCGAAGCGAGTTCTTGAAACCCTGCGACGCGATTTCGATCGAGTATTCGCCGCGGGGCAGTTCGTTGAAAGTGTAGTTGCCGCCCGCGTTGGTGGTTGTGGTGACGATTCGATTCGTCGATATCTCGGTGGCCTTTACCTGCGCCCCGGCGACTACGCCGCCCGAACTATCGGTGACCGAGCCGACGATCCGGCCGGTGAAAGATTGTGCCAGCAGCGCGAACACGCACGTCAGCTTTAGAATCATTTGCGAGACTCCCTACGGAGAGTCTACCGGATTCGCGTGACAGCGAGGTCATCCGCGCATTACAATCGCGACTCAGCTCTTCAGCCACTTATCGAACCAGTCGAAAGCGTCCTTCTGCATCTCTGGATCGAACTTGTGCGGGCCATCGTAGAAATTGCACTTGTAGCGGGCGGCCAGGCCGGCCTTCCTGTAGACATCTCCCAGGATGCGGTCGGCCCGTTCCATTTCGGGCATGGTGAAGAGCGCGTCCTGACGGTTGTTCAAAACCATGACGGAGGCCGGAATGTTCAGGCCGAGAATTTCGGGGTAGTCGAGGTCGCGCGGCAGGCCGGGCACGTAGCACATCCAGGTGTGAGTGTGCGCTTTGTTCAGAAGGTAGTCGCGCCAGGTGGTCATCATGCCCACGCAGCAGGCGGCCTTGATGCGCGGATCCAAACCCGCCAGCATCACGGTGCGGAGTCCGCCGCCGGAAAGGCCGGCGCAGCCGACACGCGCGGCGTCCACGTCGGGACGCGCGCAGAGAAAGTCCAGCGCCTTCTGATCTTCGTGGCTGAAGACACCGGGCCATGTGAGCCCGGCGCAGAAGAGGCTCTTCGCCGTGAGATGTTCATGCTGCGCGGCGAAGCGGTTGTACTTGTCGATCTCCTCGGGCGCTTCGGGGTCCTGCTCGATCAGGTCGCCCTTCACGACCGGCGGCAGGTCCGCGGCGCGCACGCGGCGGCTGGCGAAGGTATAGGTGTCATGCACCAGAACGGCGTAGCCGCGCTTGGCGAGTTCGTTCGCCCAGGGCACGCCGCCGTAGTAGCGCTCCTGGTGTTTGATCA
Organism: Acidobacteriota bacterium; assembly: GCA_016871155.1. Classification (GTDB taxonomy): domain Bacteria; phylum Acidobacteriota; class Terriglobia; order Bryobacterales; family Bryobacteraceae. Next base: position 7,130 of record VFZO01000124.1, on the reverse strand, counting down.
TCAGGGGGTGCGGATCGTTGGTCGAACGCGTGATTTTGCGGAGCCCGAAATATTTGTTGCCGCCGTGATCGTGCAGGCCGACGACGCCCGGCAGTTTGCCCGTGGCGTTCGCCGGTTTCAGGAAGACGGCCTCGGTGCGCGGGCCGTAGGGCAACTGCCACGTCAGATGTTCGATGGCGAGCCCGTCGAACTCCTGGATGTGCAGAACGGTGGGCGGCGCAACGGTGGACGGCGGCGGAGGCATAAGCCAGTGAAGGTACGCCGCGCGCGCCTGCTTCTTCCACGCAGCCAAATCCTTGAACTCCGGCCGGCGGAAGGAGAGCCGCGGCGGATCGGCGGCGATTCCGGCTGCCCAGTCGCCAAAGGCTCCAATCATGCTCGGCATAGCGACAACAATTATGCCGCAGAAACGGCGCCGCTATGCGTTCGGGTACTTCCACGGAGCGCGATAGGCGCGGCGCAGAAGTTTCACCCCTTCCTTGTCGTTCGTGATGGTCTTGCCGTCCCACTCCACGGCGCGGCCGAGTTTCATCGATACCATGCCCAACAGGCTGGCGGCTGTGGCTCGATGGCCAATCTCGATATCGCGCACGGGACGGCGCTTCTTCCGGATGGCATCGAGAAAGTCGGCCCACAGCTCCTTGATGTTCTGTCCGTCGGGCGAGTTCAGTTGGGGCTCGACGTGAATGGTCTTTTCGTTCTTGCTGGCTGGGAACCACGTCCAGCCATCGCGCCAGCCTTGATGAAAGGTGCCGTTGGCGCCGTAGAAGTAGGCGCCGATGGGCGTGGCCTCGGCGCTGTTGCCGGCGTAGTGCCGCTGCTCCCAGGTGCACTTGAAGCCTTCGAAGTCGAGCGCGACGATCTGCGTGTCGGGCGCATCGGTCGAGTCCTCGCGCATGTAGCGGCCGCCGGTCGAGTAGACGCGCTTGGGATGGGTCTCCTCGGTCCACCAGAAAAGCTGATCGAACCAGTGCACGCCCCAGTCGCCGAGTGTGCCGTTGGCGTAGTCGAGGAAGTGGCGAAAGCCTTTGGGATGGATAGCGGCGTTAAACGCGCGCTTCGGCGCCGGGCCAAGCCAAAGATCCCAATCCATGCCTTTCGGCGGGTCGCTGTCCGGGGTCTTTTTGCCGGGGCCGCCGGCGGCGTGGGCGAACAGCCGGACCATGCCGATCTTCCCTACCTTGCCGGACTTCAGAAATTCCATTCCGGAGATGCAATGCGGCGAGACGCGGCGATGGAGACCGACGACTACTTCGCGATCGGCTTCGCGCGCGGCCTTGACCATCGCCTTGCCTTCGTCGATGGTGTGACTGATCGGCTTTTCGACGTAGACGTGAGCGCCGCTCTTCACGGCGTCGATGGTTGGCAGGGCGTGCCAATGATCGGGCGTGGCGACGATGGCGATATCGGGCCGCTCTTTCTGGAGCAACTCGCGATAGTCGCGGTACTCGCGCGGCTGATCGGACGAGACTCTGCGGATCTCGGCCTGCGCGACGGCGATCTGCGCGGGATCGGGATCGGCCAGCCCCACGGCGGTGCATTCGCCCGAAGCGAGGGCTTCCCGCAGAATGTTCATGCCCCACCAGCCTGAGCCGATCAGAGCGGTCTTATACTTGCGTCCGGCGGGCTGGCCCAGCAACGGCACGACGGTGAGGGGAACAAACGCACGGCGATCCATGGCCACATTTTATTCGATTGCAGCTTTTGGGGCTCAAAACACCAGCTTCAGAGCCAACTGGAACTGGCGCTGAGCGCCGAGGTCGCCGCTGGTCACCGCGCCGGTGATTTGGCCGAAGGCCGCGTTAGCGGCGTTGCCGATCGGCAGCAGAAACGTCGCCCGGTTTGCCAGGTTGAATACCTCGGCGCGGAACTGGGCCGCCAGGCGCTCGGTGATGGCGATGCGCCGGTACAAACCCATATCCACGTTCAGCACCGGAGCGCCGCGCAGCGCCGTCCGTCCTGCGTTGCCGAATGTTCCCGGAGCATTGATCTGCCAGGCCGGCGTATCGCCCCCCGCACAGTTGCGCCGCGTGCCGTTGGCGAGCAGCGTACACGGATTGAACCATCGTCCCGGTCCCGGATTTGCCACGCGCCAATCGCCGATCACGTTTGGCCGGTCGCCGCCGCCGTCGGTGTTGCTCTCGTCGCGGCCGGAGGTCACCGTGAAGGGCCGCCCCGCTTGCGTGGTCAAGATGCTCGTCACCTGCCAGCCGGAGATCAGGCTCTTGGCCACACGGTTCTCGACCATGCCGCCGACAGGCAACGAGTAGACGGCCGATCCCACAAAACGGTGCGGCGTTTGAAATGTGGAGACTCCGCGTTCGCTGCGCAGGTCTCGCGCGTTCTGCGTGGCCGCAGGAGCGCCGGCATCATCGGTGGCCACGCCCGACGTCATGTCGATCGACTTCGACCACCCGTAACTCGCCAGAAAACTGAGCCCGTCGCTGAACCGGCGCTCCAGCCGGACGGTCATCGAATTGAAGTTCGACCGCGCGGCCGACATGATGAATCCGCCCGTAATTCCTCCCCAGCCTGGGTAGGGGCGCCGGCTGGCCACGGTACCCGGACCGGGGACCGCCTGATTGATGTTGAGTCCGGCGGGCAGCTTTCGCCCCGCCGAACCCATGTAGGTGACATCCAGCACGAGATCGCGCATCAGTTCGCGCTGCACGCCAAAACTGTATTGGCTGATGTACGCCGTGCGAATGTCCCGCTGAATGCCGGGCGCTGTAGGCGTGCTGGTGGTTAGGTTAAACATGTCGCGAACGTTCGTCAGCACCGGGAGAGAGAACGGGCCGGCCTGCTGCGCTTCGCGGAACGGGGAGCTGCGCGAGAGCGGTGTGATGCCGTTGCCGACCATCTGAATGTCGTAGAACATGCCGTAGCCGGTCCGGATCACAGTCTTGTTGAGTTGCGAAGGACGCCAGGCGAGGCCGATCCGTGGCGCGAAATTGTTGTAATCGGTCTCAAACACCTGGCGTCCGACGTCCGCTCGCTCCCGCACCAGCACGCGCCCGCCGGGGCCGAGGTACCCTTCGCGGCCGCCCGCCACCAGCAACGTGCCCGTGGCCGGATCGAAGCTCGAAAGTTTGTTCACGCGCTCCGTCAGCGCCGGGTAGAGTTCGTAGCGGATGCCGAGATGCATCGTCAGGCTCGGGCTCAGCTTCCAGTCGTCCTGAAAATAGGCGCCCTGCGAAGTGAGCACCGAGTTGTGAAAGGGTTCGCCGAGCGCGCGGTTGGCCTGGAAGGGAAAGCCGAGCAGCAGGTCCGCCGCGGAGTTTCCGGTGAAGCGGCCATCGAAATTGAAGCTGCCGCGGCCCGTGGCCGTGTTGAAGGAGTTGTAGAGGAAACGGAAGTAGTCGCCGCCCGCTTTGAAGGTGTGTGCGCCGCGAATGTAGGTGGTGGTGGCCACGTAGTGATAGGTGTTTTCGGCGCGGCCCTACGGCTGATTGGCGCCGCCGCCGACGGCGTTGAAACCGGCGACGACGACGCGCGGCGAACCGTTGTTGAACGGCGTTTTGCCGACGTCGGTGAGGCCGAGAATGCCCAGCCGATTCACAACATCGACCTGGTAGTCCTCCTGCAGGTTCAGCACTTTCAAACGCGAGAACCCGGCGCGCACTTCGGCAATCCACGCCGGAGAGAAGATGTGCGTCCAGTTGGCGACCGAATGCTGCGTGCCGGAACTGCTGAGGGTTCCGAAACCCGGCATGCCGACGCCGGCCAGGGGGCTGCGCCCGCCGCCGTCCTGCCATTCGTAGACCAGATAGAAACTGTCCTTCGCCGAAAAGCGGTGGTCGCCGCGCGTCATGAATTGATGCGCCTCGTTCTTCGACGCGGCGGAGGCCGTGAAGTTCGGAACGCCGGCGACGTTCGGCAGCGGGTACAGGGCCAGAAGGCCGGTGCCCTGCGGGCTCCAGGCGGCTTGCGGAATCCGGTTACCGGGGAACGGCGTGTTGCCGTTTCGCGGGTCGCGCACGGGCGCGGTTAGCGCCGAGAAATCGCCGGCGCGAAACGCCGCGCTTGGCAGCACGACGCGGCTCGCGTCCTGCTGCCCGCGCAACTGTCCTTAGTAGCCGAGAAAGAAAAACGTTTTGTCGCGGCGGATGCGGCCGCCGGTCACCGCGCCGAACTGATTGCGGCGGAAGGGCGGCTTGCCGGGAGAGAAAAAATTCCGCGCGTCGAATGCCGAGTTGCGGTGGAATTCCCAGGCGGCGCCGTGAAATTCGTTGGCGCCGGACTTTGTCGTCACCATGACTTGCGCTCCCGAGGCGCGGCCGTATTCGGCGGAGTAGGTTCCAGTGAGCACTTTGAATTCACGCACGGTGTCGAGAATGGGCGTGTGGCTTGCGCCATCGGACGCGGAGTTGTTGTCGATGCCGTCTTTCACGTACAGATTCGAAACCTCGGACGCGCCGGCGATGTTCAGGCCGCCGCGGTTGGCATTGGCCGAACCCTGCACGGCCGGCAGGACGTTGGGCTGCAGCACGGCGAGTTGCAGGTAGTTGCGCCCGTTCAGAGGCAACTCCACGATCTTGCGCTGTTCGACCACGCCGCCGATGTTGGAGTTGTCGGCGTTGATCAACGGCGCGGACGCCTCCACTTCCACGGTTTCGGTCACAGCGCCCACTTGCAGCGCGATGTCGATGCGGTACTCCTGACCGGTTTCGAGGACGATTTTCTTTGTCACCTCGCGGCGGAAGCCTTCGCGTTCGGCGGCGAGCGTGTAGGAGCCGGGCTCCAGTTGTGGAAGTACGTAGTCGCCGGCCTGCGCGGTGACGGCCTTGCGCGACTGATTGGTGTCGAGGCTTGTAATGGTGATCGACGCACCGGGCACGGAGGCGCCGCTTGCGTCGGTGACCCGGCCGGTGACGGTGGCGCGGATGTTCTGGGCGTTGGCCACGGAGGCGGCGGAAAGGAAAATGCAGGCGGCGAACCGCCGGCGAGAGTTCATAAGGGACCTCATCCAATGGCGACGAGGCTGCTGGTCGTTCGAATCAGGATATTTCCATTCCAGATCGCTGGGGTCGCGAAACAGGGTTCTCCCATTTGGTTTCGCGACAGCAATTGAAACTCGGGTCCGGCCTTGACGACGTAGACGACGCCGTCGAGAGACGGAACGTAGATTTTGCCATCCGCGGCGACGACGGAGGCGTAGATCTGCGCGTCAGGCGAGAGGCGCTGTTCGTACTTCTTTTCGCCGGTCTTCGCGTCGAGGCAGCGGAGGACGCCGTTCGAGTTGCCGAGATAGATGTGGTTGCCGTAGACGACCGGCGTGGAGATGTAGGAGCCCATGCCGGCGGCGTGAAAGACCAGGCCAGGATTCGGCTGGCCGGAGGCCGGCGGCGTCAGGTCGCCCTTGGCGTCGGGCCGGATGGCCCACACGGGCGCCTTGCCGCCGTGCGCGTTGGTGACGTAGATCCAGCCGTTAGCCGAGAACGGCGTGGGAATGGGGTTGTCACCGCCGCCGCCGATTCTCCAGCGTTCCTTGCCGGTTTCGAGATCGTAGGAGACGGTCCAGGGCCAGCCGTTGGCGACGATCTGCACGGCGTTGGCGCCGGCGTGGACGTAGGGCGTGGCCCAGCTCCGCTCGCAGATGCCTTTGCGGGATACCCGCCAGAGTTCCTTGCCGTCGCGGAGGCTGAATACGGCAAGGAAGGGATTGGACGGATCGTCGCAGAGCAGCACGATTCGATCCTGATAGATGGCGGGCGAGCTTCCGTAGCCCCAGCCGATGCCGTACTTGCTGATGTTGACGACGCCGAGATCGCGGCTCCACAGCAGCTTGCCGTCGAGATCGTAGCAGTGCAGGCCTTCGGAGCCGAAGAAGGCGACGAGATGCTTGCCGTCGCTGGCCAGGGTGGTGTTGGCGTGGGTGGCCTTCTCGTGCCGGGTGGCGCGGGGGATGCCGGACTTGGACGTCCGGCTCCAGAGTTCCTTGCCGGTGGCCGCGTCGTAGCAGAGCACGACCCAGCTTTGTTCGTCGTTATCGTCGGCGGCGGTGGGCTGGCCGCCCACTTCGATTTTCAGCGGGGCCTTGCCGGCGGCCTTCCGTACGGCCGAACAGATGTAGACGCGATTGTTGGCGACGATGGGGCTGGAGTGTCCGAGTCCGGGTACGGCGGCGGTCCAGCGGACTCCGGTGACAGGGCCGGCCGAGGTATCGGCGTTCCAGGAGTGCGCCGTCCGGCGGCCATCGGCCACGCCCACGGCGCCGCGTCCGCGAAACTCCAGCCAGTCACCCTCCGCCGCCCGCACAGCCGTGGCGCAGAGACCGGTGGCGAATACACGCCTTGGCATCGAACGAGTCATTCAGACCGCCTTCCAGGTAGGTGGTATGATAGCACGGCCATTGGAACATGAGGATCTCTTCGCTCGTCTTTGCCGCCGGCGCGCTGGTTGCCGCGGAGGTTCGCTCGTTTGAGCGGGTGTTGCTGCTGGAAGAGAAGGGAGAGACCTCGGCGAGCGTGAGTCTGGGCGACATAGACCGCGATGGCGACCTGGATATTGTGCTGGCCAAGGGCCGGCACTGGCCGTTGATCGACCTGGTGCTGCGCAACGACGGGAAGGGCCGGTTTACGGCGGCCCCGCTGAGCCCGGCGGCCGACCGGACGTATTCGGCCGCGTTGGCGGACCTGGATGGGGACGGCGATCTGGATATCGCCGTGAGCAACGATAAGCCGGATAAGAAGCTGATCTACTTCAACGACGGGCGGGGTAACTACCGATTTATGAGTACTTTCGGCGATCCGGCGTGGTCGACGCGCTACATCACGGTGGCCGACCTGAACGGGGACAGGCGGCCGGATATCCTGGTGGCGAACCGGAGCGGAACGGCGGCAGCGCCGAGGCCGAGCCAGATCTGTTTGAACGACGGCAAGGGGGCGTTTCCGGCGTGCAGGCCGCTGGCGACCGAGTCGGCGACGATCATTGTGGCGAGCGACCTGGATGGCGACGGCTTCGTGGATCTGCTGATCCCGCATCGCGACGGCGGGCAGAGCCTGGTGTTCTGGAACGACGGGAAGGCGAACTTTGGCCGGCCGGCGGCCTTTGGGCCGGCGCAATCGGACACGCGGGCGGCGGCGGTGGCGGACCTGGACGGGGACGGGGTGCAGGATGTTGTGACGGGC
>VFZO01000123.1 GCA_016871155.1 Acidobacteriota bacterium | reverse complement strand
CACCCATTGGGTGCTGTCCTCCGCAGGGGTCTTCGCTGCCTTCAAACCCCTATGGATATTGATGCGGACGAGCATCCGGGAGATTCGCACGCGCGGCTCAAAACGGAAATGTGGGCTTAACTCTCCAACTCCTCCGCAGTATCTGACCGCGTCACAATCCAAACCCCAGCCAGCGCGAGCAGACTCCCTACCACCAGCGGCGCGCGAAGCTTCTCGCCAAAAAGCACAGTGCTCAAGCCGATCCCCGTGATCGGCACCAGAAACGCAAACATCGACAACGTTCCAGCCGAGTGCTTCTTCAATAACTCCGCCCAAACAATAAAGCAAATTCCGGCCACAACAAATCCTTGGTAGGAGATCGCCGTCACCGCCTGCCACGTTACCTGCCCATACACCATCGGCTCGGAGACGATCGCCACCACCAAAAACAATGGGACAGACCACGCCATCTGCCAAACCACCGTCTTCACCGGCTCCACGCCCTGCACCAGCCATCGCGTGTAGATCTGCCGAATGCCCAACAACAGTGCTGAAAGGATCATCAGCGAGTTTCCCAACAGTGGCCGGGGCGCCAGCGTCGACGCCGTCTGCCCAAACGCCAGGATGCCCACACCCGTCAACGCAATGACAAGACCGAACGCCCGTTCGCGTGTCAGCGGTGCTTCCAGATGCGGCAGAAAAAAGTGACCCACTAGATTCGCGAACACCGCGTAGGCGTTTAAGATCACGACCCCATAGGCCGGCGACGTCATGGCCGACGCAGAGTTCAGCAGCCCGATCTGCCCTGTGAAAAGCACTCCCAGCAGAAAAAGTTGGCCCCACTGCCCCTTTTCAGGCCAAATCCGGACTCCGGTCTTCCACGCCCAAGCTGTCACGACAATCACGCCAACCTGCATTCGCCAGAACGCGCTCCACAGCGGCGGCACCGAGTCCACACCGATTCGAATCGAGACGATATTCCCGCCCCACAGCACGGAAACCAATAGCGCCAGAAGAATACTAGTGGTCGTGAGCGGGGTCCGGATGGCAGGCCTTTCTCAATCCTCTAGCATAACGGTCAAGACTTAGAACGTCGCAATCGGATTGAGCGGTGACCCGGTTCCTCCGGTTACCGAAATCGGCGCCGCCGTGAGCAGGAACTCATATCGTTTCCGAGCACCGCACGCCGCCGACACTGCCTCCAGGTCGCAATTGTCGAAGATCGGCGTCCCCATCGCCACCAGCAACAACTGATGCATTGGCTGCCGGACGCCGGTCACGCCGGACGGCATCACGTCGGTCGCCGCATCGCTGCCCACCATCGCTACATCGCGTTTTCGCAGCCACGCCGCGCAGGACGCGTGCATTCCCGCCGACTGCATTCCCACGTTCCACGGGCCCTTCTCCGCCCGCCGCGCCCACCGGCCCGTCCGTAGGAACACGATATCGCCGGAACCCGTCTTCAACTTCGCGAACTTTTCAAAAGCGTCCAGATCCTCTGGGTAGATCGCCATGCCCGGCTCAAGATAAGGAACGTTTTTCAGGCGCGGGATATCCAGCAGAATGCCTCGCGCGAACAGCCCGTTTTTGAACACGTTGATCGCCAGCTTCGAGGCGCCCTGTGTGCCAACCTCCTTCTGCGAATACCCGTTAAACATCTGCCCCTCATGAAACATGTGGCAAAGCGAGTCCATATGCGTATGGGCCACGCCGTGATACAGCACCGAATACTGATCCACGCTGAACTGCCCCGGCCCGGCGCCGGTCGCGGTCATCTCTTGAACGAACGGCCGGGGATTGTCCTCGGCCTTGTTCTTTTCCGTATCGCGCGCCAACGAAACCGGAATGCCTTCCTTCACCAGCGCCGCCGCGCGTCTCCGCGTCGCCGCCGTGATCAGATTAACCGCTCCCATCTGGTCGTCGCTGCCCCAGCGGCCCCAGTTCGACAACTCTTTCATCCACGCGTCCACGCGAGCTTTGTCCGCCCTTGGCTGCGCGGACAGACGGCCGCACAGGGCGATTCCGAAGGCTCTCCGGTCCATCGTCGGAGTCTATCAGCTATTGGCGGTCCGGAAGTTCGTCCGCCATCTGCTCGAGCAGCTTTCGCTCCTCGTCGGTATAGCTTTCGAGGAACCGCTTCGACTCGATGATGCGCTTCCGTTCCTCGGCATCCGCCTTCTTTAACCGCCGGATCGTGCCCTGTGCTTGCAGGCGCCGCTCCACGGGAAACGTTTCGCTAAACCGCCGGAAAAGCTGGCGGACCTGATTCTGCTTCTCCGGAGTCATCTCCTGGAACCGGGCGTAGGAGCCTTGTACGCGCTGCCGGTCCTGCGGAGACATCTTTTCCCACTCGGCCAGACGCCGCTCGATGTTTTCGCGGCGCTCTCTCGGCAGGTTCTGTAGAGCCGCTCGCCGTTCTTCCGGCGAGAGGTTCCGGAACTTCTCGAACGACTCGGGCCGGATCGGTCCGCCTTTGCGATCGCCGATGCCCGGGCCCTTGAACTTTGGCTTGGGCTGCGGCTCTGCCGCAACCGTGAGAGCCAAAATCAGGGATAGGGCGAGGCGCACGTTAGTTGCCCTCCGGCTCGGCGTCCAGTTGACGCAGCATGTCCATATCTTCCAGCGCCTTCTCGGCCTCCACCACTTCCTGAATTTCGATGGGTGCGGCCACTGGCGCCGTTGGCGCTTCCGGGCGCACTAGAATCACAATGGCCAGCACAGCTGATGCCGCCGCTGCCGAAATTACCGGCTTCCACGCCGGCTGTCCCTGCAGGTACGCCCGGATGGGAGCCCATACGCGCTCCCACGCCGGTACCTTTTCGATATCTGCGATTCGCGAGTACAGGCGGCGGTCGAAATCGGCCGATACCGGTTCCGCGTCGAACATGTCCATCGCCGACCAGATCTCCGCCTGCCCGGCGGCCATCTCGCGGCACTCCGAACAGTACGCCATGTGCCGTTCCAGCATGCCGCGGCGCGCCGGGTCCAAGGACCGGGAACAGTAATCCAGCAATACATCGGCATTGTCGGTCTGTAGCGGGCAAGTTGTTTTTGCGTCTAGCATGATCTCTATTCCTCCTTTCACGCCATGTGCGCCAGCCGGGCGCGCAATGTCTCATAAGCGCGGAACAGCAGCGATTTCACCGCTGACTCCGAACATTCCAATACGGTTGCGATCTGAGAATATTCCATTTCATCGTACTTGTGCATCAGCACCGCCGCGCGCTGCTTCTCCGGCAACCCGGCGATCGCCCTACGGATCTCGTCGAATCGCGACTCTCTCACCATTGTTTGCTCGGCCGAAATCGCGCGGTCCGCGATCTGCCTGGAGACGCCTTCTTGGACCTCGACATCCAGGCTCTCCTGCCCCCGTTCATGCCGTTTATCGCGGATCCAGTTCAAGGCCAGATGCGTCGCAATCCGGAAAAGCCACGTTGTGAACTTGGCCGTCGGCTCGTAGTTCGCCCGGCTCCGGTACACTCGCAGGAAAACCTCTTGCGCCAACTCCTCCGCCACGGGCTGATTTTGCACCATCCGGAAAAGGAAATGAATCACCGGCATACGGTGCCGCTCCAACAGGAGGGCAAAACTTTCGGTGTCACCCTCCCGGACGCGCAGCATCAATTCCGCATCGCGCTCCAGAGTTGCAACTGCCATCATGTCCTTCAAAACCCCATCCCGGTCAAAAGGTTGCGGCGACATAACCACGTAGCCCCTTTATACCACTTCCAGTCCGGCCGGCCGTTCCATTAAATCCCTTAGCGCGTCGTGGGGACTCTTCCCTTCGGTGAAGATGGAGTACAGTGTTTCCGCTATAGGCATGCTTACACCCTGCCTCCGCGAAAGCTCCATCGCCGAATAGGTGTTCTCCACACCCTCGGCCACCATCCGCATGCTCCCAATTATCTCGTCTAGATTCTTGCCTTTAGCGAGTTCGGTGCCCACGCGCCGGTTGCGGCTCAACTCCCCTGTGCAGGTCAGAATCAGGTCGCCCAAGCCGGCCAGCCCCGCCATCGTTGCCGGCTGTGCCCCCAGCGAGACCGCCAGCCGCGTAATTTCGGCCAGTCCCCGGGTAATCAGCGCCGCCATCGCATTGGACCCCAGGCCCATTCCATGGCAAATCCCCGCCGCGATCGCGATTACGTTCTTCAGCGCCGCGCCGATCTCCACGCCCGTCGGGTCCGCGCTCAGATAGAGCCGGAACGTCGGACCCGTGAAAGCAGCCTGAATCTCCCTGCACAATTCCATCTGTTCCGACGCCACAACTACCAACGTCGGCTCGCCGCGCGCCACCTCTCTCGCGAATGACGGACCGCTGAGCACTGCCACCCTTTCCCGTCCCGTCACCTCACGGATGATCTCCGACATCCGGCGTTGCGTACCGCGCTCGATTCCCTTAGTCGCGCTTACGATCGGCGCCTGAGCGGGAAGGTACGGCAGGGCGTCCGTGTACACCTTTCGCAGCACCGTCGAAGGCATCACTCCCAGCACAATGCTGGCGTCTCGCAGGCCCTCTTCAAGTGACGATGTGACGTCAATGTTCGGTGGCAGCCGGAACCCGGGCAGGAATACCCTGTTTTCCCGCACGGCCGCCATTTCGCGTGCCAGTTCGTCCTCATAGGTCCAAAGCGTCACCCGGTCGAACCTCGGCGCAAAAATCATCGCCAGCGCCGTGCCCCAGCTGCCGCCGCCCAACACCGAAAGCCGCGTCACGCTGTCCTCTTCTTCCCGAATGTGAAGAGATTCTCCGTACCGCCTCGCAATCGTTCGATGTTGCCCCGGTGCCGCCAAATTATGAAGAGTCCGCCCAATAGCGCGGCGCCCACCAGCCAATTGTCCGGATGGTCGATCATCCAAACCGCCAGCGGGAACAGGCCTGCGCCGATGATCGAGCCCAGGGAAATGTATCGCGTAACCGCCACCACCGCCACAAAAATGATCGTAATCGCAGCCAGCGGCACGGGAGCCAAATACGCGAACGCGCCCACGAAACTCGCCACCGCCTTTCCGCCTTGAAACTTCAGGACGACGGGAAAGGCGTGGCCCAGAATGACGGCCAATCCAGCCAGCGACGTCCACATAGGCGAGTCGCTGCCGTAGCGCGCCATCAGCCAAACCGCCGTCCAACCCTTCAAAATGTCCAACAGCAACGTGGCGATGCCAAGCGCCTTGCCCTCCGTCCGCAGCACGTTCGTCGCCCCGATATTTCCGCTTCCCTTCGCGCGCACGTCCTCTCCGGACTTCCAGCGCACCAGTAGGTAGCCAAACGGGATTCCCCCGATAAAATAGGCGGCAATCAGCAGCAATCCGTTCACTCGAGCGCAAACTCCTTCAGCTTCGTGTAGTTCGATCCGCCGGGTCCCATCTTACTCGCAAACAGTGCGAAAGAACGCGCCTGGAAACCCCCGAACTCCGCCCGCTCCCGGACGGCGATCGCCCTCCGCAACTCCGCCAGGCCGTCCTCCGCCGAAACCCTGGCGAGTGTCACATGCGGGTGATAGCGTTTTTTCTCCAGTTCAATCCCCACCGCCGCGCAGGCGTCGCCGGTCGCTCGTGCCAGTTCCGGCAGAGCCTCCGGCGCCCGAACCCCCGCGAATAACGCCCGCGGATGGTGCGGATTCGGAAACCAGCCAAACCCCTCGATTTGCACCGGGAACGGCGCGCCCTGGACCCGCTTAAGCACGGTCTCCAACTCGGCCAGCCGGTTTTCCGGCCATTCGCCGATGAACTTCGTCGTGACGTGCAGGTTCTCCGGCCGGCTCCACCGGAGCCGCGCCACCGGCCGGAACTCTTCCAGCAGTTCCGTAAGCCGGCCCCGGACGTCGGCCGGAATGTCTACGGCGGTGAACAGTCGCATCGGCGTGATAACTTTCTAGTCTACAAGTTGATACTCCCTGAGTCTTTCTACCGTCGCGATACTGTCACTGTTGCCCGGGACCTTCTGGGCAAATTCCTCGTAGCCAACGGCGAAGCACTCCCCATCGTGGAGGTCGAAGCCTACCTGGGGCTTGAGGATAAGGCGGCCCACGCTTCGCGCGGCGTCACTCCCCGGACTCAGGTAATTTACGGTCCGCCGGGCCGGGCTTACGTCTATCTGATCTACGGTATGCACTACTGCCTGAACCTCATCGCCGAGCCGGACGGAACTCCCGGCTGCGTCCTCATCCGGGGTGTTCAAGGCGTTTCCGGACCCGGCCGGTGCACCAAACATTTCAAAATCGGCGCCCGCCACAATAAACTTCCGGTATTCCATCGCGACGGTCTGGTTCAAGTCCACGACCGTGGCGTGCGGCCAACCACAATCGATGTGACCCCGCGCATTGGAATTACCAAATCGGCTGGCCTGCCGCTTCGCTTCGTCGCTGCCGGACTGCGATACTAGACTCTACCCATGACGACCCAGGAACTTGCCGCGAAGATGAGGGACGATTGGGACGCTCGCGCCCAATCGAACGCCAAGTTCTACGTCGCCGACTCCCGCCAGGACTGGACGGACGAAGAATTCTACGCGATCGGCCGGCAAACCGTCGCCGACGACATTCAGACCGACATGTACAACGTCTGCCAGGGTTCGGATCCAAAAGAGATGCGCGTCTTGGAAATCGGTTGCGGAGCCGGCCGCGTTACCCGGGCCTTGGCGGAAGTATTCGGCGCCGTCGATGCCGTCGACATCAGCCCCGCCATGGTCGCTCTGGCCCGGCAGGCATGCACCGGTCAACCGAATGCGTCGATCTGGAACAACAACGGAGTCGATCTGTCCGTCATTCCCGGCGAAGCCCTGTTTGACTTCGCGTTTTCAATCTGCGTCTTCCACCACATTCCCTCGCGCGGCGTGATCGAGTCCTACGTCAAGGAAGTGGGCCGCCTGCTCAAGCCGGGCCGCCTGTTCAAGTTTGAAGTCCAAGGCGACACAAGCCTGCAAACGGCTCCCGATGACACCTGGCTCGGCGTCCCGTTCAGCGAGGAACAGGTCCGGTCCATGGCCGCCCGCTGCGGTTTCGAAGCCCGCCACCTGGTCGGCCTGGGCGAAGAGCGCCTCTGGATTTGGCTGTTCAAATCCAGCGATGGGCCCCCGCACTGCACTGAAAACCGCACCTGAAGAATCAAAACGTCAACTTCAACGCGCCCTGCCAAGACCGCGGCGGATCCTGCCCCGTAATCGTGCCGAACGCGCCGGACGTTACGCCTGTGTTCGGACCTGCCAGATTCGCGAAGTTCGCCGCATTAAACGTCTCGGCGCGGAACTGTAACCGCCATTTATCGTTAAACGTGAAGTTGCGGATCAACCCGAAGTCCCAGCGCGCCTGAATCGGTCCTCGTATACCAGAGAAACGAATCGGAAACCGGCGGAGATTGCTCCCAAGCTGCAAGGCGTTATTCCGCTCGAAGCCGGCATTCAGGTTGAACCAGCTGTCCACGCTTCTCTCCCCGCGCGGCCGCACCACATTGCCCAGATCCCCGTTGAAGATCGCGTTGCCGAAGCCGAGCGGCGGGCCCGATTGATACTGCATTGCGCCGTTCAACTGCCAGCCGCCCAGGATCGCGCGCAGCGCGGCGTGTGAGTCCGAACCCCAGCGGCGCCCCTTGCCGAACGGCAGTTCCCAGATTCCGGAGCTCGTAAGGCGGTTCGTCCGGTCCAGTCCCGAGATCACCTCCGAAGGCGTGATGTCCTGGTCGTTCAACATCTCGGAGGCCTCCATGTTCTTGGACCACGTGTAGGAAAGCTGCGTCGTGAATCCCCTCGACAGGCGCTTCTCCAAACGCATCTGCAGCGAGTGATACCAGGCGTAGCCGATCGGTTCATAGACGTTCACGTTGCCAAACTGCGGGAACGGGCGCAGCAGGCTGCCGCGCGTGGTGTTTACGCCGAAAATCGGGTTCGTGCCCCGCAGCGGATTCGGGAAGTTCTGCCCCAGAAAATTAATAGCGGCCTGGTCGCGCGTTGCGCTGGTGGAAAGATATTGCGCCGGCGTGAAGTTCAGATTGCGCAGAACGTTCAGCCGTGTGGAGCGGTTGCCGACATACGACGCTTCAAGAAGGAATCCGCCGGCCAGCGTCCGTTGCAGGCCGAAGCTCCAGCGCTGCGCGTATGGATTCTTGCGGCGCAGCGGGAAAGCGTTGACGCTCTGACCGATGTTGGTCAGCAGGCCACCCGCCGGCCCGGCTGGCTGGGTGAGGCCAGAGGGCAGGGGATTGGCCAGCGTGGCGATGTAGGTAAGTCCGTTGTCGAGCGTCGCCTGGATGGGCGTCGCGAGAGAGAACCCGGCCGGCTCCGTGTTTGTGTACAGCGTGCCCAGCGGCGCCGTGTAGAAGCCGTACCCCGCGCGGAGCACCGTCTTGGTGTCGATCTGATAGGCAAGGCCGAAACGCGGCATCAGGTTGCCCTTGGCCGTCTGCCAATAGCCGCGCGGGTTGCCGCCCGCGTTGACGAAAGTCAAGCCGCCAAGCGCGCGGAACTGACTCGCCGGCAGTTCGGGTATCGGCGACTGCGCGTACTGAGCCCGCGCCTGCGCGTCGACGGGGTTTGGCGTCGTCTGATCAAAATTTCGGACGGCGCGGTTGTACCGTTCCGTAGTCGCGGACTCCACCTCGTACCGTAAACCGAGATTGAGCGTGAGCTTCTTCGAGAATTTGTAGTCGTCCTGGACGTAGAAACCGTAGATCGAGTTGCGCTCGGCGTAGCTGGCGTTCACCGCCATATTGCCGCCCGGTATGCCCAGTAGGAACGCCGCGATCTCGCCTCCCACCTGCGGCGGGGGCGAAGTATCGAGCGGGCCCCGGGTAAACGCGGAGCTAAAGGCTAGGTCCGGCGAGGCGCTGGTGGGGAACCGGTTGCGGTTCTCACGAAGGTTGCGCCAATCGAAACCGAATCGCACGGTGTGCGTGGCCTTGTTCCAGGTCAAAGTGGAGTTCAAGTTGTGGATGATCGAGGCCGTGACGCCATCGCCGGACTCCCAATTGGAAACCGTTGTGAACGGTGCGACGTTCAAACGGGGAAACGCGGCCACGGATTTGTCGATCGAGTTCACGAGGTTTGACGAAAAACCGAGACTGGCAAGATCGAATCCCCGGGAGACGCGCCGTTCCGGAAACTCCTGCTGCGTCAAGCCGTACCGGAAGTTGAGAAGTAACGACGGGCTAATGACCTACACATCGTCGAAAGCGGCGCCCCGGTTGATGCGGTTCAGGATGATGCCGGTAATGTTGTCCGGGCCAAAGAGACGGTTCTTGTCCTCTTGCCAGTAGTCCCGATGCATGCGGACGAAAATGCGATGGCTTTCCGAAAAAGCGTGATCGATGCGGCCAATGTTGGTCCAGTACGTTTCTAGTGCTTTGCCAGAGAGGAAGAAATTGTTGCGAAAGTCGGACGTGCCGGTCTGATTCGGTAAGGGCCACGCCTGAAGCAGTCGCTGCGCCACGGGGTCGAGCCGCGAAGTGGGGATGAGATTTCCCGGAATTGGCTGTCGCTGGAATCGCCCGCCTGCCACTGCGGCGGTGGAGCGCGGATCGTATACCTGGTTATTGGCGCTCAAACGAAGCAGCGGGGAAAGGTCGCCCCGGCGCATCTCGGCCGTGGGAACGGTGGTAATCTGGCTGCCGACGTTGGGATCGCCGAAAAGATTTGCCTCGAAGGCGTAGAACCAAAACGTCCGGTTCTTGCCGGAGTAGAGGCCGGGTATGGAAAGCGGCGCGCCGGCCGAACCGCCGAAGCGATTGTCCTGGTAGAGCGCCAGCTTCTGTCCGGCGCGATTTTGAAAGATGGTAGGCGCATCGAGTTTGGAATGCCGCAACCAGTGGTGCAGCTCCCCGTGCAGCTCGTTGGTACCGAACTTGGTGGTCACGTTCACGTTCGAGCCGAGCGAGAAACCGGCCGAGGCGTCAAAAGCGCTGGTCTGCACCTTGAACTCCGCGATAGCCGTCTGCGGCGGCGAAAACGCAACGCGCGGCGCGGTGCCGTCCGAGTAGACATTGACGACGCCGTCGATCGTGAAGTCGTTGTTGTTGTTGCCCGTGCCGTTGGTGCCAAACTGGCTGGGCGCGGCGTTGAACGGCGCCTTCCGCAGGCGCAGATTGGTTCCGTTGACCGTGCCGGGCGCCAGGTGAACCAGGTCCATCGCGTTACCGGCAAACAAGGGCAGCTCTTCGATTCGCCGCTGGTCGATCACCTGACCGAGCGAAACATCCGCCGTGTTAAGCAAAGGCGTCTCGGCCTTTACTTCCACGGAATCGGACACTTGGCCAACTTTCATCTCCAGATCGAGCGTTACAATTTCCGTCGTGCGCACTTGGACGCCTGGACGCACAAGCCGGGTAAAACCCTGGATTTCAGCCTCGACTCGGTAGGAGCCTGGGTTGAGGTAGGGAGCGCGGTAGTCGCCGCTTTCGTTGGAGATCGAGGTATTGGTCAGCCCGGTGGCCTCGTTCACCACCTTGACCGAGGCTTTTGGAATGGCGCTGCCGGAGGCGTCGAGCACCCGGCCGAGAATGGTTCCGCGAGGGTCCTGCGCGAAGGCGCAAAACGAAACGAAGACGAGCAGAAGACGTTGACCCATGATTGTCCCATTATAGAGAACAGCGCTCTTGCCAGCCGGAGCCGAACCGGACCTGCCGCTCCGTCGCTGCTGCTTGACGAGTTCGCACCGCTACTATTTCACGGCTGCGGTGTTCTACTGGTAATTGCTGCGTAGCTTTGTTTTCTTAGGAGTTCTGGCGTCGATGTGCCCGGGCCAGATTTTCGAACGCGGGTCTGTCCGCGCGCAGAACCGTCCGCTGCCGGGCGCCTTGATCACCGCCCTCCGTGGATCGGACAAAGTGGTGGTCTCCACGGACGAAGATGGCAATTACGCGTTGGAGCTTGGCGAAGGCGAATGGTCGTTAACCGTCGAAATGTTTGGCTTTGTTCCGGCGGTGCGCACGCTGCGCCCCGCCCCAGGCGCTCCGCCCGTACACTGGACGCTGGAGTTGGTCAAAGCCGCTGTCGCGGCCGGCGAGGCGAGCGCTCCGGAACCGGTACTTCCGGAAGTACACGAAGCGCCGGGTGCCCCTGAGCCAGTGGAGACGGCGGCGAATGAGTCGTTTCTGTTGTCGGGAAGTCTGAGCCAGGGATTGCCGCCAGCGATGGCCGAAGCGCCGCCCGAGGCGCCGGGCCGCGCTACGGATCCCAACGCCCCGCCTCCTGGCGTGTTCGGCGGCAACGAGGCAGGCGAAACACCGGGCGGCGGCGTGGGCAGGCGCGGCGGATCGCGCGGACCGGGCGGCCGGAAGTTCAGCCGGGAGGCTGTGGAAAAAATCAAGAAAGCGCGCGCCGCGCGCGGAAATGTGGTCCTCGGCAACCGTCAGCGCAAACCCTCGCGCGGCGCCATCCGCGCGCAGTTGAGCTACACCACCCGTTCCTCGGCGTGGAATGCGCGCCCGTTCTCAATCACAGGGCTCGACTACGAACGGCCGGACCAGGCGTCGAATCGACTGTCGCTCACCGCCGGCGGCGCGGTGCCCCAATTCGGTGCCGGTACTGCCTTCACCGTCTCGTACGATCTCCGCTTGGACCGCCGTGCCTTCAACGGCGTGGCAACCGTTCCCACGCTCCTCGAGCGCGGCGGAGACTTTTCGCGGTCGGAGACGCGCGCGCCCGTGACGATTTACGATCCTTCGAACAGGCTGCCCTTTCCGGGGAACCGGATTCCGGCATCGCGCGTCGACGCCGCGTCGGCGGGCTTGGCGCAATTGATACCGTTGCCGAACTTCGGCGCGCGGGTGCAAAACTATCAGTTCATCACCGGCGTGCCGTCGAATGGACAATCGCTCTCGGCGCGCTTGAACCGGCCCGTCACCCGGAAGGACCGTCTCTCGGTGAATCAGACGTGGCAGACCCGCGATGCGCAATCGGCGCAGTTGTTCGGATTCCTGGACGAGTCCGATGGCTCGGGCTGGTCAACGGAGTTGACTTGGACGCGCAATCTGAATGCGAAGACGATCCAGACGATTCGCGCGAAGGCGGCGCGAAACACAACGGACCTGGTGCCGTTCTTTGCCGGACGGCGAAACGTCGCGGCCGAACTGGGAATTCGCGGGCCGTCGGACGACCCGGCGAATTGGGGGCCGCCGAATTTGAACTTCACGAACTTCGGTGCGCTTCGCGACGGGTTTCCATCGGCGCGCCGCGAGTTTCAAATGTCGGCTTCGGCGGCGTGGAGCTTCGTGCGCGGCCGGCACAACTTCTCCACCGGTGGCGATTTTCTTCGGACGCGGATGAATACCCGTACGGATTCGAATGGCCGCGGGACGTTCACTTTTTCCGGGCTCGCCACCTCCTTCGTCGATGCGCAAGGCACTCCCGCCGCCGCGTCCGGATTCGACTACGCCGACTTTCTGCTTGGCCTGCCGCAATCGTCGTCCATTCGCTTCGGCACGCCCGCGAACTACTTCCGCGCGCTGAACTTCAACGGCTTTGCCCAGGACGATTGGAAAGCCCGGCGGAACCTGACGCTTACCCTCGGGCTGCGCTATGAGAGCTATGGTCCGTTCCTTGAGCGGTACAACAGGCTGGCAAATCTGGATATTGCGCCGGGGTTTTCGGCCGTGGCGGTTGTGCAACCGGGCCAGGCCGGCCCATACGGCGGCGAGTTCCCGCGCTCTTTGATAGACCGCGACAGGAACAATTTTTCCCCCCGCACCGGATTGGCGTGGAAAGTCTCCAGCAAACACTCGTTAACCGTGCGTGCAGCCTACGGCATCTATTACAACGGCGTTGTGTATCAGAACTTCGCGCAGCGGCTCGCGTCCCAGCCTCCGTTCGCGAACACTTCTGCTATTCAGACCTCGCCGGCCCGCGTGTTGACAATCCGCGACGGGTTTTCGGCCACTCCCTCGCAACGGATCACTAATACGTTCGCCGTCGACCGGTCGTATCTTGTGGGGTACGCGCAGAACTGGAACCTTGGGTTGAGCAAGGAGTTCAAGCGCGCATACGTATTGGAAGCCGGCATCCTGGGAACGAAGGGCACGCGCCTGGATATGCAGCGGCTGCCGAACCGGGCGGCGCCAGGCTCCCAACTGAACGCCGAGCAGCGGCGCGCGATCGGGAACGCCGTCGGCTTCACGCTCGACAGCTCTGAGGCGAATTCCATTTACCACGCGGCGCAGGTACGGTTGACCCGGCGGTTCACGCGAAGCGTTTCGTTTACAAATACCTATATGTTCGGCAAGTCCATCGACAATGCAAGTTCGCTCGGCGGCGGCGGTGGCACGGTGGCGCAGGACGATACGAATCTGCGGGCCGAGCGCGGCCCTTCGAGCTTCAATATCCGCCACTTGTTGACCTCCACCTTCGTCCTGGCGTCACCCATCCGGGACCGGTCGCGCTCGCTCTGGGCGAACCTGCTGCGCGGTTGGATGACGACAGGGTCGATCACTCTGCGAAGCGGCACGCCGCTCACGGCGCGTGTGCTCGGGAACCGTTCGGACTCCGGCGGCACCGGAGCCATCGGCGCGGGCCGGGCCGACGCGACGGGGCTCGCGATCGATGACGGCGCTGGGTTCTTCAACCCAGGCGCGTTCACGCTGCCGCCGTCAGGGCGGTTCGGAAACGCGGGCCGGAATACCATCACCGCCCCCACTCTGTTCGCCTTGAACGGTTCGTTCGGCCGCGGCTTCCGCGTCGGCGGGGATTCGCGCCGGCGCCTTGAGTTCCGGCTGGAGGGATCGAACCTGACGAATCGTGTGACCATATCCTCTCTCGGTACCGTCGTGAACGCCTCCAACTACGGACTGCCGCTGGGCGCCGCGCCCATGCGGATGATGCAGGCAAACGTGCGGCTCCGGTTCTAACCATGCGAAAACTGCTCGCCTTCTTCTTCCTGCTTTCGGCCCAGGAGTTCAAGTTTGAGGCGCAGACCCAACTGGTCGTCGTGAACGTGACGGCGCGCGGCAAGGACGGCAAGCCGGTCTCCGGCCTCAAACAATCCGATTTCCAGGTGACAGAAGACGGCAAGCCCGCGGCGGTGACCGTGTTCGAGCATCAGGAGTTGAACGTCGATCCGTTGCCGGCGATTCCGGTGCCGAAACCGCTTCCGCTTCCGCCCGCCGTTGAGGAAGAACCCAAACCGAAGCCGGACTTTCGCGACAAGCGTCTAATGGTTCTCTACTTCGACTTTTCAAGCCTGCCGCCGATGGATCAGGTGCGCGCCAAGGAAGCCGCCGCCGAATGGCTGTCGAAGCAGATGAGCTCGTCGGACCTGGTTTCGATCTACACGTTCTCGTCCTCGCTCAAGAAGGCCGTCGACTTCACGGCGGACCGGGATCTGCTGTTGAGGACGGTCCAAAGCTTCGGATCGGCGGACCTTGTGGATGCCGAAGCCGCCGATGCCGCTGAGCCCGCCGAAGAGACCGAAGACGCTCTGGCGTCGATCGACGAAACAGAATTCGCGATCTTCAACACGGACCGCAAGTTCGGAGCGCTGGAGGATTTGGCCAGGGAATTGATGCCAATCCAGGAGAAGAAGGCCGTGGTCTACTTCGCCGCGGGCGTCGGCAAGCGGGGCGTGGAGAATCAGTCGCAGATGCAGTCGGCCGTGAACGCGGCGGTACGTGCGGGCGTGGCGCTGTATCCGGTGGATGTGCGCGGCCTGATGGCCATGGCGCCGGCCGGCGACGCGTCGAAGCCGGCTGGCAAAGGCTCCGGCCTGTTCAGCGGGCGGGAGCAGACGAAGGTCCGCGACAAGGCGGCGGACTCGCAGGAGACTCTGTTCACGCTGGCCGCCGATACCGGCGGAAAAGCGATGCTCGATTCAAACGATCTGGCGCTGGGCATTCGCCAGGCCCAGCGCGATGTCACCAGCTACTACACGTTGGCCTACTACTCGTCGAACACGGCGAAGGACGGACGGTTCCGGCGTATCAAAGTGACGCTGGCTGCGCCGCACAGCGGCGTGAAGTTGGAGTACCGCCCCGGCTACTATGCCGACAAAGTGTGGTCCCAGTTCGACGCGGCGGATAAAGAGAAACAGTTGTCGGAGGCGATGGTGCTAGGCAACCCGGTGACGGACTTGGAGATGGCCGTCGAGGTCATGTATTTCCGCATGGAAAAGGGGCGCTACGCCGTGCCGGTGGCGCTGAAGATTCCCGGCTCGCAGGTAGGGATGAAATATGGCAGGACTGAGCTCGACTTCGCCGGTGTTATCTACGACGCGAAGGGCAAGACCGTGGCGACTCTGCGTGATGCAATCAAGGTTCGATTGCCGGAAGGCGCAAGCGAACAACTGGCTCGCCGCAGCCTGCTCTACGATGCCGGTTTCCAATTGCCTCCCGGACAGTACCGGATCAAGATGCTGGCGCGCGAGAACCAGGGTGGCAAGCTGGGGACCTATCAGTCGAAGTTCACCGTGCCGGATTTGGACGCGCTCTCTCCCGCGCCGGCCGGCAGCCTGGTGCTGGCCTCCGCCCGCGAGCCGTTGCAGGCTGCGGTGGGCAAGGCCGGCGTCTCGAAAAAGGCGGTGAGTCCTCTGGTACGGGACGGAATGAAGTTGGCGCCCAGCGTAACCCACGTCTTCCGGCGCGGGCAAACCTTGACCGCATTCACGGAGGTGTACTCGCCCTCGACTCTGGCGCGCGTGGCGATCTTCAGAGGGCGCGACAGGATCTGGGAGTCGGCGGCGCTGCGTCCGTCCGCCGTTCGGGAGAGCGCCTACGCCGTGGAACTGACGGTGCCTCTGCGGCGGCTGGCGCCGGGCGAATATACGTGCCAGATGACGCTGGTCGATCCGGTGACCCAGAAGTTTGAAACGCGGCGGGAGCGCCTGGCGATAGTGCCGTAGGGGTGGTAGCGCTAAGGGGATTCGAACCCCTATTTAAGCCTTGAGAGGGCCTTGTCCTAACCCTTAGACGATAGCGCCACGAACTCTTTCCAAATATAGCACGATACCCACGATACAATCGTTGCGATGCGTCTTCTCCTCCTGTCCTCTCTCATCGTGTTTGCGGCCCCCAGGCCCGCCGACGTGCCCTTCAAAAAACACCATTTGGACGCTGGCGCTAATGAGACCGCGGCCTGGGCGGACCTCAACGGTGATGGCCGCCTCGATATCGTCAACGGTGAGAACTGGTACGAGCAACCGAAGGTCCGTGGAGGCGAGTGGAAAAAGCGCCGCTTCCGCGAACTGGCCTTCGCCAACAACTACATCGACGCGTTCTCGGACCTGCCGCTGGACGTGAACAACGACGGGCGCATCGACATCATCAGTTGTTCCTGGTTCGGAAAGAAGATCGCCTGGTGGGAGAACCCCGGCAAGGTCGACGCCCCCTGGAAGGAACACATCATCGAGGACCAGTGGAACGTGGAGTTCATGTTCCTGGTCGACCTGAACAACGACGGCAAAGCTCACGAAATCCTCCCGCAGTTCGGCGGCAAGGGCCCCACGGTCTGGTACGAACTGCAGGGCGCCAAGTGGGTGCGGCATATCGTGGACCCCAACAACTTTGGCCACGGCATAGGCGCCGGCGACGTCAACGGCGACGGCCGCATTGACGTCATCACCCCGAAGGGCTGGCTCGAAGCGCCCGCCGACCCGCGGCAACTGCCCTGGAAGATGCACGCCGAGTACCAGGCCGAGAAGCACACCGGCTTCCTCTACGCGACCGATATCGACGGCGACGGGAAAAACGATATCCTCTACCCGCACGCCCACGACTACGGCGTGTTCTGGCTGCGGCAGGAGGCCGGCGGCAAGTGGACCCGGTCTAAGATCGACGACGCCTGGAGTCAGGTGCATGCGACGTATCTGGTCGACCTCAACGGTGACGGGCAGAAGGACCTGCTCGCCGGCAAGCGGTTCTGGGCTCACGATCACGACCCCGGCGCGCAGGAGCCGCTTGGGATCTATTGGTACGAATGGCGCAAGAGCGGCAATAACGTCGAGTGGATCCGGCACATCATCGACTACTCTTCGGCGGCCGGCGCCGGCATGCAGATCGCGGTCGCCGACTACGACAAGGACGGCGACCTCGACTTCGCGGTCGGCGGCAAATCCGGCGCTTTCCTGTTCGAGAACAAGACCAAGTGACCCTCCACCCCGAGGTCCTGGCGATGCTGGAAGCCTCGAAAGGCGCCAGGTCGCGCGCCGCGATGAGCGTGGCGGAGACTCGGAACGCGATGCTGGCTGGGCGGGCGTGGCAGGAAGCCGCCCCGGATATCCCGTCCCGCGACGGAACCGTGGCCGGCGTGCCGGTGCGCTGGTATGGCCCGGCGGTTGGACCCTCCGTCGTTTTCGCGCATGGGGGGCGGTTCTTCTCCGGAGATCTTGAGACCCACGACGCGCCGCTCCGGATGTTGCAGGCGCGAACCGGCTGGCGGTTCTGCGCAGTCGACTACCGGCTCGCGCCGGAACATCCCTATCCGGCGGCGGTGGACGATGTGCTGGCCGTGGCCGGGGAGATCCAGCCGGATGTGGTCATGGGCGATAGCGCCGGCGGCTATCTCGCGGCGCGAGCGGCCCACTTGGCACGAGCGGCCGTGCTGATCTATCCGATGCTCGACCCGGCCTGCGTATCGGAGTCATACCGGACCTATTGGGACGGGCCCTGGCCGAACGGCTGGGACATGCGTCGCGGCTGGCGGCTCTGGGGCCCGGCCGAACCCATAGACGCACCCCTGGCCGTACCGGCGCTGGTTGTGACGGCGGGCGTGGATCCGCTGATCGACGAAGGCACGGCGTTCGCTGGGGAACACCTGCATTTCGCTGACATGCATCACGGCTTTTTCACGCAGACGAAGCTCACGCGTTCGCGGGAGCTGATCGCCGCGCTAGCCGGTTGGTTGCTGCGTTTCTCAAACCCAGCCGGCCACTCTGCGCAGGCCTTCGACGAG
>VFZO01000122.1 GCA_016871155.1 Acidobacteriota bacterium | reverse complement strand
TCGGCAACCTGAAAACGATAGGTGTCGCCGCCGAGTGGTTGTATCGAAACCTCCACGGTACCGCCCGGGGAGAACTTCACCGCGTTGCCGGCAAGATTCAACAACACCTGGGACAAACGCGCGGGATCTCCAGTCACGAAACGGTCCTCCTGGCCACCGGCGTTCAACCGCAGCGTGACACTGTTATCGGCCGCGGCATGGCTCAGCATGGTCGTAACGGCTGCCGCCGGCTCCGTCAACAAAAATGGAATCTGTTCGATCACCAGCTTGCCCGCTTCGAGCCTGCTCAGATCCAGCATGTCGTTCAATAGGCGAAGCAATCCCCGGCTGCTGGCTTGTACGGTCGAAACGATCTCGGTTTGCGCCGCCGATAGCGGCGTTTCGCGCAACTCCTCCGTTAACCCGATCACGCCGGTAATGGGCGTCCGGAGTTCGTGACTGACGTTGGCGAGCAATCGGCTCTTCAACTCCGTCAAACCTTCGGCCTGCCTTTTTGCCTGCCGCAAGCGCCAGACCAAGAAAAGGCAGAGAACGACCAACACGGCGCCTGCCGCCGTCGTCAGTTCATAAAAGAGCCTCGCTTGATTGCTCCGGTTCAGTTGATCGGTCAGTTGGAGTTCCGGCGCGAATCCGATTCGCCACTTCCGGTAATTGGCGGCGAGGCTCCCGTCCCGCGCCTGACGCACAAGACCGTCATGCAACTGATCGGCGTAACTCCTGAACTGTTTCTTCGCGAGTATGGCCAGCCCCTGGTAGGTACCTTGGACCAGGTCGATCCGGAGCGGCACGCCGTTGCACCGGGCAGGCCGGTCGAGCAGGCTGCTCGTGACGGACCGCGCTTCCATTAGGACCGCAATGATCTTCTCCGCGCATAAATCCCCCAGCAGTTCGCTTCGGGACGGACGTATGTGGTAGCGGCTTCCTGGAAAATGCCTGTTTGCGATGTCCTGGAAAAACCGGGATTCCGGAACTCCCAGGAGTTCACCGGCAAGCGACGGGGTCTTCGGCTCTTTGCCTTCGAGCCAGACCATCCAGGCTTCCGTGGTCGTCCACGGATCAGTTAGATAGAACTCCGTCCGCCTTTGGTCCGTCACGATCGACATCGCGTAAAGATCGAATTTGTCCTCACGCATCGCCGCATCAGGCGCACCAGGGGCAAATACCCACTCGAGTACAATCCCAGCCTCCTTCGCCGACTGTGTGAACATATCGACAACCAGCCCCTCCGGCGGTCCCTGCGGAGTCGGGCTGTAGTAGGGAGGATTGTTGTTGTAGCCGATGCGCAAGACGAACTGCGCGTCTACGCTCGCCGGCACCGCCAGTGCTACGGCTATCCACGGGGGTACTCGCACGTGGGCCTTGTGCCCATAGTCTACCCGATTCCATTCACGCAGTGTATGGAGTATAGTTGTCCTCGCCTTTTTGGCAAGGAGACTACAAATGACGAAATCAGCAGTAGCGGAATTCATCGGAACGTTTTGGCTCGTCTTCGGAGGATGCGGCAGCGCGGTTCTCGCTGCGGCCTTTCCCGAGGTAGGCATCGGCCTCCTCGGAGTGTCCTTCGCGTTTGGGTTAACTGTTTTGACCATGGCCTATGCGATCGGCCACATTTCGGGGTGCCACCTGAATCCCGCCGTTACGGTGGGGTTGATTGTGGCGAAGCGATGTCCGTCATCGAACTTAGTTCCATACATCGCCGCGCAGGTGGCCGGTGGAATCGCGGGCGCGGGCGTTCTTTTGATGATTGCCAGCGGCAAGGCCGGGTTCAGCACCAGCGGTGGTTTCGCGTCGAACGGATTCGACACGCATTCTCCTGGCGGCTACTCGATGATGGCGTGCCTGATCGCCGAGGTGGTACTAACTTTCATGTTTTTGATGATTATCCTTGGCGCCACGGAGAAGCGCGCGCCGGCCGGGTTTGCTCCCATCCCCATCGGTTTGGGCCTTACTCTTATCCACCTGATCGGGATTCCGGTCACGAACTTGTCGGTGAACCCCGCGCGCTCCACCGGCCCGGCCGTGTTCGTCGGCGATTGGGCGCTGGCGCAATTGTGGCTGTTTTGGCTCGCGCCGATTGTTGGCGCGGCGATTGCCGGCGTTGTGTACCCGTGGCTGGCGGACGAAAAATAAGCCGCATGCGGTGCGCGCGCCGCGCTACGCGCGCACCAGCACCTGGACCCAAGCCGGCTGCGCCAGCTTTCCGGCCATCCGCGCCCGGCCCGCAGCGATATGCGCGGATTGACCATGCTTGTCCAGCGCCGCCTGGCTCGTCCACTCTTCCAGGAAGGTGAATTTTGCGCTGTCCGTTACGTCCACGAACAGGTCGTAGCGAAGGCATCCCTCCTCGGCCAGGGTCGGCGCGACGAATCCTGTCAACACCTCGCGTACTTCGTTCAAATGCTCCGGCGCCGCATGAATGTGCGCCACAACGTCGATCTTCATAGTCCTTGTTCCTCCACCGGCGCGCGTCCCGGATACGGCACCCGGTCCGCGGTTTTTAGAATCCAGCGGCGCATCAGCGCCAACAACTCTTCCTGCCTCCGGATCGTCGAGCGGTCGCTGATCAGGTCGTTCTGTTCCAGCGGGTCCTGCACCAGGTTGTACAGGTGGATCGGCCGCAGTTCTCGATCTACAACCAACTTGTCCGCGCCCCGCACCACCATCCGCCACTCGCCCACTGTACCTAGCCGGCCCTGCGTGTAGATGGATTCCGGCCGCTCCCCTTCATCCGTCAGCAGCAGCGGCGCGCGGTTCTCGCCATGGGCGTCCGGCAGCGGCGTCAGTCCGCACAAGCCTAACAGCGTGGGCGCCATGTCAATGTTGTTGAACAGCCAATCCTGTTTCGTGCCGCCCTTGAGCTTGCCGGGCCACCGTATCAGCAACGGCACGCCGGCCGATTCTTCATACCAAACCCCTTTGTGCTCCAGCTTGTGTGATCCCATCATGTCGCCGTGGTCCGCCGTGAAAATCACGATGGTCTCCCCAGAGAGCTTCAATTCGTCCAGCGCGCCCAGCAACCGGCCAACACAGTCGTCCAGCGCCGAGCACAATCCGTAGTATCCAACTCTCTCTTTTCGTGCCGTTTCGGCATAAGCGTACGGGACATTGTCGCGCAGCGTAAAGGTGTGGCGCTGATACAGCGCGGCGTGCTTGGCCGGCGCCCGCCGAGGCGTGTGGGGTGGGCCGAACGAAACGAACAGAAAGAATGGCTGCGCGGCGTTCCGCTTCAGGAAGTCTACAGCTAGGTCCGTCTGGTAGTCCGGCTCGAATCCTTCTTTCTTGATCGGCTGATCCTCACCGGCGAAATACGTGGAGGAATAGTAAAAATGCCCGCGGTTGAACGCCGCCCAGTACGAGTAGCCGCGCCGCCGCTCTTTCGGAACAAACCCGGGACGCGCCTCGCCGTCCAGATGCCACTTCCCGATGTATCCGGTCTGATACCCGGCGGCGCGAAAACGATCCGCGGCACACGCCACGCTGTCGTCCATCCGCCGGTTATTCCAAGGCATGCCGGTGGAGTGCGGATAGCGGCCCGTCTGCAGCGCCGCCCGCGACGGTGAGCAAACGGGATTGCAAACATACGCGCGCGGAAAGTCGACGCTCTGCTGCGTCAGCCGCGCCAGATGCGGCGCACGGAGGTCCTTGTCGCCCGCACCTGGCATCATGAACCGTTGCCACTGGTCGCAGAGGATGAACAAAACGTTGGGCCGGCGGGGCCCTTGCCAGAGAGCGGGCAGCGCGGTGAATTGGCGTCTGGACAGCAACTTCTCATGGTAACTTGGGTTTGGAAACCCTAGCTACTCGTGTCGACCGACTCCAACACGCCAGACCAAGCCCCTGCCGCCGCCCGGCCTTCGCTCGCGCAGTTGATGGCGGCCAAGAACACACAGTCCGTTACCAAAGCGGCCCGGCCTGCCGCGGCGAAACGGGCCCCGGCCGAGAAGTCCGAAGCCACGCCGCGGCATCCGGCCGGAGCCGGAAACTTCGCACGTAACGCGGATCGCTACTTTGAGCTGAAGTCGGAAATCCACAAGAAGCTCATTGGGGTTCTGGATCTCGATCGCGTTTCCTCCATTCCCAAGGACCGCGTCCGCACGGAAATCGGCAAAGTGGTCGAGCGCCTGCTCGATGACGAACGCGTCCCCATGACCACGGCCGAGCAGAACAAAATCGTCGAAGAGGTGCTCGATGAGGTGCTGGGCCTCGGCCCCTTGGAGCCCCTGCTCAAAGAGCCTTCCATTTCCGACATCCTGGTCAACTCCTTCGATCGCGTCTACATTGAGCGAATGGGCCGCCTGCAGCGCACGCCCATCCGGTTTCGCGACAACGCCCACCTGCTGCACATCATCGAAAAAATCGTGGCGCAAGTCGGCCGGCGCGTCGACGAAGCCCAGCCGATTGTCGACGCGCGGCTGCAGGACGGCTCGCGCGTCAACGCCATCATTCCGCCGCTCGCGCTTGACGGCCCTTCGCTCTCCATTCGCCGTTTCGGCCGCCATGTCATCACGACGGAGGAGATGCTGGCCAACAAGACCATCATGCCGTCGATGATTCAGTTCCTCGCCGCTTGCGTGCAGGCGAAGACGACGATTCTCATCTCCGGTGGAACCGGCTCCGGAAAGACCACCACGCTCAACGCCCTCTCCCGTTTCATCCCGGGCGAGGAACGCATCATTACGATCGAGGACACCGCCGAGTTGCAGTTGCAACAACGTCATGTCGTGAAATTTGAAACGCGTCCGTCCAACCTCAACAAGGAGGGCGGCGTCAATCAACGGCAGTTGGTCCGCACCGCTCTCCGTATGCGTCCCGATCGCATCGTCGTCGGCGAGTGCCGCGGCGCCGAGGCGCTGGACATGTTGCAAGCCATGAATACCGGTGTGGAGGGCTCCATGACCACCATCCACGCCAACACTCCCCGCGACGCCTTCTCCCGCCTGGAAGCGATGATTCTGATGGCGGACCTCCAGATTCCCACCCGTGTCATCCTCCAGCAGCTTTCCAGCGCCATCAAGATGATTGTCCAGGTGAGCCGCTTGCAGGACGGTTCGCGCAAAATCGTCAACATCTCCGAAGTTGTGGGCATCGACGAGGACCACATCAAAGTCCAGGACATCTTTTTCTTCGAACGCGTCGGTGTCAATGCCGAGGGCAAAGTGCAGGGGCGTTTCCGGTGGAGTGGTGTGAAGCCGAAAATGCTGGAGCGTTTGCGCATAAGCGGCATTACCCTTCCCGCCGGTATCTTCGACGAAGTGGTAAACGTTAACCTCTAGCGCCCCGCCGTCTCCTACACTGGAAGTGTGATCTTCCTTCCCGCGATCGATTGGCTGGTTGCCGGCGGCATGGGATTCGCGATCTTCTTTGTTATCGTCATCGCGTTCCTCGTCAATCCCCCGACGGCGATTGTCGAAAAATACCACGAGAAGAAAAAGGAGTAGCCATGCGCATCAAACTCACACGCCGCCAGTTTCCGCTGGTCACCGCCGCGCTGCCGGCAGCAGCGGCGGCGACCTACACGGGCGCGCTCGACGGGTTTGAATCCAAGGTCGCCATGCTCGCCTTTGATTCCCTGGAATACTCCTACAGACGCTACGCGGAGATGCCGCTGGCCATGACCTACAAACCCGGCAATCGGAAGGCCACAGAAGCGTGGCAGAAAAAGCTGCGGGCCAAGGTCGCGGAACTGATCGGCGGCTTTCCAAAGGAGCGCACTCCGCTGCAACCGGTGATTCTGGAGACGCGCGCCTTTCCCGGCTACAAGCGGGAGAAATTCGTCATCCAAACGCGCCCCGGGATGGCTCTGCTCGGCTATCTGCTCACTCCGGCCAAGGCAACAGGTCCCCTCGCTACGATGATCTGCGTGCCGGGCCACGGCCGGGGAGTGGACGACATCGTCGGTATCGACGACAAAGGCAAGGACCGCACCGGCAAGGAGGGCTACCAGCATGACTTCGCCATTCAAATAGTCGAAGCCGGCATGGCCGCCGTCGCCGTGGAGCCCATCGGGTTCGGCTGCCGTCGCGACACGAAAGCGCGCGCGCGGACGCTCGGTACTTCGTCGTGCCAGCCCTCGGCCGGCGCCGCGCTGTTGTTCGGTGAGACCATGATCGCCTGGCGCGTCTACGACGTCATGCGGACCATCGACTGGATTGAAACCCGTAAGGACCTGGACGCCAAACGCACCGGACTCATGGGCATCTCGGGCGGCGGAACCGTCACCACCTTCGCCACCGCCCTGGAACCGCGCATTCAGGCGGCCATGATTAGCGGTTACCTGAATACGTTTCGCGATTCCATTCTGGCGATGTCCCATTGCATCGATAACTATGTGCCGGGAATTCTCAATTGGTGCGAAATGTACGATGTCGCCAGCCTCATCGCGCCCCGGCCCCTTTACGTCGAAAGCGGCGACAAGGACCCAATCTTTCCCGTCGAGGCGGCGCGCGACTCGTTCGCGCGAGTGAAAAAAGTCTACGAAGTCTTCGACGCCGCCCATGCCATCGAGCACGAGGTCTTCACCGGCGATCACTTCTTCCATGGCGGCCAGGGGCTGCCGTTCCTGGCGAGACATTTGAAGGTATAAATGTTCGGACTACTCTTAGCACTCTCCATCGACCCCTGCGCCCTGCTTCCGGAAAAGGACGTGCGCGAAATTTTCGAAATCGCATCGAACACGCCGGTCCGCGTCGTAAAGTCCGATAGCTGTACCTACGTTTGGCTCGGTCCCCTGCCTTCGCTCGCCGAACTTCGCCTGGCGTTGCGCGACGGAAAAAAACGCCCTTCGCGCGACAACGAATCGGTCAGCCTGCGCATCGAGCCCAATCCCCAAGCGCTGCGGGAACTCGACGCGCGTTTCGAGAAACTCACAAAAGGCTTCTCGGTCGACAGGGGCGGTGACGTCCGGGAGGTAAAGCCGCAAACGGTCGAATGGGTCGCCGGCCTGGGCGAAAAGGCTTATTGGAACGCCTCGTTACGGCAGCTCGTGATCGCCCGTAAGGACTCGCTGCTCTCCGTCGTCATCCAGCGCCCGTCCCTGCGGCCCGCCGATCTTTCCAACCTCGCGCGAACGGTCGCTCAGTCCGCCTTGCGGAAGCAATAAAGCGACTGCTGCGTCCGCACAAAAAGCGCGTCGCCAACAATCGCGGGAGACGCGAAGATCTCTTCCTCCATCGGAATGGACGACACGATCTCGCCCGCGAAATCGATGACCGTAATCTTGCCCTCCATGCTCGCGAAGTACACATGCTTCGACGACGCAACCGGCGACGCGTAGTAGTCGCCCAGGGCGCCAGTCAACCGGAACTCCTTGCGCGCCTCGCCGCTCGCCGCGTCATAAATGCCCGCCACTCCCCCGTTCCGTACCGTGTAGATCGCGCCCGCGGCGGCCAACGGCGATGGCACGTTGGGTACGGCGCGCTGCGCCCGCCATTCCACCGCGGTCTTCGTAAGGTCGCCCCGGCCCCGCGGCCGCAAGGACATGGTCGCTGGCGGCTGCAGCGCCTGCTCGCGAAACTCGGTCCACTCCTTCGTGTCGATCCTGCCGTCGCGATTTCGATCCACCGTCGGGAACACGGCTCTCGGCACGCCCTTCGCCTCGTCCAGGTCCAGTGCCTTGTTCCCGTTGGCGTCGGCCGCCAGTACCGTGTCGAACGCCGGAATCTGCGAAGCTTCGGCCATTGCGTTCACCGAAAGCACAATCCGGTCGCCGTTCACGGCGGGCGACGTTTTCGCCTGGCTCGGCATTCCGGTAACCCACCAGACCCTCTCGCCCGTTCGCAGGGAGTAGCCGGTGAACTCGATATCGCCCAGCACGCCTAGCACCGGCTCCGCGCCTCGTTCAAAGATCACCGGCGAGGAGTAGACACCGCCCGGCGCATCCGGCCGCGCCTTTCTCCAACGGACCTCGCCCTTGGCCGCGTCCACGGCCATCACGAACGATTCGCGCGCCTGGTCGATAGCAAGATACACCGAGTCGCCGTGCAGCACCGGAGACGCCGCCACGCCTTGCATCGACGACATCGCGTCCAGCGGCAGCGTCCACAACTCCTTGCCGTCATGGGAATACGCGGCCAGCCCGAACTCCGTGAAGAACACCACAATGCGCTTGGCGTCTGCCGCCGCCGTCGGCGCGGCCACGTCGTTCAATTTGTGCCGCTTCTGCGCGTTGCGCCGCTTCACCTCGCGCCGCCACTGTTCCTTCCCAGTGGCCGCGTCGTAGCTGACCGTGAAGCAGGCTTCGCCGCTATGTCCCGTCAGGATCACCCGCCCGCCCACTACCACCGGCGAGGACTTCCCCTGCGGCGGCGACGCCTTCCAGGCCACGTTTTTTGCCGGGCCGAACTCCGCTGGCGGATTCCCAACCGCCACTCCCGCCCCATTCGCCCCGCGGAAGCGCGGCCAGTCCGCCGCGGCAAGAGCACCGAGCCCCAGGAGTAGTACCAATCGCAACATGAACTCTATCCTCTCAAGGCCGGAGTTGTGACACAATAGGCGGCTTATGCCTTATCGCTATCGAATGCTGGGCCTGCTGTTTCTGCTGTCGATCATCACCTACCTCGACCGCGTGTGCATCAGCGTGGCCGGCACACGCATGCAGGATGAACTGGCCATCTCACCGCAGATGTGGGGCTGGGTCGTTGGCGCCTTCACCATCTCCTACGCCGCCTTCGAAATTCCCGCCGGTGTGTGGGGCGATAAGTATGGACCCCGCAATATTCTCACGCGCATCGTGCTGTGGTGGTCGGCGTTCACGGCCATGACCGGCGCGGTCTCCAACTATGGCATCCTGCTGGCCGTCCGCTTCTTCTTCGGTGCAGGCGAAGCGGGCGCCTACCCGAACATCTCCGCCAGCGTTTCGCGGTGGTTCCCGTCTCAGGAACGGGCCCGCGCCGTCGGCATCACCTGGATGGCCTCCCGCCTCGGCGGCGCTATCTCGCCGCTTTTGGTCGTTCCCATTCAGCAGGCGTACGGGTGGCGCGCCACCTTCTACATCTTTGGAGTCGTCGGCGTGCTCTGGTGCATCTGGTGGTGGAGCTACTATCGCGACAATCCGCGCGACAAGGCCGGGGTCTCCGAAGAAGAGCTAAACCTCATCGGCGCGCCCAAAACCGCCGCCGCGCACCATTCTCTGCCCTGGGCCCTCGTGCTCCGGAATAGCAACTTCTGGACCATCCTGTTGATGTACCACACCTACTGCTGGGGTTCGTACTTCTATCAAAGCTGGCTGCACACCTACCTGCAGCGCGGCCGCGGATTCACGGAGGACGAGATGAGGCTCTGGTCCACGCTTCCGTTCCTCATCGGCGCGTGCGGCAACTTAACCGGAGGCCTCCTGAGCGACCTCCTCTCCCGGAAATACGGACTCCTCATCGGCCGCCGTATCATCGGCAGCGCCGGTCTCGGCATGGCGGGCCTGTTCATGTTGACCACCACGCAAACCGCCAGCTAGGAACTCGCTGTGACGTTCCTGGCGCTCGGCTACGGCTGTATGGATTGCATGCTTCCCGTCGCTTGGGCCGTCTGCATGGATGTCGGGAAAAAGTACGCGGGCGCCGTTTCGGGTTCCATGAACATGGCAGGTCAAATCGGCAGCTTCTTGAGCTCCGTGCTGTTCGGCTACATGGTGGAGTGGTTCGGGGGCGACTACAACAAAGCCCTCATACCTCTCGCCTCCATGCTCCTTGTGAGCGCGTATCTCTTCACCCGCATCGACCCGACCCGCCAGTTGGTACCCGAGAAGGCGCCCAAACCGCAGCCGGAACTGGCCCCCGCCTAGCTCATGTGCATCGCGGCCATCGACATCTGACGCGCCGCCGGATCTCCTAGCAGCTTGGCGATCTGAAAAAGTTTCTGATCCACCTCGCCCATTTTTTCTTCGATCAACGCCAGCCGCAGGCGCAGAATCTCTTCGGATTCCCTGGTTTCGGCGCGGCCGCCGAGCACGGCTACGCGTGCGAAGTCCGATAGGCTCCGCGAGCCGCCCGTCTCGCAGGCCTCGCGCAGGACCTGGAACTCATCTTCACTCACGCGAAAATTAACCAGACGATTTCTTGGTTTCGTCACAGCCATGATAGGAATTTCACCTCTACAAGATAGTGGCCGGACGGAAACAAAATTCTCACTCTTGTTTTAAAAAAGTTGTCAACGGTACTACGGTAACGTCGGGTACTTCACGCCGAGCTGGTCCAGGTAGGTCGGAAACTTTGCCGGATCGTAGCGCAGCTTTTGCAGCGCCGGCTTGAACTTTTCCATCTTGTCCCGGTTGAACTCAATCGGCGGCTTCGCGTCCACCGGGATCAGGCTCACCCACTTCTGTTCCTTCGTCTGTTCGGCGAAATAGGCGCGCGCGTCATCAATCAACTTCGGCGTCGTCATCAGGTCGATCACCGTCATCGCCTGCGCAGCGGCGCCGTGGTTCGCGCCCTTGTGCGCGATCGGCGTCGCCATGGAGATGCCGCTCGACCAGTGGTGGCCCGTCATGCCCGGAATGTTGCCCGGATAGCGCAACACCACCGTCGGCAAATTCCAGGCAACCTCCGCGATATCGTCCGAGCCCGCGTTGCCCATAATGTTCTTCCCGTCGCCCAGCGGCCCCACTTCGGCTCGAAGTCCGTTCGCGGGCGCCTTCATCATCTTTTGCGCCGCCTTGGCCAGAGCCTGGTCCGCCTCGCTCCACGCAGGCATCCCGACGCTGCGAATATTGGAGTGCAGGGCCTGCGCCAGAGCCTTGTTGAAGTGGCCCGGCCAAGCCGCGCCGACAATCTTTTGCGTCATCGTAACCCCCGCCATCTGCGCCGCCGCTCCCGCGATCGTGGACCCAATCTCGTGCAGATCGCGAATCCGGCTGAACTCCCATTCGCGGAAGTAGTACCAGACCGTCGCCTCCGGCGGAACCACGTTGGGCTGATCGCCGCCGTGGGTGATCACGTAATGGGATCGCGATTCCGGACGGATGTGCTCTCGCCGGTAGTTCCAGCCGATGTTCATCAACTCCACGGCGTCCAGAGCGCTGCGGCCCTGCCAGGGTGACCCCGCGCCGTGCGCGCTTCGTCCGTGAAAGCTGTACTGGGTCGAAACCAGTCCCGAGCCCGACGCGCCCCAGTTGGTCGAAAAGTCGGCCGAGATGTGGGCGCTTAACATGATGTCGAGGTCCTTGAACAACCCGGCGTTCACCATATAGGTCCGGCTTCCCAACAGTTCTTCCGCCACGCCCGGATACACGCGAATCGTTCCCTTCAAACCGTTCTTCGCCATCACCTCCTTGGCCGAAATCGCCGCCACCACCTGCACTGCTTGTCCGGAGTTGTGGCCCTCTCCGTGGCCCGGTCCGTTGGGGATAAGCGGCTCCTGCCACGGAATCCCGGGCTTCTGCGACGTTTCCGGCAGCCCGTCTATATCCGCCATCAGGCCAATCACCGGTTTCCCGGAGCCCCATTCCGCCACCCAAGCGGTCGGCATCCCAGCCGCGCCGTTCGTAATTTTGAACCCGTTCTTTTCTAGAATTCCTGTCACGTACTTGGATGTTTCAAACTCCTGATATCCCAACTCCGCGAAAGAAAATACGGAGTCGGTAATCTCCTGGGACAATTTCGCGCGAGTGAAGGCGGCGGCCTTGGCCTGTTCCTTCAACGCGGCTACGTCCTGCGCAGCGAGTGAGGCACAAACGGCGAGCGCGGCGAGAATTCTCATGCCCAACAGCATACCGCCGAATTAGAATAAGAGATCTTGTCCATGTTCCGCTCTCTCTACGTGCAGGTGCTTGCGGCGATCGCCATCGGCATCGCGCTGGGCCACTTCAATCCGCCGCTCGCGGTCGAAATGAAGCCTCTGGGCGACGGCTTTATCAAGCTGATCAAGATGATCATCGCGCCTATCATTTTTTGCACCGTCGTCGTCGGCATCGCCGGCACGGCGGATATGAAGAAGGTGGGACGCACCGGTGGTCTCGCGCTGCTCTACTTTGAAGTGGTCTCCACGCTCGCCCTGATCGTCGGCCTCGTGGTCGTCAACACGCTCAAACCTGGCGCGGGCATGAACGCTGACATCGCCTCGCTCGACGCCAAGTCGATCGCCCAATACACCGCTCCCGGCAAGATGGAGGGCGTTACGGACTTCCTCCTGCACATCATTCCGAACTCCTTCTTCGATGCCTTCGCCAAGGGCGAGATCCTGCAGGTTCTCCTGCTCGCCATCCTCTTCGGCGTCGCCCTCCAAAACTTGGGTTCCCATCGGAATCAGATCTTCGAGTTCATCGAACGCGTTTCGGAGATCCTGTTCGGTATCGTGAAAATGATTACCCGCCTGGCCCCGGTAGGAGCCTTTGGCGCCATGTCCTTCACGGTGGGCAAGTTCGGCATCGACAGCGTGTTGAAGCTCCTCAACTTTATGGCGACGTTCTATCTCACCTGCGTCGTCTTCATCTTCGTCATCCTTGGACTGATTGCCCGCTGGCACGGCTTTTCCATCTGGAAATTCCTCGTCTATGTCAAAGAGGAGATTCTCATCGTTCTTGGCACCAGTTCCTCGGAAGCCGCACTTCCCCGCATGATGCACAAGCTCGAGTCCCTCGGCGCGGGTAAATCCACCGTTGGCCTGGTTATCCCCACCGGCTACTCGTTCAACCTCGATGGCACGTCAATCTACCTCACCATGGCTGCCGTCTTCCTGGCGCAAGCGACCAATACGGAGATGACGCTCACCCAGCAGATCACGCTGCTCGCCGTTCTCCTGCTCACCTCCAAAGGCGCCGCCGGCATCACCGGCTCCGGCTTCATCGTGCTCGCCGCGACACTCTCCGCCGTGGGCGCCATACCGGTCACCAGCCTGGCCCTGATCCTTGGTATCGATCGCTTCATGAGTGAGGCCCGTGCCATCACCAACGTCATCGGCAACGGCATCGCCACTGTGGTCGTCGCCAAGTGGACCGGCGATCTCGATGAGGCCCGGATGCACCGCGAACTCAGCGGCTCCTAGTTCGTTGGCTTTACTCCAACCTGCCGTACAACCTCCTGAAACCGCGCATTGCCTTGTAATGGTTTGAATACCGGATCGAAGGCCGCGTAGATCGTCATACAAGGTCGTGACTTCGCCCCACCTTCGGGTTCCACAAGGGCATTGTCATATTTCCCGATCCACGCGTACCATACGGCTCGGTTGTAACGATGGATCTCACGCGGCCTTCCTTGCCGCACCGAATTGATCGAGGCGCTGGGCCAGACTCCGCCGCCGCCCGTAACCCGCCACAAACGAAAGGCGGCGGGGAGAATCGCTTCACCCCGCCGCCCTTCCTGCGTACCGGTCCAGGTTACTTCTGTGGTGTATTCATCACCCAGCAGTAGCCATGGCGTAAAATCGTCTGGATTTCACCTCCGAGGTTGAAAAGCCGGACCTTTCGGCGGAGGCGTTGAATATGGACATCGAGTGTCCGGGTTCGGACGCCGCCTGTGTAGCCCCAAATCGTGCTCAGCAGGAATTCTCGGGACAAACACTCGCCGGCGTGCTCACGCAGCAGACGAAGTAATTCCGCTTCCTTGCGGGTCAGGTGTACTGAGCCGATGAATTCGGGAAAGGCGATTGCGGTTGAAAGCATTCGGTTGAGTCTCCTCTAATCTCTGTAACGAGCCGAATACCGAACAGGTTTCAAATAAATCTGTGCGCTACGCCAGGGACTCCTCGGTCGGCTGCGTGCAACTCCAGATAAATGTGTGTTCCATCAACTGGCAGGCCGAATGGCGGTAGATCTTCCGGAACGTCCGTTCCGCCCACTGCGGCGTCACATCTCGCGTAATCGAGATGAGCGACGCCGCCGTGGCTCCGATGCAATCTGTGCAGTCCGAACCATCGCGGCTGCACCCCTCCGGGTAGTGGTTGTGTTCTTCGTTCATTTTTTCTAACCGTCGTTGTTTCTATTAGTTGTACAGCATATGTTCGACAACCTCTAGGGCGATTAGGGGGACGTTACATCGGTCTCATGCGGGTATTGTTTACCCCCCACGCGTGTGGGTACCAGCCAGAACCCGCCAAATCCACTCCGCCACGCAGACCGGTTTCGGTTCGTTCTCGGCGTCCACTGTCACTTTCCAAACAAGCTCCAATCCACCCGGAACGGGCCCGCAAGCGAGCAGCACAAAGTGACCCCGAACTCTGCTCCCGGCCCGCACTGGCGCAGGAAACCGTACTTTATTCAGTCCATAGTTGACCACTGACGACTGCCCCGCCTCCAAGCGGATCACATCGAACGCCAGCCTCGAAAGCAAGCTAAGCGTTAAGAACCCATGGGCCACCGTAGTACCCCAGGGACTTTCGGTACTAGCGCGGTTTGTATCTACATGAATCCATTGCTCGTCTCCGGTCAGTGCGCCAAAACGGCAGATGTCATCCTGACCGACGGTCACCCATTCGGAGCTCCCGGCCGGCTGGCCCACCAGAGCTTGCAGTTGATCGAGTGAAGAAATCGTCATAAATAGCGAGCCCACCACGGGGCTCCGTCCTTTCGCTTAAACTCCGCGAACCAGCGGCACAGCGGGTAACACACCAGCATTACCGTCGCCCAGATGGCATAGACTCCCGGCAGGCCGAACCCGAAGTCCGCCGGCCGGGGCATCCGGCCCCAGCCCGGGGCGTCAGTCAGCCAGTCGGCGTTGCCCCATCCTGCCAGCGCATACAGGGCAGCCGCGCCGTGAATCATCGGTAAGTGTATGAGATAAAAAAACAAAGGCGTCCTGCCGAACAGGACCACAGGCCCCGCCACACGGTCCGGCAACCGGGCCAGGAGAATAACGGAGGGTCCCAACGTCATCAGCAGGAACAGCAGGGAGGGCGGGTACTTCGTGCAGTTCAGGAACGAATACAGGGAGTCCGCCCACGGCCGCGGATCACCATACCAGTTCGTCCACCGCAGGGCGGCGAACAGCGCTGTGGCCGCCAGCCCCAGCCAGAGCGTCAACTGCCGGCGTCTGGCCTCGGGCTGTTGATACACCGCCCCGAATCCAAACCCGGCAATCAGCACCCCGAGCCACGGCAGCAGCGGGTACTGCGGGAAAAAGAAATGCTCGGGATAGAACTCCATCGGCTTGCGGTCGTGCAGAATCCGCCACAACCACCACAACGGGCCAAACTGCTCGGCTTTCCAGGAGTCAGTCAGATTGTGCAGAAAAATGATGGCGGTCCCGATCCACGCCGCCACCCTCGGTGTCAGCCCAATTCGGATCGCCACTCCCAGAACGCACATCGAGAGCCCGATCGCCCAAATCACTTGACCCACGCTGAACTTGTAGTGAAAGTTGAAAAACCAGCCGAAACAGCGCACCCAGGTCAGCTCCAGCACCACCAGCCAGAGTCCTCGCCGGATCAGAAACTGGCTCAACTCCGGTTTCTCTCTTTGCATCCAGGCGCCGGTGCCGGCCAGGAACACAAAGACCGGCGCGCAGAAATGGGAGATCCAGCGCGTGGCATACAGCGCCGGCCAGGTCTTGCCCGCGTCCATGGGATCGACCGACAGATCGCCGAAGAAGTCGCGGGTATGGTCCAGCGCCATCAGCAGGATGACGATCCCGCGCAGCAGGTCGATCGAATCGATGCGCCGCGCGCTCACGCGAACTGCTGGAAAAACCGCCAGGACGCTTGCGCGCAGCGTTCCCAACGATACTCCTGCGCCTTCGCCAGGCCGTTTGCGGCGTTTTCCGCGCGCAGAGATCCGGAACTGATCAACCGGTCCAGTCCGTCGCGAATCGCCGAGGGGCTGCGGGGATCCACGTGCACCCCGGCATCGCCGGTGATCTCCGGCAGACAGGAGTTGTTCGATGTCAGCACCGGCACGCCCGCGGCCATCGCCTGCGCCACGGGAAATCCGAATCCCTCGTATAGGGACGGATACGCGAAGACCATCGCGGCTTTCGTTAGACCTGGCAGGTCGCGCTCCGGAACATAGCCCAGGTAGCGAACGCCGGGAAGGCCGGATAGGATCCGTTTCGATGTTGTGCTCGCCGCCCAGCCCATCGGCCCGGCAAACACCAATTCGATCTCGCCTCGGACGGATTCCGGCAGCAGCAGATACGCGTCCAGCAGCGCATCCAAATTCTTGCGTGGCTCCACCGTGCCCACGTGCAGGATGAACGGTTTCTTCAGGCCGAGTGCCTCGCGCACGCGCTCCGCCTCGCCGGCGCTCGCATCGAAGTAGGCGGTTGGCACTCCGGAGTGGATCGTGACAATCTTTTCCGGCTTCAAATTCCACACGCGCATCGCATCCTGCCGGGAATTTTCGCTCACCGCGATCAGCCCATCGGCCTTGGTAAGAATGCGCTCGGCGAATCGCCGGTCCGCAACAATATTCGCCTCGGTGTGAAATTCCGGAGTCAGCCAGGAGGTCATATCGTGGACGGTCGCCGTCAGGGCCATGCCGGCCACGCCGTTATGCACCTGATTCGTCACATGGAAAACCTGCGCGTCACCTGCCGCCAGCTTTCGTGCCGGACCAATCCGATTCGCCGCCAGCAGCCACACGATCCGTGGCGCTGTGCGGGCAAAGCTCATCACGGACGTCTCATGCGTCAGGTCGCCGATGCGGTCGATGAACGGATAGCCGTTGACACGGTTCTCCCCGCCCGTCTGCTGGAGGGCACGAATCCAGTGGTAAAGGTAGTT
Organism: Acidobacteriota bacterium; assembly: GCA_016871155.1. Classification (GTDB taxonomy): domain Bacteria; phylum Acidobacteriota; class Terriglobia; order Bryobacterales; family Bryobacteraceae. The sequence continues at coordinate 1,232 of VFZO01000122.1, read as the reverse complement.
CTTCACGCCCGCGCTGCGCAGCAGAAGAGGTGACGCGTCGACCGAGACACGCATTAAATTTGTGACCGTGTTTTCATATCCTACCGTATTTTAGCGTTCGGCACGGGTAATATTGGATGAGATGCGCACAACCAGCGGCCTTGTTGGCTTCTGCCTCCTCCTCGGGGCCTTTGGCGCCGACTGGCGGAGTCAACCGTTCACCGGCTGGTCCGACGATACCGTGCTGCGCGTGCTCACCGACTCGCCCTGGGCCAAGCCTCGCACGGTCGCTTTTACGTGGAGAGAGCGCCAGCAGCGGCCGTTCAGCTACAAGGACGTACCCGGCGCCGATCACGGACCCAACCAAAACCCCGGCCTCGGCCCGCTGGGCGGCATCGGCGCGCCGAAGTCGTCGCTCAAGGATAAGGCGGACATCCTCGTACGGTGGCCCGGCGCTTTGCCGGTGCGCCACGCCACCGCCGTGTACAAGCACCGTGAGGCCAAACAGCAGGGCTCGATCAACGAGCGCATCGGCGCTCCCGAGCAGGACTACGTCGTCGAGATGTTCGGCCTGCCCGCCGAGTTAGCGCACCAGGGCCCCGGCGTGATCGAACGGGTGATTCAGGATTCCGCGCAGCTTCACCTGGGCTCCGGTCTCCTCATGAAGCCTGTGAAGGTCGTGGCGCTCAATCAGGGCCTGACCCTCACCATTCGAGTCCACTTTCCGCGCGTGCGGACAATTACCGTCAAGGACAAGGACGCCGAATTCTTCGCGGACGGACAGGTCTTTTCCGTCCGCCAACAGTTCAAGTTATCGGCCATGATGTATCAAGGACACCTCGAGTTGTGACTCTTTCGCGCCGCCTTGTTCTCGGAATGAGCGCGTGGCCGATGGCCGCGCAAGACGGGGCTCGCATCACAGTTGACGTCAAGCTGGTGAACGTTCCCTTCTCCGTGCGCGACGAGAAGGGCCGCCTGGTCGACGGGCTCACTCGCGACGACATCGAGGTGTTCGAAGACGGCGTGCCGCAGAAGATCACGCACTTCTCGCAAAGCGCCGATAGCCCGCTGGCGCTGGCTCTTGTCTCCGACGTCTCCGGCAGCCAGGACGAGTTTTTGAAGGACCACCGCCGCGACCTGCTCGACTTCCTTAAGGGGAATATCCTCATTCTGCTCTTTGTAATAGGGTGCGGCGCTGCAGCCCAGTCCATCTCTGATCAGGATCGCGCTTACTTGACTTCGCACTTGGAAAT